>JAZDEZ010000015.1:0-115259 GCA_043808365.1 Patescibacteria group bacterium
GGCGGCCTCGAAAGCCCATATCCCGCCGCCAGGCCATCCCTGGAGGTTATCGTTCAATGCCAGCGTAAAAGCTAAACAAAACGCCCAGGTAGGACATTTCTATTTCCCTGAAAGTAGGACATTTTAACTTCCCGTTGACACACCCCTTACTACCCATTGACACATTCACCTAATTCTGGTAGTATCAATCATACTGATTTACCGTTATGAAACAAATTTTCAATATCATCGAAATCGTATTATCCGCCGTCTTGATCGCGGCCATCCTGCTGCAGAGCCGCGGCTCCGGCTTGGGCGGTGTTTTCGGCGGCGAGGGCAACGTCTACCGGACCAAACGCGGTTTTGAAAAAATCCTATTCACTACTACTATTGTCGTATCAGTCATCTTTTTTGGCGCGGCCATCGCCAATATCCTGTTCGTGAACAAATAATTTCCGTATTCCGTGGCTTTTGATTTTACAAATATTTGGCATAAAATCTCTACCTGGCGCCCGTTCAAAAAGGCGCCTATTGAAGTTAAGCCGATACCGACGGACAGCGTACCGGTCGGGCTCCGAGGGGACTTGGACAAAAAACTGGTCATGTCGCTGGCCACCTGCCGGTGGCCTGACTGGCAACAGCTCCAGTACCTGCCCCAGTACCTTTCAAAAAAGGAAAAAATAATCATCCGCAGCCTGCTGGCACTGGTTATAATCGCTCTGGGATTTTTAGTCTTCAATTTCTACCAGCGCCATGTGGAATATGTGGCGCAACCCGGTGGCGAGTACACCGAAGCGTTAGTCGGCCAGCCGGCATATGTCAATCCGCTCCTGGCCCAGACCGACGTGGATCGCGACCTGACCCGCCTGGTCTATTCCGGACTATTCAAATATGATGAACAGCTTCAGGTTGTGCCGGACCTGGCATCCTCATATGAAATTTCAGAAGATAAAAAAACATACTCCATTCACCTCAAACCTGACCTCAAGTGGCAAAACGGCAATGCCATTATGGCAGACGATGTCATATTTACCTTTGAAACGCTGGCTGATCCGTCCTTTGCCAGCCCCCTGGCGACAAATTTCAAGGGCGTCACGGTCCAACGCGTAGACGATCAGACGGTCAGTTTTACCCTCAAGGAGCCGTTCGCCCCATTCCTTTCAAATTTAACAGTCGGCATCCTGCCTGCTCACCTCTGGTCCGACGTCTCACCCACCAATTTCCGCCTGGCAGAGTACAATATGAAACCGATCGGCTCCGGGCCGCTCATGTTCAAGGAATTAACAAAAGATAAGAGCGGGAATGTTAAGGCGTATTCCTTGGAACGCAACATCAACTACTATAGCCAGCCTTCTTATCTGGATACAATCACATTCAAGCTCTACCCTGATTTTGACACGGCCGTCAACGCCCTCAAAAACAATAGTGTCGTCGGACTCAGTTACTTGCCGGCTTCAAACCGCGACGCGTTGAGCAAGAATAAGGATATCGTCATCCACAATCTCCGCCTGCCGCAATACACCGCCGTATTCTTCAACCAAAAAAATTCGCTCCTCAAAGTCAAAGAAATCAGGCAAGCGCTAGCCCATGCCATTGACCGCCAACGCATCATCAGTGAAGCCGAGGCGGGAGAAGCATTCCTGGCTAATGGCCCGATCCTGGAAGGCTTCCTCGGATACAATGCCGGCGCCAAGCAATACGCGTTTGACCAGGCAAAAGCTGGCGGTATGCTCGACGCGGCCGGATGGAAAATCCCCGATGGCGGCGGCTTGCGCCAAAAAAGCGGCGCTGAACTCCGGTTTTCGTTAACCACGGTTGACCAGCCGGAATACGTTCATGCCGCCAACATCATCCAGGAAAATTGGGAAGCCATCGGTGTTGGCATTGAACTGAAAATCCTGAATCCAAACCGCGTCAGCCAGGAAATCATCAAGCCAAAAGACTACGAAGCCTTGCTGTACGGGGAAATACTTGGTGCTGATCCTGACCCGTACCCATTCTGGCATTCCAGCCAAACCGCCGGGAATGGCCTGAACCTATCCGCGTATTACAATAAAGAAGCGGATAAATTGCTGGAAGCGGCCCGCCAGCAGTCCGACCCGAATGCCCGGGCAAAAAATTACGTCGATTTCCAGAACATCCTTCTGGAGGACGAACCGGCCATTTTCCTCTTCAGTCCGGCGTATGACTACCCGATCAACAAGAAGATCAAGGGCGTCGCCACTGAACTGATCACCACTCCCTCCGGCCGACTGAACATGATCAATCAATGGTATCTCAAAACCAAACTGCATTGGAAATAACATCCAAGCCCAGGTGGCGGAACCCCGAAGACGTCGCTACTGCTCCGTTACGGGGCAAGTTGGCAGACAATATTATTAACAATTCTATTCGAGCCGAGGTGGCGCCTGCCTGTCCGGTAGGCAGGGAATTTGGTAGACCTGCCCGCCATACTTGCCGTAAATACAACTTCATACACTATGCCCAGGTGGCGGAATTTCCGCCAAAGGCGGACCCGCCTCTGGCGGGGGCAAAAAAATTAACAATCAACATGCCGCGGTGGCGGAATTGGCAGACGCACTAGCTTCAGGAGCTAGCGATCGTAAGGTCATGGGAGTTCGACTCTCCCCCGCGGCACCAGTGAAGTTCCCTGCCCCGTGCAAACCGAATAAAATGAGGTTTGGCTATGGGGTCCCCCTGGGCACCAACATTTTAATGAGTACGGCAAGCAGGGGGGATCTCCCGAAGGGAGAAAACAACTAACACCTAATATCTAATTCACAGACTCTGTCACCTGTACTGCGACTACTGATTACGATCAACAGTCTACTGCACACTGACATTTGTCTCTAACACTATAACAATCTATGTCTCACAAAAATAAAAAACGCCGCTTTCGCGGTCGGGGCCCACAGCAACTCGCCTCGCTGCGAAGCGGGCGGCCGCAAACCCAAAAGCCGCAACCGATCAGCGGCACGAAAACTCTGAAAATAATCCCCCTGGGCGGCCAGGAAGAAGTCGGCCGCAATATGACCGTATTCGAATACGGTCATGATATCGTCATCCTGGACATGGGCGTCCAATTCCCCGAGGAAGACATGCCGGGGATTGATTACATCATCCCTAACACGTCATATCTCCGCGGCAAGGAAAAAAACATCCGCGCCGTAATCTTCTCGCACGGGCATCTGGACCATATCGGCGCTTCCGCAATACTGCTGGAAAAACTTGGCTACCCAGCCATCATTGGCCGGCCGCTCACCCTGGCCATGGTCAAGCACCGCGTCGAGGACTATAAAAAAGGCGCGGCCAGCCGATTAAAAGTCATTACCGTCAGTAACATCAACCAACGCATTCGCCTGGGCCAGTTTACTGCCGGGTTTTTCCCAGTCGACCATTCGATCATGGATGCGGTCGGCGTCCTCCTGAACACTCCAGCCGGCACCGTCATCCACCCCGGGGACTGGACCTATGAACCCAACCCCTCCGGCCGCCAACCAGTCGAATATTCCCATTTGACGCGACTGCCGAAACCGACCATCCTCATGCTTGAGTCCCTTGGCGCGACGCATACGAATCCGCGCGTACCCGAACACGTCATGTATGAAAACATTTTCCGCCTCATCCGGCAGGCGCCAGGCCGCATCATCATCGGCACGTTCTCCTCGCAGATCGAGCGCATCAAACGCGTGATTGAATATGCCGAGTCCATCGGAAAAAAAGTCGCGCTCGACGGCTACAGCATGAAAAATAACGTGGAGATCTCGAAGAAACTCGGCTACATCAAGGTGCATAAGGACACGCTCATCCCCATCGAGGCCATCCGTAAATTCCCGGATCAGCGCGTCATCGTGCTCTGTACTGGCGCCCAGGGAGAAGCCCAGGCGGTGCTGTCACGCATCGTCAATGGGACGCACCGGTTCGTTAAAATCCAAAAATCTGATACGATCGTCTTCTCGTCATCCGTCATCCCAGGCAACGAACGCACCATCCAGCGGCTGAAAGACAATCTGTACCGCCTGTCCGACAACGTGGTGCATTCTGACATCATGGACGTACATTCTTCCGGCCACTCGACGGCCCAGGACATCCTGACTGTACTGCATCAGATCAACCCGACGTATTTCTTGCCGGTATACGGCAATCATGCCTTCCTGAAGGAAGCGGCCAAACTAGCCACTCGCGACGGGTTCCGCCCGGAAAATACCTTTGTCCTGGACAACGGCTCCATCCTGGAATTCAGCAAAGGCCAGCCAAAGCTCCTGCCAAAAAAAGTCCCCACTGACTATGTCTTTGTGGACGGGCTCGGGATCGGGGACATCTCCCATGTCGTACTCCGCGACCGCCAGGCTCTCGCCACCGACGGCATGTTCGTCATCATCGTGAAAATCAGCGCCCGGACCGGCGAACTGGTGAACAGTCCCGATATCATCTCACGCTGATTCATCTACATGAAAGAAAACCAGAAATTCATCGACCAGGTGCGCGATAAAGTGAAAAAACTGCTCAAGGACCGCGACCAGCGCACGTCCGCTGACGAGGCGTTCATCAAGAACAAGATCCGCGACCAGATCGGCAAGTTCCTGTTCACCAAGACCGAACGCAGACCCATGGTCTTGCCCGTAGTAATTGAAGTGTAACCAAACCTAATATTTTCTCCGGGCGCCCGCCCATGGGCGGGCGGGGCAATATAAATACAAAAAACTCCCGACAAGGAGTTTTTTGAATATCAAAAGTATCTTTTATTTAGTGGATATTTTCCGTTTGCGCTCCCAGGCCCGCACCGCCCGCTCGTCCATGCCGAGGTAATGGGCGATCTCGTGGTGAACGACTTCATGCGTTTTTAATCGAATGGCTTCCGGATCAGGCCCGGCCACCCGCTCGATGGCGTTTTTAAAAATAGTAATCTTGTCGGGCAGGACGCCGGAATAGTACCCGCTGCGTCCGGGCAATGGGACGCCTTCGTATAGACCTAAAAGCAGGCCACGTGATTGGGCTTGGCGTTTTTTCGAGTTTGGCGCGGTCGGCACATCTTCAGCCACAAAGGCCACGTTTTCGATCCGATCGCGGACGGCCGGCGGTACCATGGCCACGGCCTCGTTGATGTATTCTTCGAATTGTTCCTGGATCACCATGCATTTTCTTTCAATATTTTTTATATTAACTTGTCAGGCTTTGTCCGGGGACGGTTTATCGCTTTCGCCCATATCGCTCTCGTCCGCGATTTCGCCGACCAGTTCTTCGATCAGGTCTTCGAGGGTGACTATCCCAATGGCATGGTGGTCGCCGTCATGCACGACGGCCAGGTGTTTCCTGGTTTTCTGGAATATCTTAAACAAATAATCGATGCGGATACCGTCCGGTACAAAAGGGGCGTCAGCCATTATGGCCGACAAGGGCTTGTCTCCCCCGTTTTCCATGAATATTTTTGCGATCGTCTTGATCAGGACGACACCGACGATGTTGTCAGGCCGTTCAGAAAAAACCGGCGTTCGGGAATACCCATTGGCAATGATTTGCGGCAGAGCGTCGCGTACCAGCATGGCGGCGTCCAGCAAAACTGAATCTCCGAGCGGGATCATGACCGTCCGGGCGGTCGTGTCCGCGAACACCAGCGCCCGGTTGATGATAAATTGTTCGGTGTGGGAAACGATATTATGCTCGACGCCGTATTCGATCATCGTCTTGATCTCCTCCTCGGT
Source organism: Patescibacteria group bacterium (assembly GCA_043808365.1). Classification (GTDB taxonomy): domain Bacteria; phylum Patescibacteriota; class Patescibacteriia; order UBA10025; family JAHIVO01; genus JBAYGJ01. The sequence goes on from JAZDEZ010000015.1 coordinate 5,682, forward strand.
AATGGGCTCATGCGGCTTGAACTTGACCACGCTCTCCAGAGCCTGCGCCAGCCAGTCCAAAAACACGACTAAAGGGTAAAAAATATAATTAAGTATTAGAATCGGACGCGCGACAATCAATGACAATTTGGTAGAGTACCGGCTGGCCAGCGTCTTTGGAGTGATTTCGCCGAATATCAGGAGGGCTAATGTCAGGAGACCGGCGGCAACGCCTAAAGAAGTCGAGCCGAATTCTCGGCTGGTGATCAGGGTAACTATAGTAGCTGCCGTAATATTGGCTACATTATTGCCAATCAGTATGGTAATGATCATGCGCCTTGGCATGTGTTTGAGCTTCGCCAGGGCGGTGGCGCCAGCACGGTTTTCTTTGAGCAAGGTGCGTACGCGGACAGCGCTGGTGGACAGCAGGGCGGCTTCGGACGCGGAAAAAAAAGCCGCTAGAGCGACCAATAGAAAAAGTAGGATGATATGGAAATGCATGGTTTGGGATAAATAATGGGGAGATACCGGGTACCGGCGCGGAGTCAGTACAAAGCATTCTATCAGAAGGTGGCGGTTTTGCCTAGTATTCCGAATCAAACAAACAACCGCCATAGTTCATGCCGCATGGGGCAATGAGCAGCTGGTTCATTTGATTATTTTTTAACTTTTTTATAGCGTTGCCCTTGGATAAAAAGTATAAGCCAAAAAGTACCATTAAGCACTATAATAATAAAAGATAAATACAGTTCCAAAGTGAAAAAAGCAAAAGCAATTAAATAGGCGCCCACAAAACTGACCGAGGTTGTGGCGGAAATAACGCCGCCGGTTTTATTTTTATAATTAGAATAAATCTGCGGGACTATGGAAAAAGCAATACTGGCGCTGACGATGGCAATTAATATATCCTGCCAGATCATAAGTATTAAATAATTTTAGTTTATTTTATACCCTACAACCTATAACCGTACTTTCTTCCTACAACTTCCAACTGATGTCTCACTGCCGGATAATCTGTACCCTCCCTACCTCGCCCGTTACTAACCTAACCTTGATGCCATGCGGATGGGTGGGTGAATTTGTCAGAATATCCTGAACTACGCCCTCGGTCAGCCGGCCGGTGCGCTGGTCCTGTTTCTGGACAATGGCCACGCATAGGCCGGGATAAATGTTTTCTCTGTTAGGGACGTTCATAATGTTTTTATTTTATGCCAATTTTCGCGTAAGAACAAGGCGCTACTTCAATGCCAGTCTAAAAAAACGCCCCGAGAAACTACAATCGTCACTCGGGGCATATTCGCACTGTGCAGGATTGGCCTTTAAAAAAAGGAGTGGTGCTCCTGCGGGCTCGTACTACCCGACCTCGGGTGGCGTGCATTCTACTCCGGGCGGGCGGCCATTGTCTTGTTGGGTTAGCCGACGACCACCAAATTAGAAATACGTTTCATGGCAGTTACCTACCCTCCGTATTTCGGCCAGATGGTTAATGAACCATTCCCAGTAATTATTTACTAGGGCTATCGCAACTGCAGTATACCAATTTTAAGGCCAGGTGAATAGCCCGGGCTTTTAGTTTCATCGCGAAGTCGTGTGTTGACAGTTTTATTACGATCGGTTACTATCAATCAATGTTCTTTTTTTATACAATGGAGGGCGTATGTCCAATGCGAAAAAGCTTCTGCTCATGGCTCTTGGATTCTCTTTTCTCTCGTGGCTGTGCTTCGAGTCCGGCAATACTTTCCTCATTGTCATGGGCGTGCTGTTTGGATTGATCGGCGCATTCCTTTTTATAATCTGGGTTTCTTACCTTCTCGGAATCGTCACCTCAATTCCAGCCACCAACCAGCGCCGCTGCCCGTCCTGCCAGTCACGGCACTATGTCGTCTACCCGCGTGGATCAAAATTCGGATTCGCCTTTCCCATGCGCTTTGTCAAAGTAACAAAAACGGATTTCCACTGCCAATCCTGCGGCACCGACTGGAGCATTACCGAAGCTGACGAGCGCGGAGCTGACGCCTAGAACGCCTTGCGGCACACCAACCGCGAGGCGTCATTTTTTCAATATTTTCCAGTACAGGCATGTATACCCAAAAATAGAAATATGTGGTAAGCTTCTATAATTCGAAATAAAAATCGTTCCACAAAGGAGCATGTTATGGCTAAAAAACATGGCTATAAAATACACATCGTAACGGGTAGTCAGCTTGATCGCGAAGGCTGCCCGCACTGTGGGGACAAGCGCGGGACCTCCGACCTTCTCCATCGAAAGACCGATTTGAAAGTAAGACTGCGTTCGAGCGGAAATATCTACCGGTATGTCTGCGGCGGCTGCAAGAGAGTATCGATCGGCATATCCGGCAAGATTCATCCGTCTCTCAGGACCGCCCTTGGGCTTGATTCCCCCATCACCATTTCATAGAGTATTTGATAGAATGCCAACAACCGAGACCCGCCTCAACCGTGGGTCTCTTTTTAATTCCCTGGCATCCCCGCCGTCACGCATTCAATTCCCAAAAAACTTCAACGCCTCGTACACGAAAAACACCGGCCAGACGATTGCCTTCAGGAACCCCAGCACGCCCATCCAAAATCCTGTAGCCACGGAAATGTAATATATCGCCGCGCCGACAAACCCTAAGCCGTAAACTGCCTCACCGCCATGTTTATGAACATTAACGTCCATCATATGTTTAATTTATTTTAGCAATTATTACCACGTAATTCTTCCCGTACTTCTTCGCGCACTTGGGGCAGGTCGTGTACCACAGATACATTTTCTTGATTTCACTATGCCCTTGCTGCTTGGCATATCCCGCGAAGTCCTGGCACCACTTCCCAGTCTGTCCAAAGTTGCCCTCGTACACTTTGCTAATGAATTTCCCGCTCAAAGTCGTATTCTCTGCGCCGGGGATGTCACGATCAACGGCCAGGTACACGTTCATCTTCCACATCGACGTATGCTCCGAGAGCGCCATCCAGTCCTGGAATTTTGCTCCGGCGGCATTAATCTTCGCAGTCACCCTCGTCATCACCTTCCCGAAATTCATGGGGACATTGAAGGCGCAACAGACCTTGTCTTTGATGAACTTTTTGTCTTGCCATTCAAATGTTTTCCCGTCCCAAGGGCTCGGGTCAAACGGCGGACAGCAGTCTGTTTTTGGGTCGTAGTTTTCCATAGTTTTTCATTACGAATTATGCCTTCATTTTACTCCGATTTTTCCGCAACTACAAGGCGTTTGCCGTACTCCAATCGAAATGCCGGTATGGGGGTTTGCGGTATTTCACCGGCAATTCAGTTTTTTCGGGATTATGTTGAACGTATTTGATAACGCGATGCAAATACGCGTCGGTATTGACGACCCGGGCGTAAAAACGTTTTTGGAAAAATGGGAAGTTCATGCCGTGCATTACATCGGATATTGTGATTTTTTTGGATGGTTTTAAATAATATTGAGAATTACTTTAAAAGATACCAATAATAAAACCCTATCTATCAGGATAGGGTCTCTGTGAAGTTCAAATAACGCTCTGGCTTATTCCAAGTGCCGAAGCATCCCCATATAGCTCCGCAGGCTGAACTGTTTAAAGTTATTGACGCGGATATGTACAAAGTACAAGGTGAGGAAAAATAAACCCAGTATAGCCGGAACTCCCCACCAGCCATTAGCATCCACTGCCATAACACAGAATAAAACCAGTAGCGGAAGCGCTCTGAAAATAAAAGACATGATTGCCTCCTATATGCTGTATATGTTTTTATTTTTTACCAATATGTCACAATATTATCAAAATTAGAAAGAAATGTCAAATTTTTTATAATTTTATACATGAAAAATGATTTAATCATATGGGTAAAATCCGAAATGGTTAGTTGTGCGGGTGCGGTTTGGAATGCCATCGCGGGCGCGGAGACCCGCGATGGTTTGAGGGTGGGACGGCATTCCAACCTCCTCCGAACGCGGGTGTCCCTGCCCGCGTCACTCACCCTTGTCATCCCGAGCACACCCCACCCTTGTCATTCCGAGCTTGCCGAGGAATCTCGGTATAAGGTGATGTGCTGGTAACGGAGATTCCGGGTCAAGCCCGGAATGACAATTGTATATTATTCTTGTCATGCTGAACCGAAGTCCCGGCGAATGACGGGATCGGATTCAGCATCTCGGTCATACCATTCAGACGCCAGGTCCTTCCAGCCAGGATTTAATTTCCTAATAAGGTCTTCTTTCCATTTTCTCTTCCAATTTTTAATCTGCTTCTCCCGCGCAATGGCATCGTAAACGTATTGGTATTCCTCATAGTAAACCAGGCAACATACGCGGTACTTACTGGTGAAGCCGGGAAGTGCCTTGTTTTTGTGCTGCCAAACCCGACCAACGATATTACTTGTTACGCCAGTATACAGCACATTCTTCCGTTTGTTTGTCATGATGTAGACGTAATACATATACAAAATCCCCAAAGGTTATTTAGGGAAGGTTTGTAATAATTTTATACGTTAATTATCCGGTTGTCAACGATTTATTTCTCCAGCATTTTCCTCAGGGGCTTGATGTGGCAGCCGGTTTCCGATATTTATAATAATGCACCAAGAACATCCCGCCGATGACGGCGAACGGCAGGGCGATCATCAGCATGCCGGCGAGCTCGAACCTGCTCATGAACAGGAATGCGACAGCCAAGGCCATAAACAGCCAGCCGCCGATCAGTTCCCGCTTCCAGGCAATGACAATGACTGCGATCCCGACGAAGGTCGGTATGAGGTGTATCAGTAATCCAAGCGCTATTTCCCCGGCGGTTTTATCCCCCTCAAAAATATCCAGGGCGAACACGGAAACAAAACACACTATCAAAATACTTAAAACGCGTGGTGCCCAATAGAAAAATTTTTTCATTGTACGGATGATGTTAGTTCATTATAGTTTAGAGATTGCCACACCCCCGCTAAAAAGCGAAGAGGAGTAGACAGACGACGAGGCAATCTTAATGTTCAAATTATTCAATACTGCACTTATTGAGGCCAAAGTTGCTCAAATTCTTTTTTACCAGATCGCAGAGCTTTTGCGAGATGGGGGCTTTTTTGCCTTTGGCGATGGCGTCATCGGCCAGGTCATCCAGGCCCAGCATTTTGGCGATGGCGGCAATATCGAAAAAATCCTTGGCCCAGACGGCGTCTTTGAGCATTTGCTCCAGGATTTTCGCGATTTTTTCCAGCCCCTCATTGATTATCTGGTCTTCATTGTCCAAGGCGGTGGCGCGAGCCAGAGACATGGCGTTCAGTATTTCCTCGATTGTCGCGTTGGGATCGGCCCAGACGTGGTTGATCACGTCTCTGGCGATGCCCTGGAGGATCTCGGGAGTGAGCTGCGGTTCGCCGCTGCCGGGATTCGTGTAGTCGGAACTTTCCAGCGCGCTGCTGCGTCTTCCCAGGGAAGCCGAATCCGACGTGCCAGTGCTCTCAATATTGCTCCTGACCGTGCCGAGCGCTTGGCTGGCCCCGGCCACGCCCAGCTGAGCGGCATCGCTGATTGCGGCGGCCGCTTCAATGGATTCGATGCCAAAGCCGAACTTTTGAGTGACATCCTGGGCGTCTTTGAGAAAGGTTTTTACCAGGTCAGCCAGATTCTCGTCAATGGAAATCCGCAGTTCCTCATTGGTCCTGTCGTCAAAGTCACCGCGCGTGATGGTCAGGCTGCCGGCCTCGAGCAACTTGGAAAATTGCTGGGAAACGACTATCGCCTTGATTGTTTCCTGGTAATAATCGTCTTCCGTCAGATCGCTGATTAATTTCACCTGTTCCTGTGAATAATTGCTGACACCCCAGGCCAGGGCCAAGCCGGCGGCTTCGAGCTTTTGGGTAATGCTGCTGTATTTGCTGAGGCCGTCCTGGGCTAGTTTATTCGCCAGCGTTTGGTCCACTTTTTGGGGGATGAACACGTCGCCGCCCTTGATCGGCAGGGCCACCAGCCCGTCTATGCCCATCGGGATGGTGTGGCGGGGAAAAACCAGGCTGTTTACTTTGGCCACATGGATCGGCGTAATGACAGCGAGATCCTTGGTCACGATTGTCGAGGCGGATACTTTATTCTTTTTGGCGCATAGGTAGGGGTCGAACCAGGTGAAATTCGGGTCGCAACGGTTGAAATATTTTTCCTTGGCGGCCGCCTCTGTAGCGGCGGTACCGCCGGTAGTGTCAAAAACCAAATAGCCTCGGATGCCCATTTGCGCGCTTTTTATCTCTATCTGCACGCCATAGCCGAGCTCATCCGAGAGATAACCGTGCTTCTGCCCCGAGGGCATAGCCGTGTAAGGAATTAAACTGACGAAAGCCTCCTGGATTACTTCGTCTACGGGCAGGATAAGGTATGCGGTGATGTTTTTAGGCAGCGAGGCGATGATAACGCCGCCGTTACTGTCCATGACTGCTGAAGCAACATGAGCTTCGTCAATGGCGGCGTAAGGCAGAGTGCCGTCGCTTTGGCCGAGCACCTTGCCGGCGGTGGAGGCGGCCGCATTTGAATTTTGGTTTGAATTTTGGATAGTTGGCGAGTTTGTGACATTTACGCTCTCGAAGGCGTTGCTATTAGACGTGATGTTAGTTGGAATTGTATTGTTTGTATTGCCGTTATCTTTTAATTTACCCACTAATACAAAGGCTGCTACTGCTCCACCGATGACCAGGACCGCGATCACGATGATAATAATTAGTTTTTTTGATTTTGGTGATGTGGTTGGCGTTACCGGCTGGTCGTTGTTCATAGTTTTTAATAAAATTATTATATTATTCCATTTTTACGCCCAGCGCCTCTAAGAACTGCTCCGTCTGCCCCGATAGAAATCAAAGATTTCGTACGGGGTCTGCCTGCTGCCGATAAGCATGCGGCGGCCGTTTTTGTTTATAAATACCTTAATTAATTATTAGCCGGTTTACTGCCAAAAACAGACGGTTTTATCAAAAACAGCATGATCAACAGCGCGATCGCCGGAACGAGGTAGGCTAGGTCAAACCAGCCGACCTGGTCGGCAATCGTTAACAGTATATTTAGAACAGCAAAAACAACAGCCAACCACCAGGCAGCGCGCTTTTTTTTATTCAAATAAAAAGCAAGGATGGCCAGCACTACAGCGTAGCCTAAACCAGTTACGGCGTAGAAATAGCGGTAGTCGGAATCGCGGAACAGCCAGGAGGCGGCAAAAATTACCCAAAAAACCGCGGTCAGATAAAATAAAATAATCGTCAGTCGGAAGCGCATAAGTTTTTTTTGATTTTAACGCTTAAGCTATATGTATTTGCCTCGGGAAAAGCCCAGGATAGCTCCGCAGTGCGGACAATAGTAAAGGATTTCCTCCTTGAGAAGTCCGACGCCTTCTTTTTCCCGTTTTACGTTTTTGAAATTAACTTCTTTGTGGCAATAAGGACATTTCGGCATATTTTTTCCATTAATTATTATTCGAATAAGTCAGCGTGTACTGGGCGGCAACAGCGCTCTGGCTGATAACCTGGCTGTTGTCCGCCGTAGAAGCGCCGGTCGTTGAGTTGGTTGTGTGGAACGGCGCCGAGTCGAAGACAGCCAGCGTGTCTTTGCCCACTATTTTATCGTAGCTAAAAGTATAGTTATTATAGTAATCAGAATAGATTTGGTAGAAAGTGTCGGTAGCAACCGATAAATCGTACTGACTCGAACAGCCGGTATAGGTAGCGACATCAGTTGCGCGGGTTTTAGCCAGCGCCGTTAAATCCGGCATTTGATCCTTGTTGCAGCGGACCGGATTTAGGAGGCCGGTGCCTTGGCCAGTGCGGACATTGGCCGCTTCAGCGTGGTTGGCGATGTAGTAGTAGCTGTCTCCGCCGACATTAGCCCTGGACATGGGCAGAGTATCGGTTACTTTCAGGAAGTAAACGACCTGGATGGGCATGGCCTCGCTCATTTGGAAGGCGATAACCGCCTGGCCTTTAACTTTGCCGTCGGCAGATGAGATGTTTATGACTTTGCCGTCGTATTGTTTCAGGCTGGCGTAGGGATCGGCGGCAATATTTGACGCGGCAGTTGAATTCGTAGTGTTTGTTTTTGTATTCGTAGTAGTATTGGCATTTTCATTTGTATCCTGCGTGGAGAAATAGATCGCGGCGCCGGCACCGATCATCACCACCAAGAAGGCAATAATGATTAGCAATGTTTTGTTTGATTTTTTTTCCTGCGTTGGTTGCATATTGTCCATAGTATAAAAATTAATTATTTAACTGCATTGATGTCCGGTTCAGCTGGCTTTTTTTTCACAAGCAGCGGACCCACCGCTATCCCGACATATATGAGGTAGGCGCTCCACTGGCCGAAAATGATGCTGGTTGTCCCGTTGGGGATTGTGACGAGCAGCATGAATCCAACGTTCATTACCGCCCAGATGACCCCATGGGTGAAGGCTTCTCTGGAACTGGCAGGATGGAATCGTCTGGAAAAAAACCAGGAACAGGCAGTCAGTAGCAATGCCAGGACTATGCCCACCCAAAAATATTTTTTCATCGGATTTTCTGTTTCCGGCGTTCCAGTAACAATCGAGAGGATAAAAATCAGGATGTTGGTCACGATGAAGAGCAGGAATCCGTAGCCGAGGAGTTTGAGCCAGGGGAAGTTTTGCTTAGGCAGTGATGGCTGTGGGTCCATTGAGTTTAAAGATTATTGCTAAAAATTAGACGTTAGGTTGCGAAGGTGGAACACCTTATAGCGCTCTCAACTTTTTTTGCTTGCCTAAATACCATCTGATTATTACTGCGATATTGAGTATTACTGGTGCCTACCCCTATTTTCCCTCTTTTTGGCCGGGATGGCAAACCCCACGCCATGTTTGGCGCGAGGGAAATAAAAAACCCCTTCAGTTTCTGACTGAAGGGGTATGATGTCATGCTGAGCATGATCAGTTATTTCATAAGAACCATTTTTTTGCTCTGCACCTGCTCGTCAGCGCGGACCACGTACAAATAGATCCCGCTGCTCACTTCATTCCCATCACTGGCACGGCCATCCCAGTTGACGTGGTAATATCCGGCCGATTGCCGGTCATTGACCAGCGTTATGATGTGCTGTCCCAGTATGTTGAATACCGAGACACGTACCAGAACCGATCGGGGCAAGTCGTAGGAGATGGTGGTGGACGGATTGAACGGGTTTGGGTAGTTCTGATTTAAAACAAATTCAGTGGGCAGGATCGACGGGCCAACTTCCACAATATCCACCGGGCAATCTTTTTTATAGAATGCCCCTTGGTCTGCTACTGTGCCGTCAGGATCTGACGGATTTGCTGGAGCCCCGGCATCAATGCAGGGCGAGCCGCACTGCAAATGATACGCACTATCAGCTTCGGCGCTGAACATCGGATCGCGAATAATATTATAATGCCTATCACAGGCGGTTCCGTTGTTATTATAACCCCAGGTGGTGTCGCCGACGCCCGCCAGATTACCACTTAAATTACCGTTAGCGTTATTCCAGACATCGTTATACTGAACCGTCAGTTCCGAACCAGTTCCGCTGACGATTCCGACGCCAGCCGAGTTGCCGGCGATGATGTTATTGGCCAGCGTCATGAGCACGAACTCGGTGTAGACGCCTCCGCCAACGTTGTCAGCGATGGTATTATTCATCACTGAGTCGGCAAAGGTATTGTCCATTCCGATCCCGGCCCCGGTATTGAACGATCCCCCGACAGCCGAGTTGCCGGCAATCAGATTATTCTTGATTACCGGCTGCACGCAAGCTTTCAGGTAGATTCCGGCTCCGCGGGCATCGCTGCTGTACTGCAACCAGATGACGTTGCCGTTTATGATGTTATTGGTGATGGCCGCAGTATCGCAATTTCCGCAATACAGGCCGCCGCCGAAGCCACGCGACCCCCAAAGTGCGTTATACTGAGTCGAAAAAACATTGCGGGTGATTGTGTTACCTCTCAGGACTAATTTACCGCCATGTACGCAGATACCGGCACCGTAGCCTTCCGGGTAGTAGCCGTACATGCCGATGATGTTCGTGTCGACTATGTTGCCATACAGCTGCAAGTCGCAATCAGCCGCGAACAATCCGCCGCCGCCGGACTTGGCGTAGTGGGGTACGGTACATGAATTTAGCATGATGACGTTTTGGTGAAGCCGCGCCGCGCCGCCGAGCAGGGACAATCCGCCGCCGGCTGACGACGCATAGTTGCTGGCAATATGGTTGCCTGTAAATTCAATATCGGCGTTTTTTCCGTATACGCCTCCTCCAGAATCCGAAGAACAGTTGACGATCTGGTTGTTAGTGAGGGTGACGACCGCGTTTTCACAGCGTATCCCGCCGCCGCCAACGGCTTTCCCTTGGCTTACCCGGAAACCGTCAATGGTCACCCGTTCATCCAGATTAATACAGTCTATTATTCGTGTCGTCAGGTTGCCGATTAGCCAGGTAGTGTTCGCCCCGTCTTCACTCGTCAGTATGACGCCGCCCTTTGCGATCAGAGGGTATGCTTCTCCATTGGTCGTCGCTGAGTAGATGCCGGTGGCGACCAGTACCGTATCGCCGGCCATCGACACATTGATCGCTGCTTGGATTGTGGTAAAGTCCGACGGCACTTTTCTAGTCGTTGCCATACTTGGCAGTGTTAAGAACAGCACCGCGAACAAGGCCAGCACGATGCCAGCCATCCGAACATTTCGCAACCTTTCCATGGTTGCTCCTTTCTGTAAAATGTATTGGGTTTATATGTCAAATTGCATTTTTATATTCACTATAACTTACTCTTTTTCACTCCTTTTTGTCAAGCTATACTGGTACAATGTCAACGGGAAGTTAAAATGTCCCCTTTTCAGGATAGCTAATTACTATGTCCCATTACTATTGACAAATGGTATAATGGGTGATATGCTCATTTGAAAATTGAAATTGAACATTATTATAAAACAGAGAGGAGCAAAGCGTGCCAGGAAATACTTTTATCGCGCGGTGCATTGAAATCGTGCCCAGGTACTCGGCTGAATTCCAGGTCGGTCAGACGTATCCCGTTGAAACCGCTAATCATGGGGGAGACAACCTGCAATATTATGTAGGTGAAAAAGGCCAAAGACTCAGGACGTTCAATCCTAGCGAGTTCAAACAGCACTTCGAACAGATCGAAGTATCGCAGTCTGCGTAATATGCTTAGGTCTGCAGAACGGACGCCTATTGGGTGCCCGTTTTTTTAATTAATAAAAACTTACTTTTTGATCAGTGTTTTTATTTTTTTAAAGACCCTGAGCGAGCGTACCGAGTCGAAGGGCGCCTGCTAGACAAGCGGAATGGTTTAAAGTAAACTAATATTGCGTTGATTCTAGCGCATATCATTAACCTCATGGGGGTGTCCATGAAACAAAAAGTTGTTCTTTTGCTTAGGCCCACCGATGGAGGATAGCAATGACGAAAAAGTTGTATTATCCAGTAGGTGGCTAAGCAAGAAACCGTCCAAGAGGCAGCTCATTGAGTTGCCTCATTTTTTTTAATTAAATATTTTATTAGCGCCTTTAGGTATTTTTTGCCAAAACCTTTGGCAATGGGGCTGTTAATGGTTTTAGCTGTCTTGCACTTTCTATCAAAAAGAGTACACTGGTGGACAAAGCACTTTCGCATTAGGAGGTGGAATATGCGTGAATCCCCGAGCAGTAAAGAGATTGCCGCAATCCTATTGATACAATGGGACCAAGCCCAATCAGAGAAGTACCGCACGCTTGCCCGCGCAGCTTTGCGGTGCGAACCGACCCCGGCCATGGTATTCATATATTACACCGAGGTGTTCGCGGAACGGTTCCGTGTCGAATGGGAAATCGCCCAAAGCGACCTGAACCGCTGGTTCGCCGGCGTAAATCTGGGACATAGTCCGACTTGGCGCGAGGCTTATGAATACTATGACGGGATCTATGGAACGGAATTCCGGATGGCTTGGTTGATCGCTCAGTCATCTGACAACCGTTGGTTTGCCGGTGAAGCATTGCATCATTGCCCGACCGGGAAGGAGGCTTTCGAATATCTTCAGAGGGTCTGGGCCAATCAATCCGCTGAATTGGAGCGCGTATAACCACGCTCCTTTTTTTATTTCTGAAAAATCATTGGGTTGACCCTGTTAGAAAATGTACAATAATTGTTAAAATAATTTAAAAAAATTAATATCAATTGCCATCCTTTTAGTAAGAAATGATTTGTTGTACATTTTCTAACAGGATTGAAAAAAACGACAAAATTCATTATAATAATGCCATGCCAGAAGCCGAAGACATCAAGCCAATCATCGAGGTGGACAACCTGAGTGTCACCTATTTCATGGGCCGGACCAACGAGGTCAAGGCGCTGCAGGACGTGAGCCTGAAAATCTATCCGGGCGAATTTATCATCTTCTTCGGGCCGTCCGGCTGCGGAAAATCCACCCTCCTCTACTCCATCGCCGGACTGGAAACCCACACCCACGGCGACATTATCGTCGACGGCAAGAACGTGGCCAAACTGAAAAAAAACGAAGTTGCCGAATTCCGCCAGAAAAAAACCGGCATGATCTTCCAGGCTTTTTACCTCATCAACTCCCTGTCAGTCATCAAGAATGTGGTCCTGCCGCAAATCGCCATCAGCGCAGAACGGATTGCCCGCCTGGCCAAAGCCAAGAAACTGCTTGAGCATTTCGGCGTCAGTACCCAAGCGGATAAACTGCCGTCAGAACTTTCCGGCGGCCAGCAACAACGGGTGGCTATTTGCCGCGCCTTGATGAATGACCCGCAAATCGTCCTGGCTGACGAGCCGGTCGGCAACCTGGACTCCAAATCATCGCATGATGTCATGGAGCTCATCGGCGAGCTGAATTCTGAACAGCAAAAAACCGTCATTTTGGTCACCCATGACCCGTCGCACTTGAACCTGGCGCATCGGATATTTTACATGAAGGACGGAAAAATTATCGATATCAAAGTGAATAACGCCATCACCGCCGCCGTTGAGCTGGGTTGGGGGGCAAAAGAAGCGCCAAGCATATCAAAAGAATTGGAACTGCTGATCCGTACGTATTCCGGTATCGCCCCTGGCCAGCTGGGCGGCCTACTCATCCCATTCAAAGCCAAGCAGATTGTGGCCGAAGTGCTGACCGGCATGTCCGCCGAGGAATTGAATAAAATCGAGAAACAGGTCCAGCAAATGATGGTTTCAAGCCTGGAAGACAAGGAGCGCTTGGTGTCATTCCTCGACCGGCCAGCGAGCGAGGGCGGCGTGGAACTGGATAAGCGTACTGCCGAAAAACTTGGCGAAAAAATCGAACGCGTACTGGAAGAAATCCGCGTCCTCGAAAAAGATGAAAAAGCGCAGCGCGAAGGCAAGGTGCGCGGCGCGGACAAGCAGGCCTCCGAAGCACGCAGCTATTTGCTCGAAACGTTCAATGTTGACCTGCATGACCAGCGCCAGGTCCAGGCGCTGGATAAGGCGCTTGTCCAACGCCTGGCCAATAAGATCGACAAGGACCAGCTGAGCGCGCTGCTCCACCAGCCACTGCCCGCTGGGCCGGATATCGACCGGCGCGTCGCCCGCAAGATGGCTAAACACTTCGAATTACTAATGCTCGGAAAATTTTCCGGATAACCTATGAAAATCAGCGACCTCCTGACATTATCAACCCGCATGTTCACGACGCGCCCGATGCGCACGTCCCTCACCATCCTCGGCGTCAGCATTGGCATCGGCGCCGTCCTGTTCCTCGTCTCCCTGGGTTATGGCATGCAGCGGGTCATCCTGAGCCAGATCACCACCGCTGACGCCTTATTAAGCCTGGACGTCAACCCCGGATCATCGGGATTGATCGGGCTGACCCAGCAGAACATCGACAAGATGGAAAAAATCTCAGGAGTGACGGAAATCACCCGCCTGAAAAGCATGTCCGGCCAGCTCGGGTACCAGGACCTGACCAGCGATACGATTTTCAGGGTCATTGATCCGGCTTTTTTCCGGCTAAACGGCACATCGGCGTTCAAGGGAGAATTGTTCACCCAGCCAAAAGAAGCGAATATCGTCATCTCAACGGCCACCGCCAAGCTTTTCAACGCGGACCCGCAGGACATGGTCGATAAAAAAATATCGCTTACGATAAATATCCCATCCGATACCATTGACGAAGAAAGTGGCGTACCGACCACCACGACCATAACGTTCCCGCAGCCATTTACCATCAAAGGCGTAATAGACGATTCGGTCTCAAGTGTCGTATATGTGCCACTTAATATGGTCCAAAGCCTCTCCCCGGTCTCCGCCTTTGACTCAGTGAAGGTAAAAGTCATCAGCCAGGAACAGGCCCCGGCGATACGCGAACAGATTATTGGCCAGGGCTTCATCGTGACCTCGCTGTCCGACGTCATTAACCAGGCCAACCAAATCTTCCGCGTATTGCAGATAATCCTCGGCCTGTTTGGATTGATCGCGCTGATCGTCTCGGCCATCGGGATGTTCAATACCATGACTATCGCCCTCCTCGAGCGCATCAATGAAATCGGCATCATGCGCTCCATCGGCGTCACCCGCGGCGACATCAGGAAAATGTTCATCATCGAATCAATGACCATGGGCTTCCTGGGCGGCGTCGGCGGCGTGCTGATCGGATTACTGGGCGGCATACTGGCCAATATCGGCATCAACCTGCTGGCAAAGAGTTTCGGCGGGCAGTCATTGAATCTTTTTTACAATCCATTGTGGTTCATCGCCGTCATTATCAGCTTCTCAACCATCGTCGGCTTCCTGACCGGCCTGTTCCCGTCGCGGCGCGCCGCGAACATCGACCCGCTGGAAGCCCTCCGGTATAAATAAAATTCTTCATGGCCAAAGCATCAAACAACAGACACGCTCATCCTTCTCCTGGTAAAAAACGGCCGCGATCGCATGCCGCGGCTCTGTATCATGCCGCGTATATTTCTTTCTGCTGCGCTGTTTTTGCCGCCAGCGCCATAATTTTCTTCCGATCTACTGTTGCGCTCAGAGCGGCCGGTGATCCCAATAACCCCATCATCAGCACCGTCTCTATCCTGGAGACGTACAACACCCAGACGACGATCATCTGGAATACTGACGCGGCCTCCGATTCCTACGTGGTGTATTCAAAAAACGCCGACTTGTCGGGTTCCACCGAACTGCATATCAGTTCGCCGGCCTTGACCAGCCACAGCATGACTATCAATAACCTTGAGGTGGGCACCAAATATTATTTTTACGTCCGGTCCGGCCTGACTATAGATAATAACAGCGGCAGTAATTATTACTTCATCACTACCAATGACCAGACGGCACCGACAATTTCCTCGGTGCAAATCAGCCCGATCACCGATACCCAGGCGGTTATCCATTGCATCACCAATGAAAAAACTTCCGGTACCGTGAAATACGGCACTGCCAGCGGCGTTTACTCGCTCACTAACAGCATTGATTCTTCATTTAACCTGTCGCATTACGTGGTTTTGACTGAATTATCCAACGCCACAAAATATTACTTTGTGATAACGGCGACGGACGCATCCGGCAATACTTCGACTGGCGAAGAGGGAAATTTCACCACCCTGGAAAAACTTTCCACAGAAACAGCGGTTCAATTGCGGGAACAGCAGGCGCGCACTTCCCAGATAGACGTGACGCCGCCGGTCATATCCGCCCTGACTGCCAAGGCCAATACTGACGGAACTATCACCGTCACCTGGACGACCAATGAAGAAACGAACAGTTTCATCGAATACGGCACCGCGACTGCCTATGGCAACGTCACGGGAAACTGGGAATACACCACCAAACACACGCTCAACGTAGGGGCGCTCGACGCCAATACCGTTTACCATTACCGCGTGAGCTCCGTCGACCCCGGCAAGAACAGGTCCGTGTCCGCGGACACTACCGTCCAGACCGTCCCGTCGGCGCAATTATCAAACCAGTCCCTGCAGGATATCATCAAAGAAAAGGACGACCTGCTTTCTACCCTCTCAAAAAAGGCGGACACCAACACACTGGAAACCGCGCTGCAGGACCAATACGCGTTCATCCAGGATTTGGCTCAATCCCTGCCCACCCCGACCATGGCCGGCGAGCCGAAGGTCGAGTCAACAGCGAGCAGCGCGACCATCTCCTGGACATCGGACAAGGAAGCGAACTCCCTCATCGGCATAGCGACGGCCGCCGAATACCAAGTTAACCCCAAAAGCCCGTACACACAGGTGATCGGCGACCCGAACACCTATACGACCAAGCATACCGTCATCCTGACCAACCTCCAGCCGGCGACCGTGTACCACTACCAGATCCGGTCAAAGACCAAGGTCAGCCAGGAGACGAAGTCCGTCGACTTCACGTTCAGCACGAAGGAAAAAGCTTTTGAAATCTCCAGCTACATCATAGACAAAACGTCAAGCGATGAGGTGATTTTCCGCTGGACCACGAACGTCAACTCCGATTCCGCCATCCAATACATCCCCTACCGCAACAACATCAAGCAGGTCGACGAGGTCAAGACCGTCACCGACACCGTGCCCACCATCATCCACCAGGTCAGCGTGCCTGGCCTGGAGGCCGGCACATTCTACGACATAGAGCTGAAAAGCGTCAACCCTGACGGGAGCGTGGCCACGAAATTGATCGATGCCTTTACCACGGATACGGAAAACGCCCCGCCGCTCATCTCCCAGATCCAGACTACGTCAGCACTCTCCGCCGGCAAGGACGCGAAAGTTCAGACCATCATCTCCTGGACCACCAACGAACCGGCCACCGGCCGCGTCTATTACCGCAAAGGCGTCGGCGCCGCGACTGACGAATTGCCGGAGAAAACGCCCCCAGACGATTCCTACTCCCGCCGCCATATCGTAGTCGTCACCGCTTTTGACCCGGGCGCCGTTTACCAGTTCAAGGTCGAAAGCATTGACTCGGCCGGTTCGAGTTCGCTCTCCAAGCCTCTGACCGTGCTGACGCCGCAAAAAGAACAAACCGTCCTCGATGTCATTATTAACGCCGCGGAACAGACATTCGGCTGGCTGAAAATGTTCAAACGATAACTATGTTTTTCAACGCCCCGCCCAACCCCACGCCGACGAAGCATATCATCTACCTAGTTGCCTCCTCGCTCCTGGGAATTTTTCTGAGTCTCCTTATCCATGCCGTGGCTGAATCATTATATCTGAACTGGGCGACTGACACCGGCCATCACACAGTCTGGTACGGCGGCTGCGCCCTGCACCCGATTATCCAGATTGGCTTACTTATCCTAGGTGCTGTCGGCGGTTACTCGATCGGCCGTCTCTGGTGGCGCATGGTCTACCTTGACCGCATCTGGACGAACAAAATCGACAGCCAGACAAAAAATAATCCGCCAACACGCTCTCATGGGCAGTAAATTCGTCATCTATTTCTTCCTTTTCCTCGGCTCCATCGCGGGCGGGTGGCTGCCGACGCTTTGGCACCAGAGCGCTTTTTCGCTGGCCTCGATCATCGGCAGTGCCATCGGCGCCGGACTGGGTATTTGGGTTGGTTACAAAATCAATCAGAACATCGGCGGATAACTTTTTCGACAACATGAGTACGTATATCACCTATTTTGTCCACGGCACCACCACGGATAACGAACGCGATATTGCTACCGGCTGGCTGCCGGGCGAACTTTCTGATCTGGGGGAAAAACAGTCCAAGGAACTTGGTATTACTGCTAAAACAAAATATTTTGACACTATTTTTTCATCCGACCTGAAACGGGCCGTTGATTCCGCGGCCATGACATTCCCAGGGCAAAAAGTAACCGCGGACAAAAGACTCCGTGAAATCAATTATGGCGACCTAAATGGCCAGCCCGACTCATTTAAAGACAGTCTGACGGATTACATCGATAAGCCATTCCCCAACGGTGAATCGTATCATGACGTAGAAAAACGGATAAACGAATTTCTGGAATTGATAAAAAAGAATTTCAGTGGCCTGCATGTAGCCATCGTCGCTCACCAAGCACCCCAATTAGCCCTGGAAGTGCTGCTCAAGGGCAAATCCTGGACCCAAGCCATTGCCGAAGACTGGCGCCGGACAAAATCTTGGCAGCCCGGGTGGGAATATGAAATAAAATAGGCGACCGCTACATAGCGATCGCCTTGTTTGTTCTTAAAATGAACGAATGTTCAGTTTAGGGCTGCCAGCGCCTGTGAGAGGTCATGGATGAGAACACTAGCCGGCTCTATAAAACCGACAGACACCCTGATTAGGTTTTCAGTTACGCCACTTTCATTGCGGATATTCTCCGGAACTCCCGCATGCGTTGTCGACGCCGGGTGCTCAATTAGCGAATGAGAACCTCCTAAGCTTACTGCCCGCTTGAACTTCTTGACTGCATCAATGACCCGAAACGCCGACTGCCGGGTAGGGTCTTTGAGGTAGAAAGAAATCATCGACCCAGGGCCAGTGCATGTCCGACGGTAGGTGGCATAGAGCGTGCCGTCCTTCTCAGCATCCAACAAGCCGGGATACATCACTCTCTCGACAGCTGGGTGCTTGGCCAAGAATTCGGCGATCTGCTGGGCCGATTCTGCCTGAGCCGGAACGCGGAGTCGGAGCGTATCCAGCGAACGAAGCAATAAGTAGGCGGTTACTTCATCCATAATATTGCCGAACACATTCCGGTACTGCCTGATCCTTTCAATCAGGCTGGGCTCTTTGGCGTATATGACGCCGCCGAGTACGTCACTATGTCCACCTAGAAACTTAGTGGCAGAATGGACAACCAAGTCCGCTCCATGTTCGAAAGGATGACAGAGCACCGGACTAAGGAACGTGCTGTCCACGATAATCAGAGGCCGGTGACCATACTTCCGGAAATACTCTTCCCGAGCCTCGAACAAGTCATCGAGGTCGACAAAGGAAATGATCGGGTTAGTTGGGTACTCCGTAAATATGTAGCACACCTGGTCACCGTTAGCGTCCAACGCTTCACGTATTGATGTCTTGAACGTACTTACCGGTTTATACCCATACCGTGGTGCGAAGGAGAGCAAAAAATCATACGTACACCCATAGAGCGGCTCGGTATGCACGATGACCGGGCGCTCCCTAGGATCAAATGACCCCATGATAGCCGCGGTTATGGCCGCCATTCCTGCACGGAAAACGAGGCTACTGGACGCGCCATCCTCATATTCAGGAAGTGCCTCCTCAAGCGCGGTAATAAGCGGGGTGCCAAACCTCTGATAGATATACGGGTGTCCGCCCTTCAGCAACTCCTGGAACCAATCTGCCATCTCCTGGGCTGTTCGAGCAACATAAGTAGTTGCCAGATTCAATCCAGGGACTAGCGGCGTTACGATTTCATATTGTTGTTCATCTGACACGATAAAAACCTCCTGTGAAAATTAAATTGCCAATGTGCACTATTAGTTTGGTTATCCTAGCGATTTCGCCCTATCCTGTCAAGGTTACTCACTGTCAAAGTCACTCACTTGACGAAAAAATCGGCGGAACGGTCCACCTAGCACTGGGCAATTCCATCCCCGAATCAGGCGGAAAAAACAAGAGCAGTATCCACTGGGACATGCTCTGTGACATGCATCAGGGAGAAATCACCGCGGACGGCAAGGTGATATACCGTAACGGCAAATTCACCATCTAAGTACATCGCAATTTCCAACGCCTCTCAACGCTCATTGTAAGACAGGCCCCATAGCTGCCAACTATGCGGGCTTTTTTATTTATGGGTTGCCCCCGTAAGAAATGAAATTTTCTAACGGGATTGCTTTTTTATCCAATTTGGGGGAAAATACACATGTCAGTCAGCTAATAATTATCTGAACAATTATGAACAAAAAAGCCTATTGGATCCTGCCGGTCATCGCGATCGTAGCCATGGCCCTGGTCGTCTCCGGCTGTAAAACCACGGCTGAAAAAGCCGCGGAAAAAACCATTGAAAAAGCCACCAATGGGGCGGCTGACGTGGATCTGGGGACTAACAGCGTAACAATCAACACCAACGGCGGATCGTACCAGGCCGGCGATGACGTGAAATTGCCGGACGGCTTCCCGTCCGACGTGTATATTATTGACGGCACGATCAAGGCGGCCATGACCCAACAGACGAATGATTCCTTCATCGTTTCCATCGAAATATCCAAATCAATAGCTGACGCCAAAACGGCATATGAAAAAGAAATAGTAGATGACGGCTGGACCATCACCACGAACATGACCTATGGCGGCGCGGTTACCCTGATGGCCGAAAAAAGCAATCGGATTTTGGGCGTCGGCATCTCCGACCTTAACGGCAAAACGACGGTGAGCATCACCACGTCGACCAATTCCACAAATGCCATGCCAACTCCTGATGACAATTAGCACTGCGCTCTAAACTATAAAAATAATTTTTAAAGAATATGCCGCTTGACCAACTCACGCCGCAAAACCCGCCGACCACATCGTCCGCCTCATTGCCTTCTGACAGTAAAATGCCGGCTGAACCAATAAAAAGACATCACTTCTTCCGTAATTTCCTGATTACTTTGGTAGTAATCATTATCATTGTCGCCATCGGCGTTTCCGCTACGGGCGTGTATGCCGTACCGGGTATTTCTAACATTTTCGGCATGAACAAGCCGAAAGACCTGGGAGTGACTTATACCGATGCCGACCTGACTGCCTTAGCCAAGAAAGTCCCTCTCACTATCAGCACGGAACGGGTGGATTATACCGGCGATCCGAGCCAGATTTTCAGCGGGACGGTGCCGGTAGACACGCAGAACACCTCGGCGGAAATCACCGGCTTTTTGAACAGCCGGGCCCTCTCCACCTCGCCAGTCAAGGACCTGCAAGTCAAAATGATCGAGGGCGGCGTGGAAGTGTCGGGCAACCTGGATATGTACGTGAAATCTCCGGCGTACGCCAAGATCATGATCAACCGCACCGGTGAAAAAAGCGTGGCCATAGACATTACCAAGGCAAAAATCGGGATATTCAACGTCCCGGACAAATATCTCCGGAAGGTTACCGAATGGGCGAATAAAACAGTGAATGAGCGGATGGCCGGCATCCCCGGATTTTCGCTTACCCAGCTCGACTACCATGACGGATATGATGTTTTCAAGGGCACCATGCCGGCAAACGTGAAAGGAGCTGCCGGCGGATGGACTGACCTGATCCTGAAATGACGCAACTATTAGTCAGAGCCTCGCGTTACCGCGGGGCTTTTTAATAAATGCACGTTTTTTGACTTTGACTCCACGCACAACAGTCCTATACTATATATATTATTGAATAACTAAAAATCTATGGAAACCTCCACATCCCCCATACCTGAGGAAATAAAGCTTAAAAAACTCAAGCGTTTCAATATCATCATGGCCTGTCTCCATGCCATCCAGGGCGTGGTCATGCTGGTCGTCAGTTCAGATTTTTCCCTGCCGGTCACTACGGCCTTCGTCAAGATGAATTTCCTGTCCGGAAAACTGGAGCCGGTGCTGAATACACTGTTTGATTTGCGCATCGGCCCGTTGGTCGCCGGCTTTCTGTTCCTGTCGGCCATCGCCCACGCCTGTATCTCGCTCGTGCCTGGCATCAATGCCTGGTACAACCGCAACCTGCTCAGGGGCGCCAACTATGCCCGGTGGATTGAGTACGCCTTCAGCTCCTCAATTATGATGATTGTCATCGCCATGCTGGTCGGCGTCTATGACGGTATCGCCCTTTTACTCATCTTCTTCCTCAATGCCATGATGATCCTCTTCGGCTGGATGATGGAGCTGCACAACCAGACGACCCAGAAAACAAATTGGACATCTTACATTTTTGGCTGTATCGCCGGCGCGATCCCGTGGATAGCTGTTGGCCTTTATCTGTTCAATGCCGGCGAAGGCGATGCGAAAGCGCCGACCTTTGTTTACTGGATTTATTTCTCCATCTTTCTGTTTTTCAACTGTTTTGCCGTCAACCAGGTACTTCAGTATAAGAAAGTCGGCAAATGGCAGGACTACCTGTACGGTGAACGTGCATATATCATCCTGAGCCTGATAGCAAAATCCCTGCTGGCCTGGCAGGTGTTCGCCGGGACATTACGGCCGGTATAAATCCTCAACCCCACATTAAAAAACTTCGAGCGCGCCCCGCTGTCGCTGGCTTTTCTTATATATAATTGCGTATCATTGTATCCATCCCCCAACCGCCCATATAAAAAAATGTTACGGAAATTGAGTGAGGAGGAGCGGTTCTAAGGGGAACGAAGAACAGCGTTGTACTGTTTGAGCCCCGAGTGGAACGAGGGGCGAGTTTACAACACTGAGCGACGACGAGCCAATTTACGTTAATTTTTTTGTCTGGGCGGAATCTCCCTTCGACTTCGCTCAGGGCATGCTTTTCGCCGCTTTGGCGCCTGTCCCGCCGAATGGCGGGAGATTCGCAGAAAAGCGGCTAAAAACAAAAACCCCATTGACATCAGTGCATAACCATGCTACCATAGAGGGCTTTCTTTTTGGTAAAATAAACATATCCAATATTTGGGTATTTGTACCTCACAACCATTCATCAAGGAGGATTGAATGAACGGATCTCGTGTCCCAAACACCACACCACCCGCCGACCTCGAGCGGATGGCGGACAGACTACTGAATGAAAAACACTTCAAGGCCAATGGTGCGCCATATAGTGCACCAGACACCAGCATTGAAAGTCACCTGGAGTGCGTTCCTCTCAGTAAAATTATCCCCGACCCGACCGGAATGGCGTTCGTCACTCTAAAACCGGAGCCGGAATGGTAGTCAGGGGCAACTAGTACTCCTGAATACCGACCCTGGATGCATGATGCTCCAGGGTTTTTTAATTTTTCTCAAAATTTTGAGCCATGCGACGGCGAAAAAGTTTCGGCAGAAAAATTATCCCGAGGAACATTGTGACGAGGGATCTCACACATTTCCAGTACCGAGATTGCCACGTCCCCCCAGGGCTCCGCTCGGGGTCCTCGCAATGACAAGGTAGGGGGCAGCTGGAATTAGCTGGCCCCAATACTTTTATGGTAAAATATAAGCATATGAAACACGTCGTATTTTCCGGCATCCAGCCATCCGGCCAGCTCCATATCGGCAATTACTTCGGCGCCCTGAAAGGGTGGCTGGAACTGCAGGCTGACCCAAACAATGACTGCATCTTTGCCGTGGTCGATTACCATGCCCTGACCGAGGGGCCGAAACCGGCTGAACTGCGCCAGCGTATTTTCGACGTGTCTGCGGATTTCCTGGCGGCCGGTCTGGATCCGCACAAGAGCACTATCCTCATTCAATCATTCGTCACGGAGCATACCGACCTGGCCTGGATCCTGAACTGCGTCACGCCTGTCACCTGGCTGGAACGCGTCCCGACGTTCAAGGACAAAGCCCTTCAGTACCGCCAAAACATCAACATGGGCCTATTAGATTATCCGGTCTTAATGGCCGCGGACATTTTGCTTTACAAAGCGACGGTGGTGCCGGTCGGCCAGGACCAGTTCGCTCATCTCGAGCTGGCCCGCGAGATCGCCCGCGCCTTCAACGCCAAATACGGCCAGACCTTCCCCGAGCCGAAAGAGCGCATCACCCTGACGCCGAAAATCATGAGCCTGACCGACCCGACGAAAAAAATGAGCAAGAGCTACGGCGAAAAATCCTACCTGGCCGTGAACGACACTCCGGCCATAATCACCAGCAAGATCAAGTCCATGGTCACCATCACCGGCAACGAGAAAGACGTGATCAGCGCCTTCCTGAACCTGACCAAAGAAATCCACCAAGAATTCAAAGACCTGGGCAAGCACTACCTGGCAGACCGCGAACTGCGGACCGAGGATGACCTGACAAAGCTGGATAAAAAATGGGGTGATACGAAATTCAGGCAGTTCATGGCCCTGTATAATTTTTACATGCTCCTGTACATTTTTGGCGAGACCGCTGACCGCAAGAAATTCCTGGAAGCACTGGAAAACAATACCGTAAAATTCTCAGAATATAAACAGCTCCTAGCTGACAAAATCGCCACCTACCCTGACTTTGTCAGTTTCCGGAAAAAACGGGCCGAGCTGGTCGCCCACCCGGAAAAAGTCTGGGACACATTGCGCCACGGCAGTGAGCGGGCCCATGCCATCGCGAGACAAAACATCTCTGATATCAGGCATAAGGTGGGGCTGACATAATCTACCCGCACCTCATTGCCCTTGCTGAAAGGGTGGTTTTGTGATACCCTTCTCTTACAAATAAAAATTGAACTTGAACATTATAACACAAGAGGTGCGTATGATCGACAGTCTTTCCCATTTGAGCCAAAGCGACAGTTATTATGCGCGTGACCCACTGACATTGCGTCAATCGCTATTGTCCCGGCGCGACATGAAAATTATCTGTCGCGACAGCCGCCGCCGACACACGCCGAGCGAAACGGACGATACCCAAGACCATTATGAATGGTGTCGCTACTGTTCAGATGGCACACACCGACATTCCCATCTGACAAATAGGGTGATCGATGAAATATCGATAGACGGACAGCCGGTGATAGCAGTGACCAAGAAAGACCTGGACGTGACCATTATGGGCCCTGTCATTAAACAGGGCGACGGTAACTTCGGCCTACAGACGAACATTGGTGTTGATGAAACAGTCGCTATCGGCTCTAGGCATTCCCTACGGATGACGGAGCTGCCGGTGAAATTATTCGCCGCAAGCCTGACCATGTGCTTTAGGCGAATCAGCGACCTGAACGGCGATTCCCGGTTGGCCAACATCATTATGTGGTCGGAGGTGAACAACCTTGCGCAGGAATTTGGTTTTGTTCATCCGCACTGGCATATTGCCGGACACACTGAAGAATTCCCCCGCCCCGGTGAGGAGATGGAGATGTGCTACCACCATTACTACACAATGAGGCATCTCCGCTGTTTGATGTGTGACATTTTAACGGATGAGCTGAGGCTTGAACAGCTAATAGTCGGATTGACGCCGCATTTCGTTGCCTTTATCCCTCGTGCCGCCCGGCATCCATTTGAAACATGGGTAGTGCCTAGGCAGCACTCATCAACATTTGAATCCATCTGCGCCAGCCAACCAGACATCAGCCAATTCAATATTGAATTGGCTGGACTACTTAAGGATCTTCTAAAGAAAATGGAAAAATTCCTGGGGCCCCGCTGTCCGATCGAGTTGTTACTGTACAATGCGCCACATAACTACCATATCGGCTTTCCGTCTGCCAGCAGTACGCTGCACGCGGAAGAAATCGATCCGTGCTTCCATACCAGATTCCGTGTCAGACCGATCTTTGCCCAACGCTCCATGCGTTCTAGCGCCACCGGTATCGCCTTCAACCGCCTCCTCCCTTCCGAATCAGCCCGACTGCTGAATATGCCGGACGATAAAATTGATCAATGGGTCATAAGCACCGATTGAAAATAGCTCCCAAGCATCAACTACAAACCCAGCCCACTCAGACCAAGAGTGGGCTGTTTTTTTGTAAACAATTATGCCTTCCCTACGTATTCGCCAGTTTCCGTATTCACCACCACCATCTCGTCCTGCTTGATAAACAACGGGACGCTGATTTCCAATCCGGTTTCCACCGTAGCCGGTTTCATCACCGCTCCTTGGGCAGTATCGCCGCGCACGCCCGGGGCGGTCATCGTCACTTTCAGCGTAATTTTCTTAGGCAGTTCAATCGTTATCGGAGAATCGTTAAAATTCAACACCTCCACCTCGGTATTTTCTTTAAGGTAGCCCTTCTTGTCCCCCAGCTGGGCTTCCGTCACGAAAAACTGGTCATACGTGGCCGCATCCATGAAGAAAAATTGCCCGCCATCGCGGTACAGGTAATTCGCCTTTGACTTGCGGATGTCGGCTTCTTCCAATTTCTCCTGGCCCTTGAATGTCTCCTCCAGGACCTTGCCGGTCTTCAGGTTTTTCAGCGTCGTCCGCATGATCCCTTTGGACTGGGCCATTTTAATGAAGCTGTGCTTCAGTACTACGAATGGGTCGCCCTGGTAAACCAAATAGGCGCCAGCGCGTAAATCGTTGATGGATAGCATAGCTTACCGTGTCGTATATGGGATTAAAGCCATAAACCGCGCGCGCTTGACCGCCTGAGCCAGCATGCGCTGGTGCTTGGAACAGATCCCGGTTTTCTTTCGGGGCAAGATTTTTGCGTATGAGGAAAGGTATTTCTGCATGACCCTTACCTCTCGGTACTCCAGGTCATCAATGCCGTTCGTACAGAAATGGCACGCTTTATTTACGATGACCCGCGGGGCGTTATTCTTGTTTGTTCTCATCATTGACATGGGTGTTCACGTATTAAAATGGGATATCCTCGACGTTGATTTCCGGCTCGCTGGACGGCGGCGCCGGCTGTGCCGCCTCATCAGACGACGATGGCGCCGGTCCGCTCGATTGGCCGGCCCGGTCAAGCATGATTACGTTTTCAGCGACAATTTCGGTGCGATACCGCTTCTGGCCCGACTGGTCGTCCCAAGAACGGGTCTTGATGCGTCCTTCGATATAAATCTTGCTGCCCTTTTTGACGTATTGGCCGACGATGTCCGCCAATTTCCTCCATACTACGACATTATGGAATTCCACTTCTTCTTTCTTTTGGCCGGACTGGTCTGTCCAGCGCCGGTTAGTGGCGACGCCGATAGTGGCGACGTTCTGGCCGTTTGGCGTGGTCCGTACCTCAGGGTCGCGCGTCACGTTGCCGATAAGCATTACTTTATTGAGATTCATAAGTATTGTATTAGATGGCTATAGAGGGCGATAGAAGGTCAGAAGGCGTCCTTGCTGCGCCCTCTTTACCTCTTGAGCCTTCTCAAGCCTTATTGGTTAAATCTCTTCTTTAAGGATATCGTCCAGTTTCTTATCCAGATCTTCCAGGCTGATTTTCTTGCCCTGGTCCTTTGCTTTTGGTTTTACTGGCTCTTCGACTGGGGCTTTTGCGGCGGCGGCAATTTTCTCTTCTGACCGCTCGCGCGCCATGCGTTGTTCGACTTTTTCCTGGATCATCCGCTCTTCGGCGATTTGGGCCTCGGTCTTGATCGGCTTTTTGATAATCAAGTGCCTGACCACATCGGACATCAAACGGAACTGACGGTCGATTTCCTTCACTTGCGGCTGTTCCATGTCAAATTCCACGCAAACGTACGTACCGTTCGTTTCGTGCTTGATCTCAAACGCCAATTTATGCTTGCCCAGTGACTCATGGCGGGTGACCCGGCCCTGGCATTTGGTGATAAGATCGAGGGTTTGTTTTTCGGCTGCCTCCTGGCCGGCTTGGTCGAGCTTCGAGCTCATGATGACCAATAGCTCATAGTGCTGCATGTAGGTTTCTCCTTTGCCCTGCCTGGCTGCTGTAGCGACCGGGGGCTGGCGCTACGTGGATAAAAAAACAGCCAAAACAAAGCTTAATTAATTTGTCCTATAGAGTTTAACATAGCCCCTTCAGGCTGGCAAGGGTATCTACCCGATAAGCCGACATTGGATATATCTGATATAATGGATACATGGCCAAACTATACGCTTTTATCCTCGGTAAAAACCCCATCCTTTCAGTGGCGGAGATCTTTTGTCGGGCGAAAATTGAGGGCGTAACCTTCTCAATCGCCGAATTGACCAGCCAAGCGCTGATCGTCAGCGCCAGCCAGCCGATTGGCGCCGCGGCCTGGCAAGAATCTCTGGGGGGATGCATTAAAATCGGGGAAATATTCAAAACATACGATAGCCTCAAGCAGTTCTTGGCCGACATCTCTTCAGATTACCTGATAGCCGAGATATTCCCCGCTCACGAGAAAAAAATAATTTTCGGATTCAGCCTCTACGGCGATCCGGTTATCCGCGAGCAGAAAAAATTCCTGACGGCCGGCCTCACTATAAAAAAGGCGCTCAAAGAATCCGGACGGAGCGTCCGCCTGCTCACCGGCAAAGAGCCGGCCCTGTCCAGCGTCCAAGTAGACAAGAATAATCTCCTGTCAAGAGGCGCGGATTGCCTGGTGATAGGCAGCTTGAATAAAATTTATTTTGGTAAAACCGTGACCATGCAGGATTATGAGGATTATTCAGCGCGTGACTATGGCCGGCCTCAGCGAGACGCCCGGGCCGGGATGCTCCCTCCAAAACTGGCAAAAATCATGATCAACTTGGCCGTCATAACCCACGACCAATATATCCTCGACCCGTTTTGCGGCTCCGGCACCATCCTGCAGGAAGCTCTCACCCTCGGCTATCACCGCGTTGCCGGCAGCGATATCAGCTCAAAAGCGGTTACGGATACAAAGCAAAATCTCGACTGGCTCGCTTCCGAGCGTCAATTGCCAAAAACCGATATCGTCCTGGACCAGGCTGACGTCCGGAAACTCGACAGCACGATCACGGCAGGATCAGTCGACGCGATTATTACCGAGCCATTCCTCGGCCCGCCGCTGACGCCCCATACGCCAATCATCAATATCCTGGCGATCATCCAGGAGCTGGAATCGTTGTACCTGGACGCTTTTAAAACATTTTCAAAAATCCTGAAGTCGGGCGGGAAGGTCGTCATCGTATTCCCGCTCATCAAGACTCCCCATGGCATTTTCTGTCTGCGCATCCTGGAGCAGCTGACCACTCTCGGCTTCCGCCGGCTTAACCCGATCCCCGAAGACATTTCCCTGTTCGCTAAAATCGGCCCAACCGCCCGCGGCTCCATCCTCTACCACCGCGAGGGGCAGATGGTGGAGCGTGAAATATTCATATTTCAATTGAACAAATCCTGAAATATCCTTGCTGTTAGCGCGGCAAAAAAGACGCTGGGGATCGTGCCCGCAGCGTCTAATTGTAATAAAGAGAAAATCACTTTACGAAGGTACCACCTCCAATCTTTACCGTATTTGGCAGGGAATTTTACCGCCCGTCCAAGGTATGTAGCAAATACTACTTGGATCACCTCCTTTCCAGCATGATATGCATAGTACTGCTGCTACCGATAATGTGTCTGCGGACCATAATACCCAGTACCTCCTTTCTGCCAGGCGTGAGGTTGCCGATTATACCATACCGCCCTGACTTTCATCAGGAGGATCATTTTCCATCGCGATAACAAATGGTTATTGCGCCTGTCACCGGATTTATGACTGATAGTAACCTCCTTATGTTGGGAAGGTTCGACGATATCTCTTTGTTTCTATCTGTCTTCATTATAGTACTATTGTAAACAAAGAATAGCCGTGTCAAGGGTTAATGGCGCGGTATTCGAAATGAAAAAAAGAAAATTTCGCTAACTGCTGTGAAAATTAAATCCTGAAATACATCGTATCCCCGTCCTGGACAATATATTCCCTGCCCTCTGTCCGTGTTTTCCCCGCTTCACGGGCGCCCACCTCGCCTTTGCAGGCGACCAGATCCTGCCATGGCGTAACCTCAGCCCTGATGAATTTCTGCTCAAAATCCGTGTGGATGGCCGCTCCGGCCTGTGGCGCAATAGAGCCCCTTGGCACGGTCCAGGCGCGGGTTTCATCCGGACCGGTGGTCAAAAAAGTGATTAGATCCAGCGCTTTATAAGCGGCGGTAATCAGGCGGTCCAGACCGGTTTTCCCCAATCCCAAACTATGCAAATACTCCCTAGCGTCTGCGGCTGGCATCTCGGCCAGCTCTGACTCAACTTTGGCGCTGATGACCACGTAGCCCGGCACATCTTTCGCCGCTTCAGATTCATCGACGTTCAACACGCGCAGCATCGGCTTGATGGTCAATAAATTCAAATCGCGAATGGACAGCTTTTCATCGCTGGACAGATCAGCTTCAGATAATAATTTTCCCTCATCCAAAACCTGCTTCACCTTTTGATATACAGCCAGCATTTTCACGGCTGACTTGTCCCCGCTTTTTGCCTTAGGCCCTGTGTCCGACAAACGCTTGTCCACGGTAGATAAGTCGGCATAGATCAACTCCAACTTGATCGTTTCCTCGTCTGACTGGGGGTCAACTTTATTTGCCACATGGATGACGTTCGGGTCGGAAAATTTCCGCACCACCTGGCAGATGGCATCGACAGTCCGGATGTGCGATAAAAACTTATTCCCCAGCCCCTCGCCTTTATGCGCGCCGGCGACCAGGCCGGCAATGTCCACGAACTCCACGACAGTCGGAATGATTTTTTCGGAATTATAAATCGCCGCCAATTTATCCAAACGCTCGTCAGGCACGGCAACGGTACCGATGTTCGGGTCAATGGTGCAAAACGGGTAGTTTGAGGCGTCGACCTGTTTCTTGGTCAGCGCTTTAAATAAGGTCGACTTGCCGACGTTGGGCAGTCCGACGATGCCGATGGAAAAACTCATATGAAGTATTGTACCAGCTTATGGGAATTTATTAAAGATTGACAAGTCAGCTTGCTTTGATACCATAAAGCAATCCGGATCGCGACTGGCCAAATCGATCCTACGTGCCCGTGAGCACAAGGACTCGGCTGCCGTGAGGAGTGCCCGCGAATATATAGCCTGCTGCGCTGTAGTGTATGGGAATAAGCGCCTGCGAAGTTGGTAAGTTGAGTAACGGGATTCTAAATCCCTGTACAAGAAACGCGCATCGTAGCCTGGGCAAAAAGGCTGTATACCTCACGGCCTTTTTTTTATTGCTTTTAACTGCACCCATTGACAACCGCCAGTATTCATGCTATTATTCCCCATTCCACTGCTCGTTGACAATTAATGCTTGTACGAGCGCAACCAAAAAAACCCATTTTTCACTGACTGCGCAGGTCATTAAAATCCTGAGTGCAGAGTGAAAGGAGGAAACCATGAATGTGATGATCATCCCGGTCACGCCTAACAAGCGCTGGTATCTTGAGCGTAGAGATGGCCTGATAGAATTAGGCACGCATTGGCCACTTCAAGAGACCTCAAATTTCGGCGGATACGTTAACGGCGAACCTTGCACTGGTCCTTTCTACCTCATTTTCAATGGGCCAGGAGATTCCAGCGAGATCAGGCTTCACTGTGAGAAATGCAATCTTCACCTTCAAGAAAAAACGCATAAAAATCGCTTCGGCGCATTGGATGTCAAAGAACTCAAGCTCGCTCTGGCCAGGCTTATGTTCGTTTGTGCCCGACATGGCAACAAAATCAATCCGCCGATCCAATTTCCCTGCCTCAGCCTGGGCGACAGAAGAAACCACATGCATGCCGATATCCCCTTGCTCGACACTGGTTTTTCCACCCCTGACGAGCAACCGATCCACCTCGGATTATTCCTGCCGCGCCGAACCGGCTACTGGGATCCCAAAAAAGGCAAATGGGTCCCGGAAGAAACCTACGATAACTTGGCCGAATCAACAGCCCTCCTCATCGCTGAGCTGCTCAACAACAGCCGTTCCTTAGAACTTGCCAACAAACGTACGATCGGACGATAACGCTACCAACGAACGTACGCACATATGCACCCCTCGCCCTATCCATGGACGAGGGGATTTTTATTACATCTGGAAATTTTCGGGCTGAAACGGAGTCAGCGGGAAATTCCCGTATTAACACATTCTAACATTCTTAAGAATGTTCAAATTTAAATTTACCTCCGAAGATTCGCGCGAACGATTCCATATGGATAGCCGCGCACCCAGGGACGGGTGCGCTTGGCAGAAACAAAAAATCCTATCTCACACTTCTCGCTTCCCGCTTCCCGACTCGCATCCCACATCTGAAACTCACCTCCAACCTCCAACTTCCTATCTAATATCTCCCCCTACGGGGGATCTCCCGAAGGGAGATAATAACTTACACCCAACAACCAATCTCCTCGCTAACCACTAATTACTAGTGGCTAACAACTAGCGACTAACATGCTATACTTACCCCATGCAACCACGTTTTTACCTGCCAACGGTCAGCATTGAAAACGAAACGCTCGTCATATCTGACCGTGATATCATCCGGCAAATAACGAATATCTTACGGCTGAAAAAGGACGACGTCTTTTTCGTTTTTACTCCTCAAACTGAATACGAGCTGGCCCTAAAAGCAGTCTCTAATTCAATAGTGGAAGCGACTGTCATCGAACAGCGTCAGGCTGAACGGGAACCGGCTAAAAAACTCATCTTGTACCAGTCTTTGCTGAAAAAAGACAAGTTCGAGTGGATTCTGCAAAAAGGCGTGGAGCTCGGCATCCATGCCTTCGTGCCGGTCGTCAGCGACAACAGCATCGCCCGCGACATTTCTGACAACAAGCTGGTACGCTACCATAAAATCATAACTGAAGCGACCGAACAATGCGGCGGCGTGCATATCGCTCCATTGGATCCCCTGATGAAGTTTTCCGATGCCGTTCTGCGTGTCGCGCAACAGACCGGCCAAAAGCTCATTGCCTGGGAAGGACAGACGAAAAATTTGCTTCCAAAAGTCCTCGACGCCTCTGCTAAGGTTTTCCACCTGTTTATCGGGCCGGAAGGCGGTTATTCTCCGGCAGAAATAGAGTTTGCCGAACAAAATGGGCTAACCACGGTCAATCTGGGCAAGCGCATTCTCCGGGCAGAAACCGCTTCGATTGCCGCGGCCGCGCTTATTCTTCTGAATTAGCCGGCAATATGGTATACTATATTCGGATTTTTATTAATAAAAAATAATATGTTTGAAAACGTTTCTCGTCCGCAAAACCAACCGCCCCAAGCTCCAGAGCAACCGAAAAATTGGGGTCCCTGGAAGCCAGTAGACCCGACCAGAAGGCCGGCTGTCCCGCCTAGACGCGAGGCTGGCCCGATGCCGCCGCCGCCCATGGGCTCGGAACCGGTTGTCCCGCCGCCCCAAAATCCACTGGTGAATCTGCCGAGCCACCTCAACGTCCCCGGTGCCGGCACGCCCGAACCGCCGCGTCATGGCCGGAGCAAGATGATCATGATCGGCCTGATGATTTTCGCCGTCATTATTGTCCTGATTGCCGCGGCTATTTTCCTGTTCAGCAAATATAGCAATAAGAACGCCAATACTAACGATAATACGAATGCTGTTAGTAATGAAAATGCAAACATTGCCCTCAACACTAACCTGAATTCCAATCTGAATGCTAACAGAAACTTGAATAGCCTCTTTAACACAAACGCGGCAAACGCCAATGCCGCGTCTAACCTTAATTCACTTTTCAACGTGAACACGTCGGGCAACGCGAATGTAAATGCTAACGTGAATACAAACGTGAATTCCGTCGGTAATATAAATGGCAACGGGAACACAAACACCACCAACCTAAATAACACTAACATTGCCGCCTGCAATGTGAATGGACAGCCGGACAGCGACTGCGACGCGCTCAGTGATGTCCAAGAAGAAATCTACGGCACAGACCGCAGGAATCCTGACACTGACGGCGACGGGTACTTAGACGGCGCTGAAGTGAAGAGCGGCTTTAACCCGAATGTTGGTGGTGGCGCCAAGCTCAATCCATAACCAAAACCTAAAAAAAACCATAAAAAAACTCCGTCACCCGACGGGGTTTTTTATTTTATATTTTTATCAAATCGCGCAACGCTTTGGTTAGCCACCGGAAACTTAACCTAGACCAAGGAATTGAATTTTTCCTGAACCACCGATATCCGTTTATATCATCCATCGGTTTCAATGCTCCGGACCGGATTTTAGCCAGGTAAATAAGATTCAAGGTGTTTAAATCATACCCATGCCGATATGTATCCATATACACGCCGAGTAATCGGACTTCCTTGAGAGTGATGCCCAGCTCCTCCTTGATTTCCCGAAATAAACCACGCCGTGGCTCTTCACCGTCCTCCAGAAAGCCGCCTGGCGAGTCCCACCAGCCTTTTTTCGGATTCACTGCCCGTTTAACCAGTAAAATACGATTCTGAACATCCTCCAGAAATACAGATACCGTTGGCTTGGAATTCTGGTAAAAATCATACCTGCATCGAGAACAGCGGAGCATCCCTTTTTTCTGGAATCTGGAATACTTCGCCCCGCAATGCGGGCAGAATTTAAAATATGCATTAGCGCTGTAATTCATATGCGCGCAAGACATTTTGTAAAAGCATAGACACGGTCATCGGCCCGACTCCTCCTGGCACGGGGGTTATCCAGCCAGCAACGCCGGAAACGTCAGTAAAATCAACGTCACCGACCGCTTTGCCGTTGAGCCGATTATAGCCGACATCAATGACTATGGCGCCAGGCTTGACCATTTCTTTTTTCACGAACCTCGGCCGGCCGATCGCCACGATAATGACGTCAGCCGCCAGCGTCTGCTCCGCTAACTTAATATCGTCCGGCGACACATGGTCCGCTCGGCTTCCTAGTTTTTCCATCAGTAATGCGATTGGTTGGTAAAAAATCTTGCTGTTAGAAATGATGACAGTTTTTTTCTCCGTTAAGCTTTCTCCGGTGCTTCGCGCCAGCTCTACGATCCCGGCCGCCAAACCCGGCACCAGGCCCGGCCGGCCTTGCTGCTGCGACTGGATGTTTTCCGGATGAAAACCGTCTACGTCTTTAATTGGTTTTATGGCGCTGATGATTTTGTCCGTGCCGTACCCTTTTGGCAAAGGGAGCTGCACGAGGATGCCATTGATGTCTTTACGACCGTTCAATTCTGAAATCTTTTCCATGACCTTCGGCTCGCCGATGTTCTCCGGATACACGTATTTTTCGATTACAATACCAACGTCCTGCGCCGCCTGCTCTTTCAGCCCAACGTAAATATACGAGGCCGGATCGCTGCCAATTAAAATAATCGCCAAGCCCGGCTTGTTGGAAAGCTTGGCCACGCTCCGTTTAACGTCTTGCAAGACGCCATCCGCTATTTTTTTGCCATCAATGATGTGTGCTCTTTGAAACATACGCTAATCATATCATAAATCCGCCCGTCCAACACAGGTATGGCCATGTGCGCCGCCCCACCCTTGTCATTGCGAGGAGTGGAACGACGAAGCAATCTGGCCTGCAAGACTATCCCGAACAGAGCCGAGGAATCCCTCAGTAGATACTATAAAACCCTTCACTGAGCTCGGGATGAAGGCTGTGCCCGCGGCGGTATGAATAAATGCACGCGCAACCACGGCGGGTTGCGCTCCGAGGGTAATAAAAATCGGGGCGGCGCTATTGCCATCCTTCTGAAACCAACCTCTGACTTCCTGACTAATTTCTAACAACTAAAAACTAACTACTAATTACTTATTACTAATTACTGAACCATACACCGGATGCTTTTCTGTGAGTTCTTTTACTTTTTTCCTCACCTCTTCTTTGGCTGATTCTTTTTGTGGGTTATGGATAGTCTCGGCAATCACGTCTGCCACGACTTTCATGTCTTCTTCCGTAAAACCGCGAGTGGTCAATGCCGGCGTGCCCAACCGGATGCCAGACGGGTCCATCGGCTTACGCGGGTCGAATGGCACGGTATTCTTATTGACCGTAATCCCCACTTCATCCAGTAGGGTCTCAGCTTCCTGGCCGGTTATGTTCTTGTTGGTTAAATCAACTAATAATAAATGGTTGTCCGTGCCGCCGGTGATCAGCTTGAAATCATGCGCCAAAAGCTGTTCGGCCAGCGCCTTGGCATTTTTGACAATTTGATGGCCGTACAGCTGAAAAGCCTTGGTTGACGCTTCTTTCAGCGCTACGGCAATGGCCGCGGTCTGATGGTTATGCGGCCCGCCTTGCAAGCCCGGGAATACTGCCCGGTCAATGAGTTCGGCTAAATTCCACTTTGACCCCGCGTGATATTTTTCCTTCAAACGATCCTCTTTTTTCGGGCATAAAATCATCGCTCCCCGCGGCCCGCGCAATGTCTTGTGCGTGGTCGTCATAATGACATCCGCATGATCAACGGGCGACTGGTGCGCGCCGGCAATCACCAACCCGGCCACATGGGAAATATCAGTCAGTAAATACGCTCCCACCTCGCGTGCTATCCGGCCGAACGCGGCAAAATCAAATTCACGCGGATACGCCGTCGCGCCGGCGATAATCATTTTCGGCCGCTCCTTTTTTGCCAGTTCCAGCACCTCTTCATAATTTATCAGTTGGGTTTCCTTGTCGACGCCATACGGCACTGAATGGTAGTACCGTCCGGAAAAATTCACTTTCCACCCGTGCGTCAGATGCCCGCCATGCGGCAGGCTCATGCCCATGACTTTGTCCCCCGGCTCCAGCAACGCGAAATACACCGCCTGGTTGGCCGGCGAACCGGAGTACGGCTGGACATTGGCGTGCTCCACGCCGAATAATTGCTTGGCGCGGTCACGGGCGATATTCTCAATCACGTCAATAAATTCATTTCCGCCGTAATAGCGTTTGCCGGGATACCCTTCGGAATACTTGTTCGTGCCAATCCCGCCCAAAGCTTCGAGCACAGCCTTGGACACATAGTTTTCCGAAGGGATCATTTCCAAGCCGTCCTGCTGTCGTTTGAGTTCTTGGCTAATGGCCGAGAAAATCTCCGGATCTTCTTTTTGTAATGGTTCCATACCTGCATTGTACTGGAAAAATGGCCGGATGGCAAAAATGCTCTTGACATGATCTAATGTTTACTGTACAATACGGGTTGCCAAATTACGTGGCTATGGCGATTCGCCATATTTGATGGTTTTTGAATCTCGAAAGAACTTTTTCAACTCAAAGAAATACCTCCTCTATGCGCGTCTATCCGCGTCCCTAGCATAGCCTAGGGGTTACTGTTTTCCGCACACAAGGTACAGATTGTAATTGGTACTTTACTGAAATAAGGCTGAAATTACTGTTTATCAGTTATAGATAAATTTTTTCTAAAAGGTCGGGGATGACACTCATCCAAAAAACCATTAAAGAAAGGAGGCACAACAATGAAAAAGAAATATTCGGGAAGAAGGGTAATTTCCACTCTTTCGCTGCGTTACAGTAGGTCCGTTAACTCCTCTGACTCAAATTTAGGCGCACTGCGACAGTTCATAAATGGATGTAAAAAACTGTGGAAAATCATATCAACCCTACCTTTTTATCAATTAACTCGCCCGCTAATCACGGGCGAGGTTTTAATACAACAAATTTAAAATTAAAAAACTTATCTGATCTCGCCAAATTAATAAATACTCCTGTCTGGTTTATAAATAAATTGATCCAAACAAGACAAAAACGATATAACTTTTGGAATTACCCCAAAAAAAGTGGCGGTATTAGAACTTTGTCGAGACCAGATGCTGAATTACGGTTTGTCCAAGAAAAGATATATCAAAATATTCTCCGTTTTGTACCTCTTCCTGAATACATTCACTCACAAATAGGCCATTCCCATGTACAACACGCAGTTAGCCATCAAGGTAAACCGCTGGTTTTACTTTTTGATATTGCCGACTTTTTCCCAAGCATTAGTACCAGAATGGTAAAAAACGCATTAACCCATGCGGGATTTACTGAAATTGTCGCAAAAAAAATAGCTAACCTGTGCACATTATCGAATAAAAGTACATCGCATGGATTTCTCCCTCAAGGAACCTCAACCAGTCCAGCATTGGCAACACTAGTGGCGACATCGCTTGATCATCGTCTATGGAAACTGAGTTCTAAAAATAATTGGATCTATACCCGTTTTGCTGATGATATCGCAATTTCAGGAGGTCTAGGCCTAAGACGAGCAAAAAAACTAATACTCAATATTATCAACAGTTCCAATTTCAAGGTAAGGGAGTCAAAAACTGAAGAAATAATCCCCGGACGCCGTAATAAAATAGTAGGGCTGCAACTTTATGGAAAAAATATTACGCCGCCAAGAGAATATTACAAACTTTTACGATCTATGATCCACCATCTTCAAACCAATAAAATACGTGGAAAAGCCAGACTGAAATTAAGAAAAAGTATTCAATCAAGGCTTTCATACGGTCTTTACGTTGAAAAAATAAGCAACACAAAACAAGGAAAGTTTTTTCGGCTTGCCCAAGCAATAACTATCGCTTAATTTATTTCACCTTCGCCCAGAGGTACTCACTGATCAATCTCCCCCGCTTTTTGACCACTTTGCGCATCAGGCCTTCGCGCTTAAAACCGTTCTTTTTTAAAACCTTTTGCGATGCTCGATTTGGGACAAACGTATACGCGTACACCCGATGAAGTTTGAACTTTTTAAACGCATAGTTAACCACCAGCTTCACTGCCTCTGGGATTATACCCTGACCCCAGTATCTCCGTGCCAGCCAATAGCCGATTTCCGCCTTGTGTCGTGGTTCGATATGCGACAAACCGACACACCCGACAATCTCCCTATCCATCTCAATGGCAAATTGAATATCTTTGGGTGAGCGCTGACGGTACTGCGGGATTGTCTTGGCAAACCACTTTGTGGCGTCGGACAAACGGTAGGGGTATGGGATATGCAATGTGTACCGGTATATTTTGTAGTCGTTAATATTACGGGCTACAGCTGGCGCGTCCGACAGGCGATATGGCCGTAACACAAAACGCTTGGTTTTGATGACGTAGTTCATTGGTGGAGTCCTATTTTACTAAAAACTTCCTTACCGATTCCAGCTGTCCGGCACTGCCCAGCATCTCGTTCTTATGGACAATGTATTTAGCATATTCGGCCATAAACACCTTGCCGGGTTTGCGCAGGTCAAACACTTCCGGATGGTCGCGGAACATTTCCCGGTGCACGCGGCACCACACCAGCCGTCCGTCCGTATCGATGTTCACCTTGGTCACGCCCATTGCGGCCGCTTTCTTGAACTGCGTCTCATCCACGCCTTTGGCGCCTTTCATAACACCGCCGGCCGCGTTGATGCGGTCAATCTCGTCCTTCGGCACGGAGCTGGATCCGTGCATGACTAACGGGAAACCGGGTAATAATTTCTCAATGCCTTCGATTACCTCAAAATGCAGGCCTTGCGTACCGGCGAATTTATAGGCGCCGTGGCTCGTGCCGATGGCGCAGGCTAAGCTGTCGCAGCCGGTCTGGGCGACGAATTCTTTGGCTTGCACGGGGTCGGTCAATTTCGCATCGCTCTCCGCCACGCTGACATGCTCCTCAACGCCGCCGAGCTGGCCCAATTCCGCCTCAACTGAAATTCCTTTGGCATGGGCCGCGGCAACGACCCGCTTGGTGGCGGCGACATTGCCGTCAAACGGAAGTGCGGACGCGTCGATCATGACCGAACTGTAAAATCCGCCGGTAATGCAGTCCAGGCATGCCGCTTCATCGCCATGGTCCAGGTGGACGGCGAAAATCGCTGCTGGAAAAATTTCTTCAGCCGACTTGATCATTGCTTCCAATAATCGCTTGTCAGTATATTCCCTAGCGCCTTTGGATATTTGGATAATGAACGGCGCCTGGCTGTCCAAGTTGCCCTGGAACAAGCCCATGATCTGCTCGGCGTTATTGATGTTATAAGCGCCGACGGCATATTTTTTATATGCGTGCTTAAATAATTTTTCTGTGGCGACGATCATATTATTTAATTTAATGGATTATATTAATATACTCGATCGATTAACCCGCTGACTTTCTCCATCTTGGCGGAAAACTCGGCGCGTGGCCGGCCAAAACAGAATCCGAGCTGTTCGTAGAGCGCGACCTCATTCAGGTCAACAGTCCTCCGCTTGATGGCGGCGGCAATGTCCATATAGTGGATGGTGCCGTTTTCATACCCGGTCACCGTCACGCCGGCAATGCCCTGCAGCAGCAGGTACATCGCGGCCGCCCCAGTCTCCATGCCGAAATTCGCGTCAAGCGCAGAAGAAAATCCGCATCGCACCAAATGGCTGGGAACAATCGCCCGCACCTCCGGCAAGTCATACTGCCCAGCGACGTACATGCCCTGTTCCACCATAAACCGTTTGATTTCCGAATCATCTTTCATCAGCTTCTTTATTTCCTGGACCACGTACTTGCCGGCTCCGGCCAGCCTCTGATGGCCGAACGCGTCAATGCCGGACCCTTCGTCATGCAATTCTTTGCCGGATGCGTCCTTGATGCCTTCCGCCACGACAATGGTGTATGTGCCGGCCTTGACATCACTTTCCATGATGCGCTTCATGTATACCTTCTTCAAATGACGGTATAATTCACCGAACTTGACGGGGATTTCCGGAATCAGAATCGCGTCTGCCTCCCCAGCCACACCGCCGCGGAACGCCGCATGGCCGGTATACCTGCCGAACGCCTCTATAACCAAAATCCGATTATGCGTCCGGCCGGTCGTTTTCAGGTCGCGAATGCAGTCAGCGATGCGGTTAATGGTCGAGTCGCCGCCGAGAGAATATGGCACCAGATCCAGATCCATAGTCTTTGGCACATGGATGCACTTGATGCCGTGCTTTTCCAAATCCAACACCACGCCGCCCGTATCATCGCCGCCGCTGATGACCAATCCTTCAATCTTGAATTTCGCCAAACCGGCCTTGATCCGCTCGTACTTTTTATCATCATCTATTTTTGAAATTTTCACGCGCGAATGCCCTGCCTCGGACCCGGCAATGCCGATGCTGAAAGTGTCTAAACGCGATGGCGTTAATTCAACCAGGGACTTCATGTCACGGAGGTTATACAGCCCCGCATAGCCGTTCGGGATGGCGAATGCTTTTACGCCCTTGCGGTTCGCCATCTGGGCCACGCCTTTTACGACGGCGTTCAACCCGCCGCAATCCCCGCCGCTGGTGATAATGCCGATTGTTTTCATACGTTTTATTTAATTCCTCAAGCGTCAAACAACCATGAAAACATGACATAGAAGTATAGTAATGGTACGGTTTTAACGCCTCTCAGTCAACCGCCCCCACCATGTCATTGCGAGGAGCGACCCTGAACTCGATTCAGGGGAGCGACGTGGCAATCTCGGTGCAGTCCAACCAACAAGATCCTCACGTCGTGTCGCCTCTTTTCATTCGGCGCCACTCCTCAGGATGACACATGGGGCGGTAAGAATTTGACAGCCATCTACAAAAGGTGTAAACTACCTCCGTATGAACAATACTTTTCCACAACTAAAAAACCTCTTCCACTACTGTTGGCATTTTTATTTCTCTTCCGTTGAAGAGGTATATTTACGTAGTGGAAAAATTATGGTCTAATCACATCCTGCCACGTAAATAAGAAAAGCCTCTTCAATAGAACGGAAGAGGTATTTTTGTATATCCCTTAAACCATCAACGTATGAAAAAATCAGTAATAAAAATTGGCTCATTATCCATTCCTCAGATAACACTGGGGGGTGGACGGCCTCGGATACTCATTACCGCGGGCATACATGGCGATGAATTCAGCCAGCAGATAGTTTTGCAACGGCTGCTCGCCGATCCGCCACAGTTACAACGTGGGTCAATCGTTATCCTGCCGCGAGTTAATCCTCTCGGATTGGCAGAAAATACAGAGGTAAACCCCACTGATGGATTGAATATTAACCGGGTATTCCCGGGTAAAAAAAATTCGCCAAACATCTCGCGGCGTATCGCTAACATGGTGTTCGAACAGGCGCTCCAAAGCGATACAGTCGTCGATTTGCATAATTTCACCGATCCGGCTCTGCCCCAGATAATCTACGTTGATGCGGGCAAGCGTCAAATCCGCCAACAATCACTGCAGTTCTGCCGAATATATGGGTTTCCCCTGGTCTGGAGGATTCGCGCCAACGACCCGGGCATGGATGGCTCCCGCAAAACGCTCATCTTTAATGCAGTGCGGGCCGGCATACCTGCTATTGGAGTAGAACTGCCGCCGTTGGACGGGCTGACGGAGAAAGAAATAAAAACTGGAGTAACGGGGCTACGTCGGGTTCTGCAAGTGATGTCTGATTCTGGTAAAAATTTTCAACAACGCCCAATAACCATCATTGACCGTAAAAACGTACGGGCTCAACAGTCCGGCATCTTCGTCCCCTTGCTGCCAATCGGTGTCTCGGTGAAACCCAGCAGTATTATCGGAAAAATACTCACCTCCGATCTTCAGGAAATGCCAGTCCGCGCTGAATTCAGTGGGCTGCTGACACGGCTACGGAGAGCGGGGCCCATTAACAAAAAACAACTCATTGGAAATATTGGAATGAAAAAATAAACAAAAACGTAGTTCCTTAACAACCAACTCAACACCGAAGGAGGTTTGCCATGAATGCGCAAACTACACTCGTATCGCCGAATGAACTGAAAGACTCTGCCCTGTCGGTCAAAGCGCGGCTCGATGGGTACCAGGTGGGTTTCGGCGAGGACAGGCGATTTATGTCGCTGGTCAGTCCGGCCCCGTACCTGATCTCAACTGACGACCACCAGACGTTGAAAAAGCGCGGCCACGTGATCCGCCAATGGGTCGAGACGACAAACCGCCTCTACCACGCGTCGCTCACTGATCCGTCGCTATTCTGGCTCCGTGACCTGCTGGAAACCGGACTCAACGACGAAATGCGAGCCATCCATCGTCAGCTCCACGCCAAGCAGCCGATGCGCGCCCCGTTCTTCATGCGGATGGACCAGCCGACATTTACCTGCGCCGCAGAAGCGCAGACTCCCGGCTCCGGCTGGGGGTACCACGCCGCGCTGGCCACCTGCTACGAGGAATATACCGTCCTCGGAAGATCATTCGTCGCCAGAGTCGCTCACACATTGCGGGAACTGACGGGTAAGGATCGTCCACGCGTGGTGCACCTGCTGCATAAAGTCGATTATTACGGCACTGAAGCAACATTCTTTGCCCAAGCTATCCGAGCCGCTGGCATTGATTTCACTATCAGTGTCAGAACCATTCCTGAAAATATCAAAACCTATGACGTTGTTTTCCGCCACTACTTGGAGGAACTCGGTCAATACTCTGGTTGGCAGAATCTGTTGGGACTGTACGATCGCGGCGGCATCGAAATCGAACCTGCTCCTAACATCATCACCGACCATAAGATCTCTATGATGCTACCGTTCCATCCGAGGACGTTCATGTATTATTCGGATGCCGTACGCTCCATTTTCCCGGCGACGTACCTGGTCGACCCGTACGCTACCTACCAGATGCGCATCAGTAATAACTATGCGCACCCGGTCAGGCTAAGCAACCTGCCAGGCATCCCGCCGAAACAGCGCCGGCTGACGCTGAAGTACGCAGGCATGGATCCTCAAAAACGCGCCGGCGGGCGGGGAGTGTTCAACCTATCCATGAGCGATGAAGCTGAAATCAATCGGCTCCTCCAGCAGGTCATTGATGACACCTACAACGGCATACCATGGCTGCTTCAGGAAATGGTGTTGCGGCGGTATCCGGTTACATACCTATCGGCTGAAGGCGCCATCGCCAACGACCAGTGGTACGCCCGCATCAACCCGTTCTATGCCTTTCCGGCATCCGGCGGGAGTGAACTGCTCGGATGCCCCGTGCATTTCCGGAATTTCTGGAAAGTGCATGGGCAGCCGGACGCGGTGGAAACAATCATGGCAATTGCTTGATTGTTACACACAAAAAACAGGGCGGCAGTAGGACTTAGGAAATAACCACGAAGTTAGAATCCATTAAGTCCTATTGCTCGCCCTGCCTAAAAACTAAGCTATTCCACTGTTCACGTCAAGTCTAGATAGGCAAAAGGATTTTCCGATGGCGTGCTTTTTTATTAAAAATAGTCGCGCACCCAGAGACAGGTGCGCTCGGAGGATATTCATTATCCTACCTCACCCATCTGAATCCAACATCCAACCACTAACTTCCTAACCAACTTCTTACCCTCCCCCTTATAGCTCCCATAGCTCTTCTATCCCCACTAACTACTAACCTACTAATGGCTAGCTACTAGCTTCCTCACCATATACGTCTTTTCCAACCGGTACCCCAGCTTCCGATAGTACTCACGCACCCCGATTCCTGAAATGACAGCCATTTTTATATAACCTTTTTTCTTCGCGATACGTTCTGCTTCAACCAATAACCGCTTGCCAAAACCGATGTGCTGGACTGCTTTTTTCTTCCCGCCGATTGGCATTAGCTCCCCGTACGTATGCAATTCGCGTATTAACGCAGTCTCATCATCAAACGCACCAATAAAACGTTTTGCCGGAGCTGGCAGCCACAACCGGATAAAGGCGTATAGTTTTTTCTCGTCTTTGCTTTCAAAACTGATAAAATGCTCCTCGCCTGCTCCAGCCCTATAAACACGCTCTTTCAGTTTTACCTGATTTTGTT
The DNA here is from genome assembly GCA_043808365.1 of Patescibacteria group bacterium. Lineage (GTDB taxonomy): Bacteria > Patescibacteriota > Patescibacteriia > UBA10025 > JAHIVO01 > JBAYGJ01. The sequence continues at coordinate 49,756 of JAZDEZ010000015.1, forward strand.
TAACGATCTCTTTTCGCGCCTCACGGCAACGGATGCATTTGCATTTCACCCCACGCTCCTGCAGCAACTGGCGCAAGTTCGTGGTCATGTTGCCAGCCACGATGTCCGGACCGGGAATATCACGGATCAAACGGTTGATACGTACATAGGGTGGCATGATGCCTTTTATTTTTATCAGCAACTCCACTAATTGCTTATTGCTATACGGCTTATACCTGCCCTGCTGGTACCACTGATACAATAAAGAATTTTTCACCACCAAGCAGGGATATATCTTCAGCATATCCGGCTGGAACCGTGAATCGCCGAAAACTATTTTGAATGTATCAAAATCTTTCTTCGGCGTGGCGCCAGGCAAACCGGGCATCAGATGATACGTGAACTTGAATCCGAACGCACGCAACAATGACGTAGCACGAGCAATATTATCCAGCGTGTCATCCCGTTTGACCAGATCTAAAATGTCCTGATGCAGCGTCTGCACCCCGATCTGCACGTGCGTGCATCCCAGCTCGCGCATCCGCCACAGCTCGGCCGAGGTCACGTGGTCAGGCCGCGTTTCCAAACTCAAACCGATAATCCGATGCTTTGCAGTTTCATTGATCTTCTGCGCCTTTTGAAGTGTCTTTGCCGTAGACTGTAGTCGGCAGTCCGTCGCCTCATTCGCCGCGTCAAAACACCGCTTAATAAACCATGTCTGGTAATCGTGCGGGTAATGCGACCACGTCCCTCCCAAGACAATCAGCTCAATCTTATCCGCGCTATGGCCATTGGCCTCCAGCGTGGCAATGCGCATTTTTACCTGCTGATACGGGTCGAACTTCAGGCTCAACCCCCTTTGCGCGGCCGGTTCGGATGACAGGTAGCTTTTCGGCATCCTGGCTTCTGTCGGGCAGTATACGCATCGGCCCGGGCACGGATAGGGTTTTGTTAATACGGTGACTGGCGCCACGCCGGACAGCGTCCTGATTTCGCGCTTGCGCAATAGCCGCAACAGCCGCTGGTCGGGGTTTTTTATTCCCTGCTTTCGGTACTGCCCCAGTATCTCGGAATTGGGTATAATGGTGGTGCGGTATTTAGTGGCCAACAAACGCTTGGCCTGACGGACCGCGGCAACCGTCTCTGGCTTGGCTCGTACGAAATCACGCGTATATTTTTGCAAAGTTTTCTTATTCATATGGACGAACGTTTTGCGGAAAAATTAATGGCTATGAACGCGACGACCTATCAGGCTATTGCTGACCAGTTTTCTGCCACCCGAAAATTCATCTGGGAAGATTTCAAGCCTTTGATGGAATATATAGCTATTGGCGAGAAAGTGCTCGATGCCGGGTGCGGTAATGGCCGGCTCTATGAGTTATTGAAAGAAAAACACGTAGAGTATGCCGGCCTGGATTTGAGCGGCGAACTTATCGCCATCGCGAAGCGTCAATATCCCGAGTTAAAATTCATTGCTGGTAACATTCTGGATCTGCCGTTCCCGCCCGGTTCGTTTGACGTTGTTTTTTGCATTGCCACGCTTCATCACCTGCCCACAGAGAAACTGCGCGCACAGGCCATCCGACAATTCTACAAAGTCCTGCGTCCAGATGGACGGCTGGTCATGCTAAACTGGAACCTGCTGGCCTCGAATTGGTGGCTGATCCATGCAAAAATACTTTGGCAGCGAATCATTGGCAAAGGGCGTATTTCATTCCCTGACGTCATCAAACTCTGGAAAAATGAATCCGGGGCCGTAGTCGGCCGTCGCTATATTCATGGATTCCGCACATCGGAACTGTCAACACTATTGGACCATAATGGCTTCTCACAGGTACAGCAATATTACACTAAAAAAGGCCATCCGGCTACGCGGCGGACCGGCTACAACCTTATTACTATAGCCAAAAAGGCTTGATGCTTCGCCGCGAGGCGAGCCGAAGGGTTGAAAATGAACGAAAAAAATGATACCGTATATTCATATTATGCGCTAATTTTTAATATCTATTTATGAACATCAACGCGAAAATCTTCAAGTCATACGACATCCGCGGCATCTACCCCGCCGACCTGAACGAAGATACCGCTTACCTGGTCGGCCAGGCATTTGCCCAGCTGACCAAGGCTAAAAAAGTGGTGGTCGGACGGGATATGCGCCTGGGTTCGCCAACGCTCACTGAAAAGCTTGTCGCCGGCCTCATGAGCCAAGGCGTTGACGTGGATAATATCGGGCAAGTGCCGATTGACGCCGTATATTTCGCCACGGGCAAGTTTGACTATGACGGTGGTATTATGACTACGGCTTCGCATAACCCCAAAGAATACAACGGCTTCAAGATGGTTATCAAGAAAGGCAAAAGTTTGCAGTGGATCAGGGGCATTGAACTGTACGAGTTCATGTGCGACAAAACTTTCTCCGCGGCATCCCAGCCTGGCTCAACGAAAGACAGGGATATTATTGAGGATTATCTCCAGCATATCTTGTCTTTCGTTGACGTAAAAAAAATAAAGCCCTTCAACATCGTGGTCGACGCCGGCAATGGTATGGCCGGCAAAATAATGCCGTTGCTCTTTAAGCGCCTGCCCTGCCGCCTGATCCCCCTCAACTTCGAGCTGGATGGGAACTTTCCCGGCCATCCCTCAAATCCATTGCTGCCGGAATCACAGGTCCAGATCAAAAAAAAGGTGGTTGAAGCTAAGGCTGATTTCGGCATTATCATGGACGGTGACACGGACCGGCTGTTCTTCATAACCGAACAGGGCGAATTCATCCGGGCCGATTCCACGCTTCTTATCCTGGCAAAATTTTTCATCGAGAAAAATCCCGGCGCTGGCATTGCTTACAATGTCATTTGCAGCAAGGCCGTGCCCGAGCGGATCAGAGAGTGGGGCGGCCGGCCGATCCGCAGTCCCGTGGGTTTTGCCAACCTGGCCGAAGCCATGCGGCGCGAGAATGGCGATATGAGCGGCGAACTCTCGGCCCATTACGCCTTTAAAGACAACTACTACGCCGATTCCGGTTTCATCGCTTTCGTCATCCTTTTAAGCTTGATTTCAGAGCATAATAAGCCGCTCTCGGCCATGACTGCCGGACTGAACCCATACGCCAAGGCGGATGAAGTCAATATTGAAGTGAATAACATTCCTAAAATAATCGCCATGGTCAAGGCCAAATACCAAGATGGCAAGCAGGACGAAATGGACGGCGTCACGATCGAATATCAGGACTGGTGGGTCAATGTCCGGCCGTCAAACACCGAACCGCTCCTGCGAATAACGCTTGAGGGGAATACCAAAAAAATAATGCTGCAAAGACTGGCAGAGGTCCAGGACTTCATTAAAGGAGTGGCCAAATGATTAAGGCGATCGCTTTCGACCTCGACGGCGTCCTGATTGACTCCGAGCCGCTTTGGGAACGATCGACATGGGAGTATGTAAAAAATAAATGCGGAACGACGCACCGGCGCCAATTCCGGTCACGCGACCTTGACCGGGAAGTCCGCGGCCGTACCCAGCGGTACATCAGCACGTATCTCAAGCGACACCTATCGTTACCCGACTCGCCCCAGCAAATCGTAAAGGACAGGCTTCAGATGCTTTTTGACCTTTTTAACAAACGCCTGACAATGGCCCCGGGCGGCCTGGCACTCTTGAAATTATTGAAAAAGAGTAAATACCCAGTAATTCTCGCCTCGTCATCCCCGCGACGGGTAATTGACTTCGTCATGCGTCGTTTCCTGTTAAAAAAATATTTTGTAAAAATTATATCTGGGGATGACATGAAATACAGCAAGCCGCATCCTTGGGTGTATAAGCAAGCCGCGAAAATCTTGCACGTCAAACCTGCCGAAATGCTAGTCATTGAGGACTCGATCAGCGGCGTCCAGGCCGGTCTGAAATCCGGGGCAAGAGTCATTGCCATGAAAAAGCCTTACACGCCCAAAAAATATACCAAAGACGCGATACGCGTGATTAAAAGCCTCAATCAACTCTCGCTTGAACAAATTCAACGCCTTTAACAATTCCAACATCTTCAACGTCATAAACAGTTTCAACAATTTGAACGGTTTCAACATCTTCAACATTTTCTTCCCACTAACTACTAATGGCTAACTTACTAATTACTAACTAACTAGCCCATGATCGGCGTATTTGATTCCGGCATCGGCGGCCTCACCGTCGTTAAAGAATTAGAAAGGCAATTGCCAGACGAGCAAGTCCTTTATTTCGGCGACACGGCCCGGACGCCATACGGCAATAAAAGCCCGGGCACTATTGTCCGCTACGCATTGCAGGATGCCGACTTCTTGGCGCAGAAAAGCGCGGACTGCATCATTATCGCCTGCAACACGGCCTCAGCCGTCGCGGCCGAACAAGTGGCTGACGCGTTTACCGACCTCCCGGTTTTTGAAGTGATCACGCCAGCGGTGCGGGCATCCGTCGCGGCGACAAAAAACGGGCAGATCGGCGTCATCGGCACCCGGACAACAATTGCCAGCGATGTATATTCCAAAAAAATCAGCGCTGCCGATAAAAACATCACGGTCACTGGCCAAGCCTGCCCGCTTTTTGTCCCCCTCGCGGAAGAAGGCTGGCTCGATACGCCGGAAACATTAATGATTGCCAAACATTATTTACAGCCGCTGCTCAACCGGCGGGTCGACACCCTTATCCTCGGGTGCACGCATTACCCCCTGTTAAAAAACCTCATTCAGGAAATAGTCGGATCACAGATAACGCTGATCGATCCGGCCGAATTAGTCGTGGCGGCACTGTTCAAATATATCCAACGGAAGCCCGCTCTCCGAAAAGCAATGACGCGGGATGAATACGGTTCAGGATACTATTTCAGCGATACCCCTCCCCATTTGAACCAGCTGATCAAAACGTGGCTTGGGCACTCAGTCAGCGTACACCAGCATATCATCGCATGAAGCTTCACGTTCGTATTCGCATCATACCAGCCTACGCTTTAGCTTCGGCGGGTTATCAGCCTCGTTGCGTTGCGGAATCAGCCGTAGCGCAACCCCAGTACTCGATTCGCCTACAGACGTTAGAGCCGCCCTCGATCTCTTCCCTGATGCACAGGATCTGCGGCGGAGGCTGATAAAAAAAGCCGGGATTCTCATGAACCACCGGCTGTTTCAGTCGTTGAACCATTGGCATACGGCGCCATTTGTCTGGTGATAACATCCACCATGTTGTTTTGTGCCGCGTGAATGGCCGCTTCAATGGCGTATTTGAACGCTTCTGGAGTTGAGCGTCCATGAGCTTTGATGACTACGCCATTGACTCCGAGAAATGGCGCCCCGCCGTATTTCTGGTAATCAAAGGTGCGCTTCAATGCCCCGAGTGTCGGACCAAGAAACACCTTACTAGCAAGAACCCCCCAGACCATTTGATCCGCCCTCCCATTGCGGATAACCCGCTTGAGCATCTTTTCTGCAGTCGGCTTCAAGCCCTCGACCATTTTTAGGACGACATTACCCGTAAAACCGTCCGTCACGATGACCTGGCACTCGCCGCTTAATATGGCATCGCCTTCGATATTACCGGAAAAAATAAAGGCTCCGCCCTCCGCCAGCTGACACAATAATTGGTGCGTTGCTTGAGCCAGGGCGTTTCCTTTACCGCCCTCGATTCCGACGTTTATCAGCCCAACACGCGGATCAGATTGACCGAGCACTAATTGAGAGTAGCTTGCCCCCATCAACGCAAATTGCGCTAAATACACCGGTTTGCATTCTGCGTTCGCGCCAACGTCAAGCACCAAGCTTGGTCGCCCTAGGACCGTGGGAAATGTGGCGGCCAATGCCGGCCTTTGCACGCCCTTGATTCGCTTTAACTGCAAGAGGCTCACCGCCATAAGCGCTCCCGTATTACCGGCACTGACCAATGCATCGGCACTGCCCGCAGAGACCAGCCTGGCCCCCACATGGATGGAAGAATCGAGCTTGCTCCGCGCTACCTCCCCCGGATGTTCCGTTGGAGAAACTATCTGCGTGGCATTTTGGACCCGTAAACGGGAATCGCCATTATGCTTATGCCGTCCAAGCTCACGCTCTAGAGCTTCTTGACTACCGACCAGCACCAATTCGAAGTCTCCTGACAGCTCCCTTAATGCCAATAAAGCTCCTCGTACCGGGTTCGCGGGATAATAGTCGCCACCCATCGCATCCACGGCTATCACAATGGCATTAGCCATTTTATCCTCCTTTTCAATTTGCTATTTTACTTCCGCTTATCTTACCAATACCTTCAAAAATTGGCAAATAATCTACCTTACGGCAAGCCGCGAAGTATCGGAGCGATGCAAACACGGTTCATGCCCCGACCTCGGAGCAAGCTCTGTGGTATTAGCGGAGGGGAATAAAAAAGCCCGCCCAAGGTGAACGAGCCTTTTGGATGGATGTTATTTCCCGGCTTTCTCCTTTTCCTCGACATCGACCGCGGCAAACACCTTTCTCTTTATTTCTTCGATTAGTTTCGGGTTCTGCCTCAAGAACGCCCGCGCGGTTTCGTGTCCGACGCCCAATTTCACCTCACCGAACGAAAACGTATTGCCGCTTTTCTCGATTACATTATGCAGGACGCCGGCATCCAGCACGTCTCCGGCCAATGAAATGCCTTCATTGTACATGATGTCGAATTCGCAGGTGCGGAACGGCGGGGCCACTTTATTCTTAACTATTTTAACTTTCACGCGGTTGCCGATGGATTCTTCGCCTTTCTTGATCTGCGCGGCGCGGCGCACTTCGATGCGGATCGATGAATAGAATTTCAGGGCCATGCCGCCAGTGGTGGTTTCTGGGTTGCCGAAGAACACGCCGATCTTCATGCGGGTCTGGTTGATGAACACGACGACGGTTTTTGTCTTACTGACGATGGCGGCTAACTTACGCAGCGCCTGGCTCATTAACCGCGCTTGCAATCCCATGTGCACATCCCCCATCTCGCCTTCGATCTCTGCCTTAGGCGTCAGGGCGGCCACGGAATCAATAATGACCACGTCGACACCGTTGGAACGGACCAATGTTTCCACGATTTCCAAGGACTGCTCGCCTGTGTCCGGCTGGGAAATGAGCAATTCGTCGACATTCACGCCGATCTTCCTGGCGTATTCCGGATCCAGGGCGTGTTCAGCATCAACGAACGCGGCAATGCCGCCGCGCTTCTGGACCTCGGCTAAAATGTGGAGCGCTAGAGTAGTCTTGCCGGACGCTTCCGGACCGTACACTTCAATAATACGGCCCCGCGGCACGCCGCCGACTCCCAGGGCCAAATCCAATGACAAGCACCCAGTGGAAACAGCTTCAACCTTGATCCTTTTTGCTTCGCCCAATCTCATGATTGAACCCTCGCCAAAACGTTCCTTGATTTGGGCGATGGCCTCATCGGCCGCCCGCCCTTTGGCATTCATGGAATTTTTTTCTATAGCTTTCGGCATATGCATATCAAATTAGTTATTAAAATGGGAAGATTATAAATTTGTTTGTATTTGCGGCTGGCCTGTCTGTAACAAGATGCGCCTAGTTATGACCGTCGGCTTGCTCCGCTTTTTGACTGCCGACACGGTGATATTATTCAATCCAGCCTGCAAGGACACTACCTCCGAAAAATTCCCTTTTTCATCCAGATAAATCTGCTTGCCATTGACCGTCAGGGTAATGTCTGGATCAGTACTGCCAGTAACAGGAATAGTCACGGCCGTGACCGTCATGTCAAATGCCGGACTGCTGACACTTAAGGAAGGAGGCGAGAATATTTTCATGACCTCAAACCCGACATACCCCAGTCCGATCAGCATGATCAGCCCAATTCCGATTAATTTCAAAACTCGCGGCGTGATTACTTCGCGCGGCCTTTTTTCGGATAAAGGCCATTTGACGCGATATTCTTTTTTCAGCGCCTTTTGTCCCTGATGTTTGTACAGGTCCAGGACAAAATCCGGGCTGACTTTCAAATATTCCGCGTACCGCTTTAAAAAATTCTCAATATAGACTGGACCGGGCAAATCCTTGTAATTTTCATTCTCTAACGCCGCCAGATACGCCAGACGAATACCCGTGTCATCAGCGGCTTCCTGTAAACTAACTCGGGCTTCTTCGCGCACTTTGCGCAGCCGTTCGCCAAGCGTCTTCGATCGGGTAATGTCTTTTTTCGTAAAAACTGACATAATTTCAAATCCTACCGAGGCGGCCGCGGGTCGTCATCGGGGTCGTCCTCAGTTTCCTCCTGTTCATCACCAGTGCCATCCCGTTCTTCAGGTTCTTCCGTTTCATCGGCGTTTTCCTCGCCCTCATCAACCTGCGGATCAGCCATTACGTGGTCTCGACTGACCAGTATCTCACGCGGCTTAGCGCCATCGCCCGGGCCGATAATGCCCCCCTCTTCCATCAGGTCCAGAAGCCGGGCGGCCCGTGCGTAGCCGACCCGGAGACGCCGCTGTAACAATGAAGCGGAGGCTTTGCCCGTCTTAATCACTAAATCCTTGGCCTGTTCCAAAAGGTCATCATCCCCGAGGTCCTCAAAATTCCCGGCCAGTGTCCGATCAACGACCTTGGCGGTAATTTCTTCCTGATATTCCGGCTGTCCTTTTGATTTTAAGTATGCCAAGACTCGGTTGATTTCGTCGTCAGTCACATAGGCGCCCTGCAGACGCTTTGGCTTGGATAATTGGGCGGAAATATACAGCATGTCGCCCCGGCCCAGTAATTTTTCGGCTCCCGACGTATCCAGGATGGTTCGGGAATCAACGGCAGAAGCCACGGAAAAAGCTATCCGCGACGTGATATTCGCCTTGATTAGGCCGGTGATGATATCAACTGACGGGCGTTGTGTCGCCAATATCAGGTGGATGCCGACCGCCCGGGCCATTTGAGCCAAACGGATAATAGCTGCCTCTACTTCATTGGCCGCCACGGACATGAGGTCAGCTAACTCATCAATGGCCACAATGAGGTACGGCATAGTATTGCCGGCATCTTGGTTGTACGCCTGGATATTGCGGTGGCCGGTTTTCTGGAGCAATTCAAAACGGCGGTCCATTTCCGCCACTACCCAGCGTAAAGAGTTGATGGTCTTGTCAATCTCATTGACAACCGGAGTAATCAAATGCGGAATGCCGTTATACCCGGTCATTTCCACGCGCTTCGGATCGACGAGAATCAACTTCAGTTCATCAGGCGAATTCTGGTACAACAGACTGATCAATATCGCGTTGAGGCAGACGGATTTGCCGGATCCGGTCGCGCCGGCGATCAACAGGTGGGGCATCGGGTCCAAGTCGACCGCCCACGACGTGCCGGCCACATCCTTGCCCAGGGCAACGGTCAGTTTAGATTTTCGTTTTTTGAATTCATCGCTCTGTAATATTTCCTTCAACTTCACCACCGCGACGGCCTTATTCGGGACTTCGATGCCGACCAGGGACTTGCCCGGGATTGGCGCTTCAATGCGGATTGGGTGCGCCGCCAAAGCCAACGCCAGATCATTTGATAATGTAGTTATCTGGGACAATTTGACGCCTTCTGCCGGCTTCAATGTATACTGGGTCACCGTCGGGCCGACCTTGGTCTCGCCCATCTCCACGTCGATGCCGAAATTCCTCAGCGTATCCTCAATCTTCTGCTTAATGGCCACGACATCGCCACTGGCGGGTTTTGAATTTGAAGTTTCAAGCAAATCAATCGGTACTTCAATTTTTCGTATCGTTTTTTTTGGTACCGTGAATAAGCCGGCTTGTTCCCCCGCCGGCTGGGCGGCCTTCATGCCTGATTGAGACGCCACCTTGCCAATTGATTTAACGCCGAATTCTGGCGAGACGGACGATTGCTCATCATGAATTTCCTCCGGCTCGGCCATGCGGCCGTCAGCAGTATTGGCTTCCATGTTGGTTCTGAGACGGTAAAAAAATTCCCTGAACCGCTCTGACAAGCGGCTGAAAAAATTCCCGCCGGATGCCAAGCGTTTCAATGAGACGTCAAACAATACCAGAAGTGAAATAACAAGCAATCCGAATAATATCACCCCAGCAGCCCAAGGCCCCATTATTTTTTGCAGCGGATATGAAAGGGCTAAGCCGAAATACCCGCCGCCGCGGCCGACGCTGATATCCGACGTGGCGCGCAAAATTGGCACAAAAAATAAATGGATCAGGCCCGAATAACTCAGCATCAAGCCGCCAAGGCCGATATAATTGGCCGTCCGTAAAATATATTTTTCCGGGTTGAAATACAAGTAACCGACTACCAAAAGGACGGCTGGCACTGCAAAACGCCCCCAGCCGAATAAGTACCTCAAGCCGACGTCTATGCCATGCCCAAACGCGCCCGCCCATCCGAAAAGCGATAACACCACGATGATCACCGCGATGGCGATAACCACCAACATAATGCCATGCTTTGTCTCTGCCTTCAGACGCGGTAAAATTTCGGACGGGATATCCTGGCCGCCGGCTTCCTGGCGGGCTTCTTTCCTGTATTTCTTCAAGTATTGCTTTTTTGTCTTTTCCAACATTTGGGGAGTATTTAAAATTGCTTATAGCGATTAAATTTTACCATTTTTTATCAAATAATTCAACGTAAAAACATGCCTGCCTGACAGAGGGAGGGTTATTCTCAATAACTGCGAGCTATTCTTCTTTTGGCACCAAACTCGGGGGATATCCCGTGCCAGCCGGGATAAGCTTGCCGATAATCACGTTTTCCTTGAGGCCGCGCAATTTGTCAATTTTTCCGGACACGGCCGCGTCGATCAGCACCCGGGCCGTTTCCTGGAATGACGCGGCGGACAAGAAGCTGTCGATGGACAACGACGCCTTGGTAATGCCAAGCAATAACTGTTCGCCGGCAGCCAAAACGCCGCCTTTTTTCTTGGCCTCATCATTGGCCTCGACAAACTGCGACCTCTCCACCGTCTCGCCAGGCAGGAAATTAGTATCACCGGGATCCTTCACGTATATTCGAGAGAACATCTGCCGAACGATGATTTCGATATGTTTTTCATTCAGCTTCTGGCCTTGCGATGAATAGATGTATTGGATTTCCTGAATAATATACCGCTGTACGGCTTCCTGACCATTGAGGTAAAACAATTGGTGCAAATCCAAACTGCCATCGGTGAGGCGATCGCCTTTGGTCAATAAATCGCCATCCTTGACCCATAACATCTGTCCGGGCGGTACCTGGTATTCCCGTTTTTTTTCTTTTTCAGCGATCACAGTGACGGCTCCTGCGGACACCTTCGCGATGCCCGCGCCGCGCGCGGTCGTGGCGCCGCTCGAGTCAGCGAACAACACCTGTCCGGCCTGGACCATTTCGCCATCCTTTACTTTAATATCAATTTTCTTTTTCTTCTTCATCGGATACACCGCTTCGTCATTAGCCATATACATGATCGTCAGATGCTTCGCGCCCTTAGCCTCTTCTTTTACCGATACTTTACCCGTCACGCCGGCAATAATGGCCGGGTGCTTGATCGGCCGGGCCTCAAATAATTCTTCGACTCGCGGCAAACCCTGGGTGATATCCTGTCCGGCCACGCCGCCAGTATGGAACGTCCGCATGGTCAGCTGCGTGCCCGGCTCGCCAATCGATTGGGCGGCAATAATACCGACAGCCGTACCGAACTTCACCAGCCGATTGAAGCCTAAGTCATACCCATAGCATTTCTGGCACAATCCCCAGCGAGCCTTACAGGTCATGGCTGAGCGGATTTTAATCTTTTCTATTTCAATTTTTTCCAATCTTGGCATCTCTGCTTCCGTCACGAGGACTCCGGCTTTTACGATAATTTTCTTGGTTTTCGGATCGACAATATCTTCCATGACGACGCGGCCGAGCAAACGGCGAGAAAGATGCTCGCCCATCTCGTCAGACTCGACTTTGGTCAGCTCGTGGCCAACGTCATCACCGCAGTCTTCTTCGGTGATTAGCATGTCCTGGCTGACGTCAACCAAGCGACGGGTCAGGTAACCGGCATTGGCGGTACGCAACGCCGTATCAGACAAACCTTTGCGCGCGCCGTGCGTCGAGATGAAATATTCCAACACGTCAAAACCCTCTTTAAAACTGCCCTTGACCGGCAACTCGATGGTTTCGCCGGCCGGATTGGTCACTAAGCCCTTCATGCCCATCATCTGGGTGGTCTGGGCCCATGAACCGCGGGCGCCGGACTCAATCATGGAATACACGGAACCGAACTTGTCCAATGCCTCGCGGCTGACTTTTTGGACGCGGTCCTTGGCCTGCGCCCAGATCTCGATCACTTTGATGTGCCGCTCGTCATTCGTCAAAAGGCCCTGTTCATAATGCGAGTCGACTTCCTCTACCTGCTGATCCGCCTCCTGGACGATCTGTACCTTGGCTTTTGGCGTCACCAGATCGCTCATGCCCCAACTGATGCCGGAGGTGGTCAGGTACTTGAAAGCGAGCCGCTTGATATTATCCAACAATACTACCGTCTCCTCATTGCCGAATTTATGCAAAAAATTACTGATGAATTTTGACAGCGACTTGCGGTCTAACATCTCATTCACGAATCCGACATTTTTCGGGATGATGCTATTAAGAATGACGCGGCCGGCGGTCGTCTCAATGATGGATTTGCCAACCATGACCATGACCTTGTCCTGCACGTGGATATGGCCGATCTGGTACGCCGTCTCCGCTTCATCCGGGGAACTGAACCGCTTCATTGATTCTTTCGGAACATCGCGCATAAAAGTCAAATAATAACAGCCTAAAACGATATCCTGCGTCGGCGTGATAATCGGCGAGCCGGTGGACGGCTTCAATAAATTATTGACTGACGCGATAATATCCCGCGCCTCGCGTTTTGAATTTTCCGTCAGCGGCACATGGACGGCCATCTGGTCGCCGTCAAAGTCAGCATTGAATGCCGGGCACACTAACGGATGGATCTGGATGGCTTTGCCCTCGATCAATACCGGCTTGAATGCCTGGATGCCCAAGCGGTGCAGGGTTGGGGCGCGGTTCAGCAGCACGTATGCGTCACGGCTGACCTCTTCCAGGATATCCCAAACTTCGCTCCGGTCGCTCTCGATGAACCGGCCGGCACTGCGGACATTATGGACGAGCTCGCGCTTGATCAGCTGGCTGATAATGAAAGGTTTGAATAATTCCAACGCCATGCGCTTCGGCAGGCCGCATTCGTTCATTTTCAGGTGCGGGCCGACGACAATGACGGAGCGTCCGGAATAATCAACGCGCTTCCCCAGGAGGTTCTGGCGGAACCGGCCCTGCTTGCCCTTCAAGATGTCGGCGATGGATTTAAGCATGCGCTTCTGGCCGGTGGAGGCAGTCACGGTCTTGCCGTGGCGGGCGTTATTATCAATCAAGGCATCGACTGCTTCCTGGAGCATGCGTTTTTCATTGCGGCGGATGACTTCTGGAGCGTTTAATTCAATCAGGCGTTTCAAACGGTTATTCCGGTTAATCACCCGGCGATAAAGGTCGTTCAAATCAGACGCGGCAAACCGGCCGCCATCCAGCTGTACCATCGGACGCAGATCCGGAGGAATGACCGGGATGACGCTCAAAATCATCCACTCCGGGCGCAGTTTATTGATCTTGAAACTTTTAAATAATTTCAGGCGGCGGACAGTCCGGCGGCGCTTGGTTTCAGGCGCATCCTTCATTTCCCCGTCTAATTCAATGATTGTTTTTTCAATGTCAATTTCCCGTAAAAGCTCCTGGACCGCGTCAGCGCCGATATTGGCCTCAAACACGTGCCCGTATTTCAATGACAAATCGCGGTAAGTCTGCTCGGAAATGATCATCATTGGCTTCAGGCTTTTCAGCTCTTTTTTCGCCAAATCAACCGCATCAGCCAGGTTTTTCATTTTCTCGTCCTTCAGGGCATTCACTGAAGATAATTCCTCGTCAAGCTCGCGGCTGGCCTTGGTCGGCTCCTGGCTTTGATGCTGGGCCTGCCGCTGTTTTACGTCATTGACCATGCGGCTGAATTCCGCCTCGATCGATTTTTTCTTGCCTTGGGACTCAGCTTCTATCTGCTGGAGTGTCTCCTCGCGCAAAGTCTCATCGACGCGCGTCACGATGAAATTGGCGAAATAAATGACTTTTTCCAAATCCTGAATGGACAAATCCAGTATCAAGCCGATCTTTGACGGCACGCCGCGCAAGAACCAGATATGCGAAACCGGGGAAGCCAGCTTGATGTGGCCCATGCGCTCGCGGCGGACGATCGAACGGGTGACTTCCACGCCGCATTTATCGCACACCACGCCTTTGTAGCGGACTTTCTTGTATTTTCCGCAATAGCATTCCCAATCTTTTGTCGGCCCAAAAATTTCCTCGGCAAAGAGGCCGGACTTTTCTGGTTTTTGCGTGCGGTAATTGATGGTCTCCGGCTTCTGAACCTCGCCAAACGACCATGACAGGATATCATCCGGCGAGGCTAATTTGAGCCGGATGGCCTTGAAATCAATTGTCCTGACTGACGGTTCGGCGATCATAAAGTTTCTTCCTTAACTTCTTTATCTTTTTCCCGCTCCCGTTCCCGGTCGCGGCGCGGTTCGCGGCGGTCATCATCGATCCGCTCCTCGACGCTCCCGATAAGGTCGACATCCAGACACAGCCCCTTCAGCTCGCGGACATGCACGTTGAACGTTTCGGGAATATTCAAACGGCGGATGGGCTCGCCCTTGATAATGGCTTCATAGGCTTTTGACCGGCCGGGTACGTCATCGGACTTGATGGTCAGCATTTCCTGCAGGGTATGCGCGGCGCCGTATGCTTCGAGGGCCCACACTTCCATTTCACCGAAGCGCTGGCCGCCGAACTGCGCCTTGCCGCCGAGCGGCTGCTGGGTGACAAGTGAATACGGACCAATGGAACGCATATGGATCTTGTCTTCCACCATATGATTCAGCTTCATCATGTATATGTAACCGACGGTGACTTTCTGATCAAAAGGTATGCCGGTACGGCCGTCGATTAATTTCATTTTCCCGTCGCGAGGATAACCGGCCTTTTCCAATTCATCCTTGATGGTCTCTTCAGGGACGCCATTAAGAGCCGGGCTGGCCACGTTATACCCAAGCGACTTCGCGGCCAATCCGAGATGTGTTTCCAAAATCTGGCCGATATTCATGCGGGAAGCGACACCGAGAGGATTGAGGATAATGTCCACTGGCCGGCCGCCGGCGATATACGGCATATCTTCCACGGCGACAATGCGGGAAATGACGCCCTTATTGCCGTGGCGGCCGGCCATCTTGTCGCCGACCTGGACTTTGCGGAGCTGGGCGACTGACACCTGGATGGTCTTGTGGATGCCGGACGATAATTTGTCGCCGCGTTCGCGCGAAAAAATCTTGATATCCACGACCTTGCCATGTTCGCCATGCTCCAGATACAAGGACGAATCCTTGACGTCCTTCGCCTTTTCGCCGAAAATCGCCCGCAGCAGCTTTTCTTCCGCTGAGAGCTCGGTTTCGCCTTTCGGGGTAATCTTGCCGACGAGAATGTTGCCAGAAGAAACTTCCGCGCCGATGCGCACCACCCCTTCTTCGTCCAGATCTTTCAATTTCTCTTCGCCAATGTTCGGAATGTCGCGGGTGACAACTTCCGGACCGAGTTTGGTATCGCGCACGTCAACGACATAATCTTCAATATGTATGGACGTATACCGGTCCTGCTGGACCAGCCGCTCGGAAATAAGGATGGCGTCTTCGTAGTTGCCGCCTTCCCAAGGTAAAAATGCCACCAATACATTCGTGCCAAGCGCTAATTCGCCTCCGTCCGTGGCTGGGCCATCAGCCAAAATACTGCCTTTTTCCACACTCTCGCCAACAGCTACGATCGGACGCTGGTTGATGCACGTAGAAGCATTTGACCGGACAAACTTCATTAAAATGTGTTTTTTTACCTTGCCGGTCTTCTCTAATAGATGGATTTCGTCACTGTCAGCGCGGATAACCTTGCCCGGCTGGTCAGCCACGATCACCTGGCCAGAATCACAGGCTGCTTTGCGCTCCATGCCGGTACCGACCAATGGCGCCTGGGGGGCAATGACCGGGACAGCCTGGCGCTGCATATTTGAGCCCATCAAGGCGCGGACAGCGTCGTCATGCTCTAGAAACGGTATCAATGCCGTCGTAACGCTGATGATCTGGTACGGCGCCACGTCCATATAATCGATCCGCCACACATGGTCAGCTGTCGGCTCCCCATGCAGCCGGACTTCCGCCTTATCGGTCAAGAAATACCCCTCCGCGTCAAACAGCGTGGTCGCCGCGGTGGTGACGTATTGCTCTTCGATAAACGCATCCATATATTCAACCTGGCTGGTGACCCGCGGCTTGATCGGGATCGTCTTCCGGTCAATGCTCTCGAGTTTCTTGGCCAACTCGGCAGTGATTTTGTCGCCTGCCTTAGCCACTGCCTGCTGGGTTCCGTCCAAAATGTCTTCGCGCAAAATCTCGCCAGCTGTCTGCGATGCCTTATTCGGTATGTCATGGATGATCTTGCGGAAAGGCGTTTCGATAAAACCGAACTCGTTGATGCGCGCGTAACAGGACAAGTGCCCGACCAAACCGATGTTCGGGCCTTCTGGCGTGGCGATCGGACAGATGCGGCCGTAATGGGTGCGATGCACGTCGCGTACGTCAAACCCGGCCCGTTCGCGGGACAATCCGCCCGGACCCATGGCAGACAAGCGGCGCTTATGCTCCAACTCAGCGAGCGGATTGGTCTGGTCCATGAATTGGGACAGCTGTGATGACATGAAAAATTCCTTGATCGAACCGATGATCGGCCGGGCATTGATCAATTGGTTCGGGGTCAATGTATTCAGGTCCAGCGTGGACATGCGGTCCTTGATAATGCGCTCCATGCGGGCCAATCCGATGCGGAACTTGTTCTGGACAAGCTCGCCGATGGCGCGGACGCGGCGGTTGCCCAGATGGTCAATGTCATCAGACTCTTTTTGCGAATTGTTCAGCCGGATAATCTCCTTGATAATAGCCACTAAATCTTCCTTCTGGAGGACGCGGTATTCTTTCTTGTTCGGGAAATCAAAACGGAAGCGCTGGTTCAGCTTGTATCGTCCGACCCGTCCGAAATCATACCGGTCAAAACTGAAAAACATCTTATGGATAAGCTCGCGGGCATTGTCGACGGTAGCCAAATCGCCCGGCCGGATGCGTTTGTACACCTCGCGCAAGCCCTCTGCCTCATTCCGCGAACTGTCCTTGCTTAACGTGGCTTCTATATAACGGCTGTCCGGGTGCGTGTCAGTATCCCTGAACATGCCGATAATTTCTTCATTAGTCGCATAGCCAAAAGCTCGCAATAACGCGGTGACGGCCACTTTCCGCTTGCGGTCGATCTTCACGGAAATGACGTTATTGCTGTCAGTCTCCAATTCCAGCCAGGCGCCGCGGTTCGGGATGATTTTCGCGCCGTACCAATTACGGCCACGGACCAACTCTGAGGTAAAGAAAACGCCAGCTGACCTGATCAGCTGGCTTACCACGACGCGCTCAATGCCATTGATGATAAAAGTCCCGCGGTCGGTCATGAGCGGGAAGTCGCCGAGATAAATTTCCTGTTCCTTGATTTCACCGGTCTTCTTGTTGACCAGCTTTGTTTCCACGCGCAGAGCCGCCTCGTACGTCACGTTCTTCGCCTTGGCTGTCCGCTCGTCAAACCGCGGCTCATCCAGGTAATAGTTCAAAAAATATAATTCCAAATCGCGGCCGATGAAATCCTTCACCGGCGACACTTCCTCAAATAATTCTTTCAGGCCTTCGCGTAAAAACCAGTCGTACGAAGTTTTCTGCGCCTCGATCAAATCAGTCAGCTCAATAGCCGGCGGGATGGCGTGGAATGTTTTGCGCTCTGTCGGGAATAATTTGTTCTCGTGGGCAATCGAGGACATAAAAAAGAATGTCTCCTGGCTTATATGTACTATAAAGCGGAGCTTAATCGGCTAGAAACTGGTCAATTTTCTAAATAATTTTCGAACGTCATGTATTGTTTAGACGTTTTCCGATTGGAAATTGTAGCTTTGAGTGTAGCAGAGCATCTACCCCTTGTCAAGTTTTAGCCTGATTCGAGCAAATAATTGATTCATCCCCAACCTTAGCTATTTTCCGGTGAAAATGGCACTAAAATCAAGAATCCTCAATATAATTAAAAAACAGATACCAACAGGATATCCACATGGTTAATGACCAATTGACCAAACCCCAATATCCAATTTTTATTTACGCCCAGATATCCTTGGAAAGATAGCTATAGTTCAATATCGAAGCATAATGGCCAAACCAACGATTTTCAATCACCACAACTGTGGGGATTATTTTTCTTGCCGCTTCTGCGTACCTTTTTCCGAAGCTCGCAGGAATAATTCTATCCGTGCGTGAAATAATTATTTTCAACTTCTTATCTTTTAGTTGTGTCAAATAATACTCTGGCGCCAACTTCTTCCACTGTTTTTGTAACTCAACTAATCTAATCCCACGTGCTTCCATTGCCACCCTTACATTGCGTGTCCGCAATCCATTCCACATCGAGTCGGCCAACGAATACCCTGGCACTACCATTATAAGCTCCGTTACCAATGGATTGTCGCTGGCAATCAGACTGGCAGTCACGCAGCTCAAACTAACTCCAATGATAGTAATGTGATTGATGGCGTTTAATTTGCTAAATTCTTCCAATTCATCCCTGATTTGCCGGCTGAACGTTTCAAATCGCTGTCTCGTCAATTCCGGATCAGCCGTTAAAATATCCGGGGCGAAAGAGTAATGTATATACGACGCTCTGGATTTTTTAATTTTGCGTTCTACAAAATAAAACAGAGCTGGATTGATGTGCCAGGGATCCAGGATAATATAAACTTTTTTTGATCCAGGGCTTATAAATCTACGAGAAGTAAATAATCGCTCAGTTTCTTTTTGAGGATGCTTATGATCGTGCCAACGTCTGATGGCGCTGTAGATCTGGTCAAGCATATGACCCTTTTTCTGAATTTTTTCTCATCTGGGAAATAATGACTTTATCGGATGACTCCTGCGCTTGGTCTTCTTGAGTTGGCCCCAGGTCATCCAGCGATATTCTGTATGCTCTGGACTCAATCTTATTCGGCCTGAGGCGTATGACGCTTCGGCAGTCATCTCCACTGACCATACATGACGGAATGGGATGGCGTATACATTGAGCAGTCTAGTATTTTTAACCTTTACGCCCGCCTCTTCACCAGCCTCCCGCCGTATCGCTTGGAACGGCTGCTCGCCCAGCTTCATGCCGCCACCTGGTAAATCCCAATCACCCGGGCCGTCCGGATCAGTCGCACTCCTCTTCAAAATTAAATATTTACCGGCCTTTTTTATCAGGACGTGGATACCAATATTAAAGCCTTTCATATGATTTCTTTATTGCTCATCTACAAAATACCTTGTCATTGCGAGGAGGCCGAGTGAACCGAGGCTGACGAAGCAATCTCATCGCTTTTTATCATGCCACTCTTCACTTAAATCATTCCATTCTGGGTTAATACTATTTATTAAATTTATTTTCTTTTGTCTTGATCCTCCTTTAATCTGTTTTTCCCTGGCAATTGCATCCTCAATATATTGAAATTCCTCATAATACACCAACTTGGTGATATTATACTTCTTAGTAAATCCACCAACTTGTTTTTGTTTATGTTGCAAAACTCGCCCCTCAAGTCCACCGCTGACTCCCGTATAAAGAGTAGTATGCGCTTTATTGGTCATGATGTAAACGCAATAACTGCGTTCGTAAGACATAGATTGCGTTTCTTACTTAGTAGATTGCTTCGCTCCGCTCGCAATGACAAAAAACATGTGTCATTGCGAGGAGGACGAGGTACGAGGACGACGAAGCAATCTCTTTACTGTAACAACTCTTTCAAAATCACCGCATCGCTCCAATCAACCAGCTTCCCGTTTTTCAAGGCCATCTTCGTTTCCCCACCCTTACCCGTCACAATTACAATATCGCCCGGCTGGGCCAACTCAATTGCCCTTTTTAATGCCTGTTTTCTGTCTAGAATCTTTTCCACTTTCCCACGCGCCATTTGCAACACGCCATCTGCCACCTCATTGATAATCGCCTGCGGATCCTCGTTATACGGATCCTCATTCGTCACAATAATATGGTCAGTATATTCTGCGGCTAACCGGCCGAGGATCGGACGTTTCGCTTTGTCGCGGCCTCCGCCCTGCGAACCGAGGACGGAAATTATTTTTTTCGGCTGGAAAGTTTTAAGGGTTTGGTATACCGCTTCAAGCGAGGCCGGTTCATGAGCGTAATCAACAAATACGCGGAAACCTTTATCATTCTTGATTTCTTCCATCCGGCCGGGTAGTCCAGTGACTTTTTCTAATGCAACTTTTATATGTCCAAGTTCTATATGCTGTGACATACCTACAGCGATGGCAGCTAAGGCATTGTATATATTAAATTTCCCCAACAATGGCAGCCGGAAGAGTACATGATTGACCGCGAACTCACTGCCTGTTTCACTAACCTTCACCTGTTCACTAAAAACTACCTCCACATCGTCCGATAATGCAGGTGTGTCTACATGCAATCCATATGCCCACTGACCATCTGCGGCAGTCGCAAGAAATTTTGAACCTTCCGAATCATCAGAATTGGCCACAACAATTTTTTTAACCAAATGGCCATCAATAACTTTGCGGTAACCATGGGCCAGTTCCTTGAACAGGGATAATTTTGCCGCCCGATAATTTTCAAAACTGCCATGCGACTCAATATGCTCCGGCGATAAGTTCGTGAAAACGGCTATGTCATAGTCAATCCCGACGTGGCGGTGTTGGCTGATGCCTTCGGACGAAGTTTCTATGACCGCATACTGGCATCCGGCTTTCACCATCTGCCGGAGCATTTTCTGGAGCTTGAACCGGCCGGGCATAGTCTGCTTCAGGTCATTTGACCATTCTCGCTCGGCTATTTTAAATAGTACTGTGGTAGTCAAGCCGACCTTGTACCCGGCGGATTCCAAAACTTTCGCAATTAAATAAGCCGTGGTGGACTTCCCTTTTGTGCCAGTCACGCCGATAATAATCATTTGCCGTGACGGGAAACCGTACAGCTCAGCGCCGATGTGGGCGAGCGCCAAATGGTACCAGTTTAATAATGATTGTGGGATGAATTTTTTAATCAGGGCTTTCATGTGGTTGATATGCTTGTAGGTACCAGGCCACTTCCGCTTGCTTCCGCCGCACCCGCCATTCCAGCGCTAGTGAAACTACATAGAGAATTGCCATAGTAGCGTACGCCCAAGCTCTCGGTAAAAAATATGCCAGGACAAACGCAAGATAGAGAATGAACTGCCATCCGGCATAATGGGTGAATGCCGACATCCGCCGGTCCCAATCGACGGGCAGTTTTACTGAATTATTCCCCAGCAACTGGCGTTGTTTCTTTTTATATAGCCGGTACAGTTTCGGACCGACGAAAAGAACCAAGACAATCGCGCCGACCATATAATACGGGGAATCCTGGCGCTTGGCAATATACGCCATCACAGTTATCAACGTGTTGAGCGCCATCCAACTCCCCTGTTCCCACCGCTGCATTGCCTGGAAACGTTTGATTATTAAATGCGATTGATGTTCGGCCATAGGGAGCTGTATGCTTTAACCATTACTCATACGATCTCATCTGGACTTGGGATTCCTGGTCTCATTGATAAGCCAGCGCTCATACGATCGCAATGTGCGGCCGACGGGCAGCTCGACAATGCATGGCACGTCAAACGGATGCTCAGTGTTAATCAGCGCCTTAATCGTCCTGAAATATTTTTTTTGGGTGGCGATCAGAGTAACGATCCCCTTTGTCTGCACCATTTTACCTTTCCACCAGTACATATCTTCCTGCCTGATAAAATTGATGCAGGCCGCCAGGTGCTTCTGCAGGATTAATTTTGATATCCGCCTGGCTTCCTTAGTATTCGGATAATGGACGTAAATGTGGATCATTTTTTTTCGTTTGTAAGTAAGTGTTGCGCCGCCCTTCTCCTTACTCTTTTTACTGTCATTGCGAGTGAAACGAAGCAATCTCTGCTATCTACTATTATAAGATCCTCACGTCGTTCCACTTCACTTCGTTCAGTGTCACTCCTCAGGATGACGCCAGGGGGCGGCGTCACCTACTCCGCTCGTATTAAATTCCCCTCCGGATCCAACTCAACAAAATGGTGCGCCATACCGGCCACATACGCCGGGCATTGGTTTACTGGCTCATCGTCAACTGCCTGCCGGGGGTTATGCGCAATGTCAGCCACCCAATCAGGGATCAGGTCATTAGACAAGCAGGGGCCTTTTGATAAATCCTCTTCGAGCTGGAATTGTATACGCCACAATTCCTTGGCTTTGGCGACGGCCATATCCTTGTCGGCCTTTTCCTTAATCTTGACATCAGCGACGCCTGTCACGATCTCAGCCGCGGAAAATGTATTCGTGTTTGAGTTTGAAGCGGACTTTGTGCAGGCGCTAACAGTCATGCTTATCAGTAATATTGCGCTGAGTGTAACTATTTTTTTATCCATACATTTATCCTTTCATAGATAGAAGTATAGCTTTTTTGAGCACAAAAAACAATAAAAAAGCTCCGGGACAACCCATCGGCTTTTCGTAAATTTTTATGGAATCTTGGCACCAATACCCAGTAACCGAAAAAATTGAAAGCGACCGAGCAAACTGACTACGTAGTAACTTACAATAACATTACTTACAAATAGAACGGGATATACATACCACATATCCGGTAACCATCCCCACTGCCTGAGCATTTTTACAAGAATAATTTGGAGCAAAACATGCAGTACATACATGCCCAGTGAAGCTGCCCCGAGCTTTTCCAGTATGCGTAAAAAATATTTTTTTGTCTGTGCCCATTGTTGCACCAGCGCGTAGAGCAACACTATCATGCAAAGGTTCAGGATTACCTGGCCGACTGTATTCACTGACCACTGTACCGGAGAATAAAAGGTTCGTATGCCCGTGCTATGGGACGGCAAGACAGTTGCCAGCACGATCACGGCTGTTACGCTCCCGGCAACTAATGCCAGACACCAACGCCAAAAAATCGTAATCCTCTGAATAACTTTTGAAACACTGTGTTTGAAAAACATCCCCAGGAAAAAATAAAAAATAAATGACAAGACGGTACGTGACAAGACCAGTGTGATCAGCTCGCCGGCTCGGCCGTGCATCGCTGTGGCCAAGCCATAAATGGCAAATTGCCAAAAGCACTGTATGGCAAATGTCGTTCCTAGTAACCCTAGCACTCCCCCACGCCGCTGCGTGGCTCTGGCAAAAATTCGTGACAGTATCGGGTAGAATAGATAAAACTGCATGATCAATATAAAGAACCATAAATGGTACGAAGTGTTGCCGATCAAAAAATCTATCAGAAATGTTCCCGCAGTAAAGTGCTTGGCATTAACAAAATAAAGCGCGATCGTGTAAAAAACTGTAGCGAATACGTACACGGGCAGTATGGCCCGGGCCCTTTTTTTATAAAACCACCGTAGATTGAAAAAATTTCCGTACCGTGCCCAGAGTACAAAGCCAGATAAAAAAATAAACAGCGGAACGGCGAAACCGGCTATCTTATTCGCTATCATCAAAATTACTCCCAAAACTGACATTCCGGCCAAAACGGTGTATGGATTGGTCGTATGGATTGCCATCACTGCCAATATTGCGACGCCTCTCAGTGCCTCGACCTCATGCAGTATGTGGCGATTTTCGTCCGTCATAATGTCAGGCGCGCCGAATTTTTTACTTCTTCAGTACGCCAACCTTATCCAGCTTCTCCCAGGGGAATTCCACGTCAGTCCGGCCGAAATGCCCGTAGGCGGCAGTCTTCTCATAGATCGGCTGCTTAAGGTGCAGTTGCTCGATGATATCCGCCGGTTTTAACGGGAAATGCTTCCTGACCAAATCTTCCAGATCACCGTTCTCCAGCTTGCCGGTGCCGAACGTATTGATCATGATCGAAACCGGCTCGGCCACGCCGATAGCATAAGCCAACTGGACTTCGCACCGCTTGGCCAGGCCCGCGGCGACAATATTTTTTGCGATATAACGCGCGGCGTATGAAGCGCTGCGATCGACTTTGGTGACGTCTTTGCCGGAAAAACACCCTCCTCCATGCGCGCCTACCCCGCCATAGGTATCAACAATTATCTTGCGGCCAGTCAGGCCCGTGTCGCCTGGAGGCCCGCCAATGACAAAGCGGCCAGTGGCGTTAATAAAAAAATTAATTTTTTCATCGTACCAATCTCCCAAAACTGGTTTGATGACATACTCCTTAATGTCTGCCCGAAGTTTCTCCATTTCCACGTCTTCCGAATGATGCGCGGCAATGACCACCGTCTCAATGCGATGCGGCTTGTCGTCCGCATACTCTACGGTCACCTGCGATTTGCCGTCGGGCCTTAAATAAGGAAGCTGGCCGCTCTTGCGAACCTCGGCCAGTTTATGCGTGAGCCGGTGAGCCAGTGAAATGGTCAATGGCATGTACTCCGGCGTCTCGTCGCAGGCGTAGCCGAACATCAGGCCCTGATCGCCGGCCCCCTGCTCCTTGCGCTCGCCCGTGCCGTCCACGCCCTGGGCGATGTCGGGCGATTGTTCGTGGATGGTGCTGATCACGCCCACATCCTTATAGCAGAAACCGTACTCGGATTTGTCGTACCCGATTTTCTTGAGTGTCCGGCGGACGATCGCCTGGATGTCCACATAGCCGGTCGTCTTGACCTCGCCGCCGACCAGCACCAGGCCGGTGGTGACAAAACATTCCACGGCCGAGTGGCAGTCCTTATCCTGCTTCAGCATGTCGTCATACACCGCATCCGAGATTTGGTCGCACACCTTGTCCGGGTGCCCCTCCGTGACCGACTCCGAGGTGAATAATTTTTTCTGATGTGACATAGTCTTATTCGTAAGTTATTTATTGTATTCGTAAAAAATAAAAAAAATCTCCTATCAGATAAGAGATTACTACAGAGAATTCACCTCTTATCTATCCCCCGCACCTTGAGGCGTGGGAGCTGGACTTAGCACCCGAACTTCGTCTTGTGCCCGAATGGGTTGCTGGAGTGTCAACGGCCCAGTTGCCTACACTCACTCTTGATAATTGGTTGGGTTGTTAAGAACAGATCTATTATATCACACAATGCAGTCCTGTCAATTTTTAAAAGTAATCGTGCCGAGCCTGCGGGTCTCGGGGTCCCGAGGCGAGGCATACTTTTTAGGGAAAAGAAGCGATGAGGCCGAAGTCCTGCCATCAGGAAGGATGAGCCGTAGGTGTCTCCTCATAGGCATCAGAAAAGCCCGCACCCATCTGCCAACTACTCTATAGTAATTAACAAATGGTGGTACGGGCTTTATATCCTCCCTTATTAAGGTGGACTGGGATCCTTCCAAGCAATCGCTCAGTCGGATCACCACGGTCATTGTATCATATTTTTTGGCTAAAGTCAATAAAAAAGCGCCCTCTTGTCCTCATAAAACAAGACGGCGCTGAAGTGTACGGCTAGAAAGAGCGTTAATCGGAAAACTTGATAAGCGGGCAAGCCTTCTGCTTGACGGCCTTCATCCAAATCCAGAAAGGTTTCCAGTTGCGATCCGACCAGGACGGCCCAATACGCTCAGGCTTAACCTTTTTTGGCCTCCTCTCCCTTCCCTCCTCAGGCTTTCCTCTACCCATGACAGTCCTTAGCGACCGGCGAAACTTAACCTTGGTAATAATATATGTCATCATGAAAGCAATAATATAGGAGGCAAACAGGTACGAGCAAATGGCCAAGAGTTGATCCGGCCCCGCAGATTTAATAAGATACGCTCCCAGTAGCACCGGGATGGCTATTACCGCATAGAACAGGATAAGCTCAGTTACTAACATGGAACATCCCCTTGCCCTATTGAATCTCGGGTAGTTATTGATAAATTCTTCAGCTTTTAGCCCGCCAATGAGCAGGTAATGGAACAGTAGGCAGTTAAATCTCCACACTGGCCCGATGGCGCATGCGAAAGCATACTTAATGGCCAGCGCCACTAAGGATACAATGCCGATAATCAATAAGATTATCAATAAAATAAGTGAACAGAGGCCAATTAAACCAATAAGCAGGTGATCAATCTTGAGCAGGAAAACCAAGGATACAACCAGCAACCAGATAAGAAAGCTGGCCACCGACTTACGATTTTTCAATAGCGGGGCCATGACTTGGTTATAAAGCAAATCTTTGACTAGCCACTTGAACGGATAGACAAAGGCGTGCAGGACGACAGCCAAGGCGCCGATCCAGATTATTCTCTGCACATAGGCGCAGATCGACCTTTGGGAAGGAATATTTTTCTTCCAGAGGCCGTTACGGAACGTCCAGCACCAGAATTTATAGTGCCAGGACGAGCGATTGATAACGACTGGTCCAGTGATAAACATATTTCCTCCTCTATTCCATTTCCACAAATAACCGGATTGTGCCAAAAAGGGTAATGATCCACAGGATCAGGGCCGCGGCATGGTTGGCATATAGGTCGTACCGCCATACATATAATGTCGTGAACCACCCAAGTTCATGAAGCAACGGCTTGGCTTCCCTGTAGATGGCGGCACTATCTCCGGCAGTGACCGCAGATACGATCCGTTGGCCAAATCCCTCGATCTTTTCGTTCATCTCCTTGAGATGGGTAAAACGGGCATCCAGAGAAATAGTCTCTCCGAAAATAGGCTTGACCGACCCGTGATCCATGCCAGAAGATTGCAAAGCGGCGAGAACCGTATCAGCCTTTGCAATGGCCACGCTGATTTCCTGAGCGCTGGCTGTGCCAATGTCACGCATTTTCGTATAATCCTCCGGATATGCTGAGTATGTCTGGTATCCCAGCCAAGCGGAAACCAACGCAAAAACAATGAGATTTGCCCCTAAAAGCCAACTCCACGTTTCATTCAACGGCTTGGACATTGCGTCCTCCTTTCTATTGATAACTTATAGGTTTTCAATGTGCATAATGAAACAGGATACATTAAAATAGATAAACTGTCAAGAGAAAGGCAGAAAAAAAGGCAACCAAAGTCGCCTTTCTCATTTGATCATTGAATAATTTGCCGGCTAATGCCCTAGCCGCTTACAAATCTGCCGCGCCAATTTATCGGCGGTCTGCGGATGTTCCCTGGCCTTCTTCATTAGCTTTCCAAAATCAATCTTCGCTTCCAACATGCGATTATCCTCCTCAATCAATTAAGGTGCAAATATAAAAACAAGCTACCGTATTCCACGACGGGCGTCAAGGAATGATAAATTGCAATATTGGAATTTATGATAGAATTATGCAAAATTGCTGATTATCAATATATTGGCAATACAAAATCCGCCTTAGGGGGCGGGCATCGCATGGTTTCCATAAATTAGCGGAAACGGACAGTGCGGATGGTTTTGCCGGCTTTCTTGCGGTGCTTGCGCATCGCGACTTTACTTTTCTTGTCCATAACGTTGTAAGTTAGTATCTTTATCAGTGTAACAGAAATATCCTCCTTGTTCAATCAATAAACACACTTACGACAATTGCTCTCTCCCTATGGGTGAGGTAGCGGTGGCGTTATCGCCGCTCGTATCGGTATCGTTGGAGGTTTTGGTATTAATAAAGACGCAAACGAAACCGTTTAACGATACGCCTGCCCGCCTCTGGCGGGGGCCGCGCTAACTCTAACCCAAACTAATATCAATTATCTCCACAGCACCGGCCGGTCTTTCGGCACGATCTCCACCCACGTCGTGCCACGCACGAACTGCACCTCCTGGCCGTTAAGATAATAGTATTTCGTCCGGGAAGACATCAGCGGCTTGCGCCAGATGATCTGGGACAATTTCCCGTCCTGGAGCAGCCAGCCGCGCCCGCCGCCCGTTATCTGAAGGGCTAAATGCTTCTGCCAATCAATTACTTTTTCTTTATCGATCAGCTGGACCACTACGTTTTTTGCCGATAAGATCGATTTGGCGGGCAAATTCGCATCCCCGTGCGGTTTGCCGCCATTATATCTTAAAAATGAATTTGAGGCGCGATCGTAGGCGTACGTGACGATATATTGGCTGCCGGACTTGAAATCAATAATAAGTTTTTTCTTTTCATTCGGCCGGTTCTTCAGCGCAGACTCATCCTTGAATTTCCACGACTCAAACGTAGCTACGACGGAAGCCAGCTTGAAATCATTTTTCATCTTTTTAATTAACGTCCCGTTCGTGAACAGGTTATGCGTGGTGGCAGTTTTCCCCGCCCGGAAAAAATACCTGGCTGTTTTATTAACAAGTGCGTCAATACTCCGGACCTTCATCTTACCGAATTCGTTGAAAGCATCGCGGCTGCCGCCGGCGTGCATAACTGTGGCGCCATACTCCTTTGCCCAGTCAACATAATACGGACGGGCAGAACGGACCGGACCGATTTTCGGCTGGTTATCCAATACGGTCAGCATGAGAAATCTCGGGATGCCCCCTTCAGCCAGCGCCTCATAGACTATTGAAGCGGAGGCGAGACCGGATTGCGGCCGGACTGACGCCAAATTTTCTACTATCATGCCGACCGGCTGAACGTTCGCCTGATTGTATGGCACGATCACGCCGTCTATGCGGCGCGGCCAGGTCTTGGGAACGGTGAAGGTGATTTTATCGGTCCAGGCGCTGGTTTCACTTAACCGCCTGGCTTGTACTTGAATCGTGTGATTGCCAGCGGCGAATTTCAGCTTCGGCTTGAAGACAAAACTGGCTGTGCCCTTTTTCCCGTTCTTCGCTTTTACGCCGCCCGCGAACTTCCCGTCAATGACGAAAAAAACCGATGAATCATTTTTCACAAGACCGGTAATCACCAATTGCGTATCGGGCGGCAGGGCGTAATTATTTTTTGGCTGGACGATCGTCGGCGATGATAAGGCTGATGCCGGAGATGCCATGCCAAACACAACCAGCCCTGACATGAGTACTGCCAAGGCAATGATATTTTTTATATTTGATTTTTTATTTTTCATCTTTCAATATCAGTATAGCACAAAACGGGCCATATTTCAATAGCAATATTAATAACTCCTCTGTTACTATCAAATATTTCGGCAATCCGGGTCACGATAGTCCGCATCTGCTTCCTTTAACGAATTCATCCATGTTTTACAATTCCACTCATTCTTCCACTCATCACCTTCCCAGGCACCGCATGTTCCAATCCAATGACCCCATTTATTATAAAATACGGTACCGCCATCAAAACATTTCACAGCACATTTATCGTTTTCATCACGACGGGAACTATATGTAGCATCGTCAGGCGGACCACCGCATTGGAACGCGTAGACTCGGCCTCTCCAAGTATTCCAAGAATAAACACGGTAATGGTCACCTTCGCTATTTTTTATTTGTTCGATAAGTTCCCGGTCAACCGGACCAAGCTTCAAATAAAAATATCCCACAGTAAAAATTATTAACAGCACAGCGCATATAAGGACCCAAAAATACCATACGCTAAATATTTTTTTAGTACTCTGTGTTGAAGGTTGAATGTGGTTCATAAATTCTTTTAAATTTATCATCCCCTCCAGCGGTCTTCGGAGATGTCTCGATTTAAATTAATAAATCACTAACATTAAAATTAACCAGAGTATCAAAAAACCAAAAGAAGCAGTCGCCATAATCAACATCTTTTTAACAAATACAAGTATTATTCTTTCCCATATTTCCTTTTACCGGAATCATACTTGTATTCTTCGCAAAGCGCTTTAATGAACCCAGCCGCGTTTGATAGCTCTGCCTCATTGACAGGCTTGCCCGGTGAAGTCGTTTCTGCAAAAATTGTCATTACGTTTATCTCTAATTGAGTCGCCCGTTTATCTCCTTTCTGCCGCATCACTTTTTCAAGACCCTCTGCCCGCCAGGCAAAATCAATAGCTTCTTTAGTACTTTCACTTATTTCATTCTCTTTAATACCACCTTCACCTGCTTCGAATTCTTTTGCAGCCCGTTGTTCTTCATGTGACGTTGGATTGCCTTGTTCGTTTGCCATATTTTTCCTTTCATTACACTTTCTTAATTTTTTATGCCCTCAGTAGTCCCGCCATCCCGTCATTCGACGGGACAGGTTCGGCGAGATCTTCGTCCCTCGGCTTCACTCGGGACTACGACCCCGCGGTGCAACTCGGGGTCGCCCTGAGCTTCGCCGAAGGGCGAGAATCTCATAATATGTTTCAAATGCCCTCAGTAGGAATCGAACCTACATCACAAGATCCGGAATCTTGTGTCCTATCCATTGAACGATGAGGGCTTATTGTAAAATTTCTTCAGCCAGAGGCTGATCCGCCTATGGCGGAAATGACGAATTTTTAATTTCTAATAAATTTCCAATTCCTGAATTTCTAATTGGACATTGAGTAATTGTGGCTTGATTAGAAATTAGTAATTAGGAATTGATAATTTACTTCCTACTCCTGCCTCTCCAATTTCTTCAACCGTTCTTCCATAACCCGGGTGGCATAGGCCAATTGCTCCGGATTATTCACGCCGACCCATTCATAATGATCAGTGATGCGGTGCGCCGAAACTTTCTGTTTGCGGTCAACAGCCATCTTCACCAGGTCCGGTAATATTAATTCACCCTTGCCGGTCGCAGAAGGCTCCAGCTTCTTGATATTCTCCCACAGCCACTCTGATTCAAAACAATAGGTGCCAGTATTAATCTCGTCAATCTTTTTTTCCTCCTCGGTCAGAACTTCTTTTTCCTTGATGGCGATTACGTCACCTGATTTATTACGAATAATCCGCCCCAGCTCTGCGGGTTTTGGATGTTTGAGCGTCAGCAAACTAACTTTGGCCTTTTCTGACACATGCCAACCGATTAAATCAATAAGCGTGGCCGGGCTGTAAAAAGCCGAATCATCTCCTTGGATGACCAGTACGTGCGGATTGGATTTATCGACCGTGCTTTCTGCGCACATGACCGCGTGGCCGGTGCCTTTCTGCTCGGTTTGTGTGGCATATTTATAACGATTGCCGAAATACTCCTGGATCATCTCTGCCTTATACCCGACTACAATTACGACATCCGAGATATTGATATTCTCCAGAGTCTTGAGCGTGTACTCAAGCATCGGCTTGCCGCAAATCTCGTGCATGACTTTCGGCTTGGCGGACGGCTGGCCGTTGTTTAATCGAGTGCCTTTTCCGGCCGCGAGGATGATGGCACTGGTGTGCTGGATGATGGACATAAGAATAATTTCTCAATTACCAATTTCCAATAACCAATGAATGATCCAATGCTGTATGATTATTTGGAAATTGGAGTTTGGAATTTTATTGGATATTGGTAATTGGATACTTGGTAATTTACCTAATAATCGCTTTCTGCGCCATTTTATAAATGGTATACCAGACCGGGTCCAGGATCAAGTCAAAGGCGCCAAGGTAGGCCGCTCCGTACCCGCCGAACCCCTGCTTGAAACGGGTAATGCCGTCCCAAGGATGCGGCGCGTCATTGTCATGAGCCAGTGTCACTCCGCCAAAATCATATTTTTTATAACCGCGCTTCTTGGCCTCCTGGATCTGGCGCCATTGCAGCAGATGAGGGGCCATAACCTCGCGCCGCTCGTCCCCGGAAGCGCCATGCAGATACGTCACCGTGTCGCCAAAAAAAATCACTATATTGCCCGCCACGTTCTTGCCTTCATATTCGGCGGAAAAAAGCTGTAAAAAATTCTTGCCAGCGAGCGTCCGGTGCATGATCCGATAATAGTCATGCGAGTGCGTTCTGATTTTGTCCCGCTGAGCGGTCTGCGTAGTGAGTGAGAGAAACGCGTCGAAATCATTGACCGTTTCCACGGTCCGGATATGGACGCCCTTCCGTTCGGCGAGCTTGATGTTATAACGCGTCTTCGGATGCATGGCGGCCAGCAATTGCTCTTCCGACTGCCCTAAGTCCAGAAACCACGTTTGCGCCGGCTGAACCTGATCAACCTTCTTTATCTGCCAGCCCTGCGTGACCGTGGTTAATAGCGCTTCATTTGTCTTTTCCCAGGGTGGCTCAACCTTCAAAAACATGACGCCGTGGTTCTCCGCCTGGTCCATAATCGTTTCCAACAGACTCCTGACGGTAGCGCCGTATTTATCAACCGGCAAACGGTCATCGAGCATCGGTCCGCGCGGGATATACCAATATTTTTTTCCGAGCGGGAGCCGATGTTCGAACGCCTGCGCGGTACCGAGAATCGTCTGCCCGTCAAAGGCTCCCCACCGCCTGACCGGTCGCGGCACGGCACGCTGGAACTCGCCCCACCGCCAGGACTGCAAAAACTGACAACCTGTCCGGTTGCCGACAAATGAATCTAATTCATTTTGCTTTTCAATTTCCCTGACTTCCATTAAAATAAATATAAAATATAAAAAATCAAATATCAAAAAGGTAGTTATATGTAAAAAAATCCGTACCCATTTTTTACTTTTAATTTTTAAAATTTGATATAACTATTTCCTCCCCATATGTTTGAGCGCCGCCTTGACCCGGTCTTTTACCGATTCGACCGACGGATCAACCTGCCGCAACGCTTCACGCGCTTCCCTGGCAGAATATCCTAGGGTGGTCATGGCATCAATGGCATGATGGTCGAATGCCGCACCGGATAATTGGCCGGCTTCTACCGTCTCATCGCCGAGTTTGTCTTTCAGTTCCACCACTATACGTTCTGCTGTTTTCGTGCCGATACCGGACACTTTAGTCAACAATGACGCGTCGCCCTGCACGATCGCCCTTTTAAGTTCGGGCACGGTAGCCAGCGACATGACTGCCAAAGCTGATTTCGGTCCGATGCCGGAAACAGACAGGAGCAATCGGAAAAAATCCCGCTCAGCCAAGCCGGTAAATCCGTATAATTCAATCGCTTCTTCCCGGACATGCTGGTAGGTGTACAGCTCGAGCGGAGATCCGATTTTTACTTTTTCCAATACCAGCGGCAGGCAAAAAATTTCATACCCAACGCCAGTTACGTCAATGACAACCGCCTTCTCCGTTTTAAGTTTAATTATGCCGGAAATGTACGCGATCATATGGATAAAGTATAGCAAAAAAAAGACCTGAGATACAGCCGGGCCGACAACCGCTTGACAAAAACCGGGAAATGCCGTATGCTGAAGCATTAATTTTTCAATACACATGATGACAAACGGCAAATACATTGTCTCGCTATTCATCATTGCACTCGGTAGTGCCATGTTTTTAGGCTGGCCAGGAGCATCACAGGCGGCGTGCGCCAGCAATACGACTCAGCTGCAAATCATCAGTCGCGACACTGACGGCCAGCTGCTCCCCGGCGTCAATTACCTCCTCTACCAACAAAGAAAAAATCCCGACAACCAGCCGTATTTCGGGACCAAGCTCGCCTCTGGCAAAACCGATGCTGGCGGCCAAGCCACCGTATGTGTCGGTACTAAAAACTTCCCGCTGGGCATCAAACTCTATACGCTGTCGGCCGCCTACGGGTACCAGGTCATCTGGCAGGACCGTTTCTCGGCATCCGCCAACGGCTATGCGGTAGAAGCGGCTTTCGGTTATTTCGACGTGATGTTCCGTGACGCCCAGGGCCGATTGCTGGCCAAAAAACCGTTCCAGTTATTCGCCCAGCAATATGATGCCGACGGACAACCCGTCTCCCCCGCCAACCAATTCATCACTACCTATATTTTAGGCGGGCAACAAACCACGGGCGTTACCGGACGGGTTCGCCTGCATCTGGCGGCCGGTACGTACGTTTTCAAGATACCCGCCGATGCCGGGCAATATTATCACCTCTATAACCAAAAATTGGCAGCCGGGCAATCGAAAATAATCAACTACCAGCTCGGCGCCATCCACCTGAAAATCGAAAATGCCCTGGGCGAAGCCCTGCCGAATTTCAAATTTGCAGTATATGCGCAAGGCCAGGACAGCACACGCCAGCCGATTCTCGGACTGCCCCTTTTCAAATTGGCAACGGCCAATGAGAACGGCGTCTACGACCTCTACCTGCCCGACGGCACGTACGTCATCCGCGGACTCAATCCGGCAACCAAGACGTATTATATGCATTGGTCTATTAAAGGCCGC
Source organism: Patescibacteria group bacterium (assembly GCA_043808365.1). Lineage (GTDB taxonomy): Bacteria > Patescibacteriota > Patescibacteriia > UBA10025 > JAHIVO01 > JBAYGJ01. The sequence continues at coordinate 83,900 of JAZDEZ010000015.1, forward strand.
AATCAGGGCGCATCAACGGTCACGTGGCGGCTCAGTGGCGTGCGCGTCAATCTGCTGAGTGCCGATCGCCTGCCGTTGCCCAACACCGCATTCAAAATCGGACTGACGAGCGCTGACTCCCAGGGAAACTGGACGCTCGCCAAACCGATCATAAATGCCACAACGGACGCCAACGGGCGGGCGGACATTCTCCTGACTCCCGGCAATTACTCGTTGTCCTACGGCAACAACCAGCTCCATAACCTGGCCGTCACCGGCGGTCAATTCGTGCTCATCGACTGGCCCCATGCCTATTCCATTCGGCCGGAGGGCGGCGAAATGGCCCTGACCACGCCGCTGGCCAATTCCAACGTAAAAATCACCGGCTTATCAGCCACTAACGTCCGTGGCCTTTCCATGCGCAAGCAGAATGTCGGCACCCCGTACCGCATCACCGCCAATACGCTCAGCCAGCCGTACACCGTCGTCTTTTTCTATAACAAAGAGAAGTTAGCCGCCCGCGGCATCAATACGGATAAATTGCGCATCGCCTTTTATAACGGCCGGACTAAAACTTGGGGACTGGTCGGCGCGAATAATTACTCGACGGGACGGCTTACCGCCAGCGTAAGAGATACCGGAATATTTACGCTAATAGAAATCAATTAACTTCTCAAACTCTTTTTCAGAATGCAACGTGCGTTACAATCTGGAAAAGAGAGAGGAGATCCTGGTACGTTTGTACAAACAAACCAAGACTTTTTATCCAGCATGCGCCGGACAATGGGCCCTCCTCTATTGGCCCGGAAAAATATCTAGGCAGACTGGTGTGCCATTTCCTTTAGACATTCCTTCATCTCATATTTGAGACTGAATGTCCTCTTATACAGTTCAGATAAACCTAGTTTTGCCAGGGCGGTGGCGATAAGGTCATCAAGGGCTTGGTCAATATTAGTACTCAATTCCTCAATATCACGAAACCATGCCCCTTTCTCCTTCCCGAACTCCTCCCTGGCCTGCCGATTGAGGGTAATGACATCATCACCCTCAATTAATTCCCTATATACCTCGGAGGACACCCACCTCTCGAAGTATTCAGGCCGCATTTCATCTGGCGATGTACCACACATTTCCCATCCCAGACTCTGAGAATAGGATGCTATGCGGTACACTCCTATTTTCCCATCCCAGGTGCACCTCTCGGTGGTTTTGTCAGTCCATCGAAGGACACGATGGGAAAACTCCCAGTTTGAGCCCCCTATATTTTCATGGTGTATATAACCAGGATCAGCAGAACGCTGATCATACCTCCTCTTATAATCATCGAGGAGTCCTTTCAACAAACCCAGTTTTTGCGGGTCCGCTAATTTAAACTCCTCCTGGATTAAAGGGAGCTTGTCTATGAATGTCTGGGAAGCCTCCCGCGCCTCCCTTTCACGATCCGCCTCTGCTTGCCTGGCTCGTTCTTTCTCCTCGATACGCCGCCGATGTTCTTGCTCATCAGCTAGCGCATTAACTGGACGGCAAATGAACACCCCCAACCGGTCATAAATCTTCTTGCCAATCCGCCGGGTTGGGACAACCCGGTATTGAACTCCCTCTTTAGGAATCCAACAGCGTTTAGGTACGAAAATATAATGCTGCAACCATCGCCTCGTGTGTGGCGATGGATTGTACACTGCGGTCATTCCCCTCTCCCTTGGCTCAAAAGTAACCTTGAATTCTTGCATTCAATTCTCCTTTTTTATTTTTCTTTTTCTCTCTCCACAGCGGGTCAGATTGGAGAGAGTAGTCTTTCGCTTCGCCATTTGGTAATGACATAGCGCAAGAATCTGACCCGGTGCGGGAAGAGAAATATTTATTACTTCTTTTTCTGAATCCACCAGTAAACCTGATGAATTCGGATAAAGAGGGAAGCCGGCTAGTTGTGCGAACCAAAACCGACTTCCCATCAAGTGCTACTTAATGAGGTGGCGCGTAACCACCTCGATGACCTCCTCCAGGGTCAGCGTTGAACCAACCCCTTGCGGAGACCCAATGATGGTGGGACTGCCGCCCCACCCGGCCTCGCGAATATTGAGCTCCGAGGCCGCTGCACCCAAATCCACGTAGCCAGTTTTGAACTGGCATACCGTGAACTTAGCGTGCGGCTCGCCGCCCCCAATCCGGAATCCCGGATTCAGGGCGATCACCATCGGCGCCTGGGTGTAGCCAAGCGCAGTGGCAGCCCGATGGGTGCCAACTACTGTGGCGACCTGGCCATCCTCCTCCAACTCGATTTTCATCGAGCCATTCTGGATGGCCACGGCAATCGCTTGCCGCTCCGCAATCCAGCGATTGCAGTAGCCCTCCGACTCTTCACCTGTCTGAAGCCAGCGCTCCATCCAGGCAACGCGGCTGTCGATCGAAACATTGAAATCCCCGATAGCCGCGGCCATCGGAGCCAAGCGGCTGTCGGCGTCAACCGACGCCACCGAGTTATCGAACGGATGTTCGACGGTCGGCAGTGGCCGTGGGCCCGGCCAGTCACCACGGCTGAACTTGTCCGCCTCACCAATGAGACTGACACGCCCTAGCACTTCGGATGTCAAATCAACACCCTGGGCCCGGAGCGAAAAGATGGCCATGGCACCGACCGCGTCAAGATCGGCGCGGACGGTGACCAGGGTCGCTCCGTCAAGCGGAAGTTCCGCCGCCAGAGCGACTTCAATGGCGGCGCGATCAGCGTCGCCATCCGTATGCTGAGGATCAATATTCCCCAACTCGCAACGTTTCGCCAAACGCGGAACGGTGACTTCAATACCAAGTGTGCTTTTACCGAGCACCTTGGCATTGTTTTCTTCCGCGACCGGTATCGACCGCGGGTCAAGAAGTCCAAACGTATAGGACATGAAACCTCCTAGAAAAAGTGTATGTTTTAATTTTCTCTCTCCATGTCAGGTCGGGGAGAGAGGTATAATCAACCAATAATTTTTGATAACTGACTATACGAATCCGACCTGGCATGGAAAGACAAACTTTTTTTCATTTTATAATCAAATAATTACGATCTGAAAAAAAGTGAGAAGTTTATTTGCTTGTGCAAAGCAAGGAAAACTTCTCAAAAACCCTTTTTACTTAATCAATTATACCCAGCTTTTTAATAAAGCTAGTAATTTCCCTTTCCCCCAAGAAAACTTGGGGGTCATAGGGTTGAAATTTAGGGTATTCATGATACCCTAAATCACAATTGCTGCAGCCGTTGCCACAGCAAATCTCGCACGGGAATAACTTCCCGTGCTTGATTATCCGAAGGCCCATTGGACCTTCGAAAAATGTACGAATGGTATATTCGTACGTTTCTTCTTCAACCGCCTGTTCCCAGGCGGCAAGAAATTTTTTAGTTATTATTGGATCTCGAAAAATCCAATAAATTTTTATTCTTGTTAACATTTTTCCTCCTCGCCCACAGATACTTTTTATGCATAAGTGAGCTGATTTATTTTTTATTTTTATTTCTTAGTTGTTTCCAACTGCAACTCCCCACACCGTCAAATGGTGAGGGGAGAGCGCACTTGGGGCGAGTGATGCTGTCTTGTTAACCGCTCCCCACACCATTGAATAGTGTGGGGATTATGGATTCCCGACTGCGGCTCGCCAAATCAAGTTTGAAATCTTATATCTATCTCTCTTGCCGATTTTTCCCGCGAGCCAAAAGGCGAGTGGTTAAAAAATCGAGCATCCCGCCGTAACTTGTCCTGTCGAATGACAGGATGGCGGGACCACATCAGATATAAAACTTCAAGCATCTGATATAAAGAACAATCAAGGAACAATTCTTCGGCTTCAGTTTTTTATGAAGCCAGGGGAAGAGACAAGGTTAAAAAAATTATAATTGGCTGATCCTTATCCTTGTCCACCAAAGCGCTGCGATAGCGGTGCGTAGGCTGATCCTCTCCCGGCCAGCCAAACTAAAAGGGACTCTTACTCAAAAAATTGAGAGAGTCCCTTTTATTGGCTGTGTTTCATAGACTTAATTATTTCTAGCTTTCTACATACTAACTACTAATGATTAACTTACTAGCTACTAACATTCGCTCTAAACGGCTTTCGCCATTTTATTCACCATTCTGCCTTTAGACAGCGAAGGTGCTCTCTCCACATAGACCCCGAACGAAATAAAAGGTCTGTGGTTATCAATTCTATTAAGTTGTCAATTTACTGTCCATCTCTCTCCTGTGATATTCATCACTGTTCTCCTGGTCTCGCGGTGTCCGCGAGCGCCGGGAGCGCCACTGACGAGTATCGTTTCCCTACTCGGCCTGGTTTACCAAGGACTGTCTCTCTCCGTTTCCGGTCAGTCCTTAGGAAAGCAGCTTGCCTGCGGGGAATTGATTGAGCCTTCGTAGCTGGCCGTCTCGCTGTGAGATAACCGGCTATCGTATTTGGCTTTCAGCGCTATGTTAGGTGCAAAGGTCAAAGAACAAGTTTTTTAGCGTAACCGGGCAGTATATACCCGATGCATATTATTGTCAAGTATAAATGCCAATAAATAGACTATTTTGACAATGAATAATGATAGTTGTAAATATTTAATAGTTAATTCAAATTGAAAGTGTCATTTACTATTGACACTATATATTAAATATGATAAAATTAACCTGAAAACTGATTAGTTATGGCCGGAAAAATTATCCTTAAAATTAAGTTATCCACAGCGTAAATATACGCTGCAAGCACCTCCCTCTCCCCGCCCTATTCCCTTCTTTAGCCTTTTTAAGCCCTATTAGTAAATCATATGCCTCTAACCACCTCCCCCATTGCCAAAACCCTCACCCAAATCGGCCTCTCGGAAAAAGAAGCCACGGTCTATGAGGCCCTATTAAACCTGGGAAAAGCCAACATGGGCAAACTGCTCCCCAAGGTGCCGTACAAGCGCGGCAATACCTATGACATCCTGGAAGATCTTAAAAATAAGGGGTTGGTTACGGAAGCGGAAGAGCGAGGAAAAAAGATATTCATTATCGGGCCACCTGATAAATTACAAGGATATCTGGAGTCACGTGAAAAAAGCGTCGTCCAGGCCAAAGCCAACCTAAAAAATATCTTGCCTGATTTAAAATCCGCTTTTAACCTCATCACCGAGCGACCGAATATTAAATTTTTTGAAGGCATTGAGGGCATGAAACAAATCTACGACGACATTCTCGAAGAAGGCCAGGATATCCAACTGGTCAGGGCGAATTATGAGCCGGTCTTTGAAAAACAGATCGTACCGATTGTTAACAATTTCATTAAAACCAGAATGAAACACAATCAAAAAGTAACTGCTATCACCCCCATGAATGAGCGAGCTAACCCAAAAAACAGAAAACCCGATGACGACAAAACCATCCTTATGCAAAGAAACTGGGTCAGCGCAGAAAAATACTCCGCGCCTGTCGAGATCGACATATACGGAGATAAAGTCGCCCTACTTTCTTTTAGTAAGGAATTAGTAGGTGTTATTATTGAGAGCCCGCAGATTAGTGAAGCTCTAAAACAAGTCTTCGAGCTGGCCAGACTCGGCGCAGCCAAATCTACGCCGCTTCCGCCTGCCCCTGTACCGTAAAAGAATATCTCTCAGTCATCGATCTGCGGATAAGCTTTACCAATTCTGCAAATACGTCGGCTCGGCCCAATTCCTTAGAAAAAGATTCCCGGTTATGATAGTACTGGGGAGTTTTTTGTGAGGCAGAGAGACCAACATCAATTGCATTGCCGATGGCGACAATCTTACCGAGCAAATAACTGTCCGACGCCTGATTACCACCCGACAAAGTACCGGCATCCAAAGAAACTTCGCCTCCCAGTAATGTATCATCAAATCTAATCCTTCCTTTTTCTTCAATCCGACCTTCACGATCCAGGCGGATGCTTAACGCGTCATGACGCGCGGGATCCTGAATACTCTCCGGGATCGGCTCATTACCAAAAAGAAAATTTATCCGGGCCTGGCCGTCAAAATCCCTATTTCTGTCTACCTGTTCCGGGGAGACTCCTTTTTCGCGTAATTGAACCGTCAGATAACTTTCCTTGACGCCTGTACTGGGCATGCGAAAATGATAGCTTTCCACGTCACCGGACTGATAATTGAGGGTAGTGACCCCATTATTTTTTTCAGGACTCAATAAAACCAGTATTTAATCTAAAGCTTCCTTATAAATTGCCATGGCTTTTGTAACTTCTTTAATGTCATTGCATTCAATACGTTGTTGGCCGTACACGCTAGCCAGCGCTTCCCCTTTTCTAGCGACTTCATGAGCCACATTCAACATATCTTTGGCTCTCCGTACAATTGCTTCAATAATTTGATATTCACTAACTTGTTTAACCGAATCAGGCACGCGACTGCCGCGCCAGGCTTCGGATGTGTTAACAATTTCCGACATGCGGCCAGCAACCCTGGACAGTTCGGCGTAGTTATGGAACAAATCCCGTGCTTCGGCTTTTTCAGCGTGCTGGGCAATTTCAAAAACATTTTTACCATACTGGCTGCCATACTCGGCGCTAAACAAGCTCCGCAATCCATCCTCGCCATACTCCTTGATAAACCCTATCACGTCGCCCTGCCCCTGCCCGATATTCTTAACCGCGTAACTGATGGCAGTCTGCTCAGCATAAGAAAAATTACTCAAATTTATCCCCGTTTCCCTGGACAGCCGATTGGAAAACTCCAGCAAATAATTAAAATCACTCATTAATTGAGAACGCCTAGCGAATTCCTCTTCGCTCTCATCAGCTCGCTGTGTGGCATACTTTATCGGGTCATAATTTTCCAGCCGAGTCTGTTCCTTGGTCGTGTAACGGAACCCAGCCTTGCCTTCAGGGGCACTTGATACGCCTAATTTCGGTAATTCATTTTCTTTTTTCAGAGGAAATACATACTTTAATTCTTCGTCACCCGACTGCCCTGCGATTGCTACACCTGCCAAATCGGGTGAAATTTTATATACTTTAGCTCCGTTCAATTTATCCCCCTTACCAATATAGTAATTTACGCCGTCGATCATCGTAAAACCATTTTCACCGATACCTCCCTGGCGCCGGAATTCTTGGTCCGCCTTTCTGGTACCACCTGTCTCCTGAAAATCTTCAGGCAGTAATAATCCACGTTCGGCAATTCCCGATGCTTCCTCCCTCAAGTATTTCCTTGGCGAATATATTTTTTTCTTTTTGGTGCCCGGTACATTGCCGCCGCCAAAACCCATATCCCGTTGTAGCCAGTCCAAAGTGATCGGCGCATATTCCCTAGTTACTTTATCCCGTACCATCAGTTTCCCAGTGCTGGGGTCTCGGTATCCGTCGCCGAATTTCGGATGATAAATCAACGCCGCCAGTACGGCTTCATTCGACGGAACGGTTTGCCCGTCCTGCGTGGACATCGCCTTTTCATAATGTATTTTTCCGCCCGCTTCCCATTGGCCTAGGTAAAAATCGCTTTTCTTTATCGCTTCCGAACTATAGGCGGCATCCGAACTTTCCGGGGCATAGAATAAGTTTTTTAGTTCGGGATGTTTTTCTTTTCCCGACCTATAATCCTCTGACGACAGTACTCTCATGCTGGAAAAAGCATTGACCAGCACCTCTTGGATATCAACCCCATCTTGGCCGGAAAATTCAGGATATTTATTTTTCAGGGTGCCAAAACTCCGCCTAGACAATTCACCAAGGCCATTTTTTATTTTTTCCAGGTCAACCACGATCTCGCCTTCCCCCGGCCGGACAATCACTCCCTCCTGTTCCAGACGAGCCAGCATATAATGCTGAAATTCACGCTTTTTTTCAGCCAATTTTTCATCTTCTGGTGAAATAAAAACTTCCTCCCGATGCAATGAACCGGGAACTGACTCGTGACTAGAGACTCGGCCAATTGTTTCCATCCCTCTTGCCATGTACTTATATCATTACTTACTGCCAATATCTTACCACTTTAAAACAGTTTACTATATATTAATTTTTATTAAATGTCAAGATTTGCTATAGTATAGCCACTATGGAATTCAAAATTCATTCCAAATTCAAGCCGACTGGTGATCAGCCGGAGGCGATAAAAAAACTGGTCGCCGGCCTGAAAAAAGGCTACCGCGATCAGGTTCTGCTGGGCGTGACCGGCTCCGGCAAGACGTTCACCATTGCCAATGTCATTGCCCAGGTAAAAAAGCCCACCCTGGTGATTTCGCACAACAAAACGTTGGCCGCGCAGTTGGCCTCTGAACTGCAGGATTTTTTCCCGGATAATGCCGTGCATTATTTCGTGTCTTACTATGACTACTATCAGCCGGAAGCGTACATCCCGAAAACTGACACGTATATCGAGAAGGAGACCCAGCTTAATGAGGAAATCGACCGGCTCCGGCACGCATCCACACAGGCACTCATGTCCAGGGATGATGTCATTATTGTCGCGTCAGTTTCGTGTATCTATGGATTGGGTTCGCCAACTGAATATAAAAGCGATGTTCTGACCTTAACCACCGGAAAGACAGTTAAACGCGACACAATCCTCAACCAACTGGTCGACATCCACTACCAGCGCAACCAGATAGACCTCTGGCGGAACAAATTCCGAGTCCTGGGCGAAGTGATTGAGATATTCCCTTCGTTTTCCGAAAACACTTTTTACCGCATCCAGTTTAACGGCGACACGATCGAACGGATCAGTGAGGTGGATTCGCTGACCAATAATACCGTCCAATTGCTGAAAACCGCGGACATCTATCCGGCCCGCCACTACCTGGCGCCGGAAGAAACCATGAAAGTGGCCTTGCAGGAAATCGAGGAGGACATGGTTAAGCAGGTGGCCAAATTCACCAAAGAAGGCAAGCTGATCGAGGCCCAACGGATCGAACAGCGGACGCGCTATGACCTGGAAATGATCAAGGAAGCCGGATACTGCAACGGCATTGAAAACTACTCCCGCTATTTTGACCGGCGCCAGCCCGGCCAGCCACCCTACACCCTGATGGATTTCTTCCCTGCCTCGCGGCAACGCGGGCCCGCCTCGACTCGCAGCGGCTCGTCGACGCGAGGCGGATCCGCCTCGCCGGCGGGCGGGCCTAAAGATTTCCTGCTGGTCATCGACGAATCGCACATGACCCTGCCGCAGATCCGCGGCATGTATTTCGGAGACCGTTCGCGCAAAGCCACCTTGGTCAATTTCGGCTTCCGCCTGCCGGCCGCGCTGGACAACCGGCCGTTTAATTTCGAGGAGTTCAATAAAAAACGCCATCAGACCATTTACCTGTCCGCCACACCCGATGAATACGAAAAGTATTTGTCGCAACAGGTCGTGGAACAAATTATCCGGCCGACCGGCCTCCTTGATCCGACCATTGAGGTGCGGCCGACCGAGCACCAGATTGACAATCTCCTGGCTGAAATTAGAGCGACGGTAAAAAAGAAACAGCGCGTGCTAGTTACTACATTAACAAAACGCTTAGCCGAGGACCTGGCCGAATACCTTGATGACGCTGGCGTGAAAGTCCACTATCTCCACTCTGAAATAGACACTTTTGAGCGGCTGGAAATCATCCGCGACCTGCGGATGGGAAAATATGACGTGGTGGTCGGCATTAACCTGCTGCGTGAAGGCCTTGATCTGCCGGAAGTGTCGCTGATCGCTATCCTGGATGCTGACAAAGAAGGCTATCTCCGCTCAGCCACAGCGCTCATCCAAACCATGGGCCGTGCCGCGCGCCATTTGGACGGACACATTATTATGTACGCGGATAAAATCACCGGTTCGATGAAACGGGCCATCAGCGAAACCACCCGCCGCCGCAAAATCCAGAAAGCATACAATAAGGAGCATGGCATCACGCCAAAATCCATAATCAAGACGGTGAAAGATTCCCGGCTGGCCGGGTCAAAACTGAAACAAACGGCCGACATGGGCCAGCTGACATTCAAAGACCTCCCCAAAGAAGAAATCCCCCACATTATCTCCGACCTTGAAGCACAAATGGAGTTGGCAGCACAGAATCTGGAATTCGAGAAAGCGGCGGTTCTTCGGGACCAAATTACAGCATTAAAAAAACCGAAGAAACGGAAGGGATAATTATTGAAATGTCTCCCTCCCGACATCGCGTAGTAATCAAAGTAAAAATTGCAGCGACGCCACGCGGCATCGCATTGTCGAATAACGGGAAAAGCATTGTGACGGCAGCGAAATTCTGAACCTAGTATGATTCAGTGGATTTTTTATTGACAGATAGGGCAATACTCCGATAGAATTAAACAAAACAAAATACCATGCATAGGGGGAGGGATTAAAACATGGCTCGTTCGGCAGAGAAAGTAAAAAAGAAGGGGAAACTGTCAACCCCGGAAGCGCGGCGCGAGTACCAGCGCCGGTACTACGAGCTCCACAAGGATAAGGCCAAAGAATACCAGCGCCAGTATAATCTGAAGCACAGATAAAAAATGCCCCTATCCTTTCTTACGAAAGGAGGCAGGGGCCCAATTTTACACTAGGATTTATGAGGCTAGTGTTTTTGGATTTTTTTCCTACAGGACCTGGGTCCTGTTTGATCAGCAATATGTTTTAGCGTTACTCAAACGGCGACAATGCCGCCGGATACTCGGACCTGGTAAGCTGGATTGAGCTATTGAAGTCCGTCGTTCCCAGGGACAAAAGAATTGGCTTCATTAAAGCCTTTCCTCCCTCATCACGATTTCATGATTGCATTTTGCGTCTTTTCTTACTAACCTGGACATTAATTACATCTTGAGCTATTCAAACCCCGATAACACTGACTCCGGCTTGATGGCTGTTGTCAGTTTGACCGGACTGTTTAGGTCCAGCCTTGCCAATAATGGAAAGTCTGGTTTTACTGGCATTATCTCCAATCACCTCCTTGAGTTACCTAATCCACCGATTCAATTACATGAGGGTCAATCAGCCTTTTTGGCTGACTTCTCGGCGAAACCGAGGCCGAATGATATTTTAAAAGAACAAAAACATGATTAAAGTCTAATGATATTTGATTTTATTGTCAAATTAAATCTTTTCGACTCGAGAATTTCAAGAGGTAATAAAAAAGGGGTGACTGTAATTGCCACCCCTTATAATACTTTAGAATCCATCGAAACCCAAGCTTTGAATTTTACGACGAATTCTGGTCGCATAGATTTCCGCCTTCACCAGGATACATCGGCCGGCTGGGCGGAGAGTGAAAATAATTCAGCAACATAAGTAATACCTCCAAAAAAGTGCCTTGGCCTCGTAAGTCAATGGATGTCTAATCCGGATAAACAAGGCCGTTTGCAACTCTATTTTAAATGATCGGCTCAAGTTTGTCAAAAAAAACGATGGCGATAAGCATGAGGCTTACTCTCATCTATAATATAGTTAGTGATATATGTATAGAAAGGCGTGAAAATTCGACTATTAACTGTACGCGCAAGTCAGTATAATTATTTATGAGTGGATAAAAAAACCGCCTACTCTCGTGAATAGGCGGCGTCTTCATAATTGTCTCTCCTCCCAATTAGTCAACGAACTTGTCTGCTGGGATTGACTCCTGACACGGGTATTCACCACTGAAACAAGCGTGACAGAAATGAGTCCGGCCATTATGCACGCAATCCAGGGTATCTTCTAGCGGCAGATACACCAGCCGGTCGGCTTCGATTTCCCGACAAATTTCATCGACAGATTTTGTGCTGGCGATAAGCTCGCGTCGAGTCGGCGTATCGATCCCAAAAAAGCAGGACCACTTCACCGGTGGCGAGCTGACAGCCACGATGACTTCCACGGCACCGGCCAGACGGAGCATGCGGATCAGCAGGCGAAGCGTCGTCCCCCGGACAATAGAATCCTCCACCACGATGACTCGTTTCCCGCTTACCAATCCGGCATCAGGGTTGTATTTCAGCACTGCTGCTTTTTCCCTCTGCTCTTGGACTGGCGCCAGGAACCCACGGCCGATAAAGTGGCTTCTGACCAGACCGAATTCAAAAGGAATCCCCGATTCCTGGGCCAGCCCGTTGCCGATATTATTGGCTGAATCAGGGACACTGATGACGATATACTCACTTGGGTCTGCGGTGATATACGGCCGGATATGTGGCCATAGTTTCGCTCCCATGCGTTTACGCGCCCGTGCCACAGAATGGCCGCCAAATATTCTGCTGTCTGGTCTGGCAAAATAAATGTAGCAGAAGATGCAATGCGCGTGTCGCGTAGACTCAGCGCCAGGGTACCCACGTTCGCCATCCTCGTCAATCCGGATGATCTCACCCGGATGGACATCGCGGATATAATCTGCCTTCACTATATCGAAGCCGCACGTTTCGGAAGCTACGATATAGCCCTGACCGAACCGCGCTAGAGACAACGGACGTATACCGAGCGGATCACGGATAACCCAGAGAACCCCATCAAGAATGAAAACGGCGGAATAAGCCGCGCCACGTAGATCCGGATCGTTCATCAGCCGACGGAACGCGTCCAAATCAGTCTCATCGCCCTGAAGCTTGTCCAGGTAATACGTCAATAGCGTGGTAATGGCCTCGCCGTCATTTCGGGAATCCAACTTGTACCCGGCCTCTTTCAGTCTTGCGATCAATAGGTCGCAACGAGGATCATCTCCATTACTGGCGCCAACCACTTCCCGACCATTATGGCATTTCTTCAGATGCGGCTGGTGGGCCAGCTCGCTGCCGTCAGCTGTCACGTACCGGTTATGGCCGATAGCTATCTGGCCAAGCAAACCAGCCATTACCGATTGGGTAAAGATTTCCCGCACCAGGCCCGAGTCTTTGTGCAGGTGTAACTGTTGCCCGTCCCAGGTGGCCATTCCGCTTGCCTTTGGCCCACGGTGCTGCGTCATAAACAACACCTTTTTACAGACATTACTCGCGTCACCGATGCCATAAACGCCGACCACAGCGCATTCGTCGTACATCTTGTCATCAATCTCATTGCCAATACAAAGTTCATACCCGTCGTTCATGATTACCTCCTTGTCTATTATCAATATACATTTTCTGTTTTAGAAAAGATAATCTTACACCACCCACGGCCAGGCTGTCAAAACAGCCCTCTTTATCTGCTATACTTACAATAAAGAAGGCTTGATAAGGCTAAAGATGGTAAGCGGGCGCACATTATCAATTGCCCTCTCCCTTCTAAACCCATATCCAACTTCCCACATCTGAAACTCACTTCTGTCCCTCTTGGGCCTTCTATAGCCCTCAATAGCCATTTTATTCCCTTATGACTAAAGTCCTCATTACCGGCACGTTCGACATCCTCCATCCCGGCCACCTATCCCTGTTCAAGCAGGCGAAAAAGCTGGGTGACTTTTTGATCGTCGTCGTGGCCAGGGACAGTACTGTAGTCAAGGTTAAGGGTGCCAGACCCCTGCACAACCAAAACGCCAGGGTACGAAAAATAAAAAAAATAAAAATTGCGGACCGGGTCGTTCTGGGACGCCATGGGGACAAATTGAAAATCATTGAGCTCATAAAGCCTGATATTATCGGCCTGGGATACGACCAGCGCGCTTTCACAAAAAATATCCGCGCCGAGCTGAAAACCCGCGGGCTAACCCCGCGCATCGTCCGACTCAAAGCCTACCGGCCGCTCCGGTACAAATCCTCATTGCTCCGGCGGGCTTGAACCAACAGCGCTCTTCTGCTACACTTACCCTACAATTTTAATATTTAATATTTTATATTTGATTTTTAATTTAACTTTATGCCAAACAAGCACGCCTCGATCAAGCACCTCCGGCAAACAAAAGTCCGGTCTGCCAAGAACCTGGCCGTCAAAAGCCAGCTGAAAAAATTAGTCAAAGACGCGCGCAAGAACTTAACCGCCAAAGAAAAGGGCAAGGCCGCTGCCGCTGTCAAAGCCGCTGCCAAAGCGCTGGATAAGGCCGCCTCTAACCAGGTGATCAAAAAAAATACGGCCAACCGGCTGAAATCGCGGCTCATGAAGCAGCTGCACGCGCTAGGTAAATGAACTACCTTATAGTAAGCTGACGCGAGATATCGTCAGCGGTGTAATGCGTTCATTCTCTGTAGCTTATTATCCTCCTTCGCTCGCGCTACTCGCCGTCGCGTAGCCGCTATGGCGGAGCACGGCGGAGGATTCTCCACATTTTGTATTCCCGCAGTAAACTGCGGGGTATTTAAGCGGAGGAGGATAATCCTCACGCCACCTGGCACACCCGCGTGATCAAGAGGTCAAACATCACGGCCGGGTCATGCGGGGAAGATTTCAGGGCGATATCCAGCTCCAGCAAACGCCGGTAGGTGGTTTTTAAATCCTCCGGGGTGAACTTCCTGGCATCACGGATGGCCTTCTGGGCGACGAACGGATGCAGCTTAAGGCGGCTGGCCACGGTATAATAATTCGGCTCCTGGCCGATGATTTCCCTCACCTGCAATAAAATCCTGAACTGCCGGACCAGCATGGTCAGGATATACAGGGGATGGCTGCCGAGCTGAAGCTGGTCGTGCAGCAATGCGCAAGACCGCTTGGCGTCGCGTTCGGCCAGGGCGTCGGTCAGATGGAAAATATTCTCGTCAAAACTGGCCCGCACCGTTGTCCGCACGTCATCAGCAGTGATGGGTTGTCCGGCTTTCAAGCTGATCAGCTTGTCGATTTCGGATGACATGGTCCAGAGGTCAGAGCCGACCAGGCTGGCTAATTCCAGGATAGCCGGCGTCTCGATGTAGCCGCGACGGGTTTTAGTTTCCGCGCGTATCCACGCGTTCAGCTGTTCGCCGGCCAGCAATGGGAATTCTTCCGCTCGCTCCTTGAGCAGGCGGTCCGCCAGCGTATGCGCCGTCTGTCCGGGGCGCCTGCCGCGGCGCGCGGGGGCATGCTCTTCAAAAAAAACCAGGACATTATCATCGGCCCATTCGGAATCCAGATACTCGATAATATCGCCCTGGATCTTTTTATTCTTGTTTAGGCTGATCAGATTCTCGACGGTAATGAAACGCTTCTTTGCCAGGAACCCGGCCGAACCGACCGCCTTGCCGAAATCCTCCATGGCCAGCTTGGCTCCATCCAGCCTGACCGCGTTAAGGCCGGACGGGTCGTATTTTTTCTTGAACCCATCCCGGTAAAACCGCAAACGTTGTCTGGCGCGGTACGAATCAGCGCCGTAAAGAAAAATGATCATTAGGGTCAATCCCGTTAGAGATGCTGTTGAGTTTGTAAAAACCTAGGTGTCATAAACCATATTATAATGTTACCAGGGTAATATTTCATAATGTCTCTAACGGGGTTGACAATAAATGCGTATAAACCTATAGTAACACAATTGTAAAATAAAATCATCGCACTTTACTGGAGGGTACATGCACCAAATCAGACCTTTTCTCCGAAGTCTTCGTGAGGACTATAATCTTGAATGTTTTCCGGGGGAACGCCAGCGGATCGCGTACATTCATGGCTGTCTCAAGGACCTGATCAATGACGAAAATATCATGGTCGTATTCACGATGGAATACCTGAAAAAATGCGGCGAAAAAAACATCAGCCGTAATATGATACTGCGATTCCTCGAACGCCTCTCGGTGGACACGAGGATCAATTCATCGATAGACGTGCTCATCCGAAAAGGCATCCTGTCGGAAAACAAAAACAACAAACACTTACAACTGGTAATATAGCGCACAGCTCTTTTTTCTCCAACCGGGCTTACCCAGCTCGGTTTTTTATTTTCTGTTTTTCCTGTTCTCCCCAATTTGGCCCCATAGAAACATCCGTCTTCAGCGGGACGGTAAGAACGTGAACCGTGTTCATTTCCAGGGCAATGAATTTTGCCACCTTCTCCGCCTCGTCTGCCGGCACTTCAAAAACAAGCTCATCGTGCACCTGGAGGATCATTTTCGTACGCGGACTGACTTCTGGAAGTTTTTTGGCGATATTGATCATGGCCATTTTCATCAGGTCGGCCGCCGTGCCCTGGACCGGCATGTTCACAGCCATCCGCTCCGCCTGGGCCCGGACCTGCCCCATTTCGGAATTGATCTCCAACAAATACCGTCGGCGCCCAAACAGCGTTTCCACATACTCCAGCTCATGTGCGGACTGGATGGTTTGCGCCAAATACTCCTGGATCTGCCGGTGCGCGTAAAAATATTTCTCGATGAAGGCTCGCGCCCGTTCGCGCGACATGTTCTTCCGCGAGGCTAATCCCCAAGCGCCCATCCCGTACAACACGCCGAAATTCACCTCTTTGGCCTCATAACGCTGCTCATTGGTCACTTCTGCCAACGGGATATTATAAATATCAGCCGCTGTCCGGCGATGGATGTCTTCGCCTTTTCTGAACGACTCGATCATTTTCTCGTCACGCGCCAGTGACGCGACCACGCGCAATTCTATCTGCGAATAGTCCGCTGATACGATCTGGAACCCTTTCTCCGCGATGATCGCCTGCCTGATTTTCCGGCCTTCCTCGGTCCGGATCGGGATATTCTGGAAATTCGGGTCGGACGAGGACAGGCGGCCGGTCGCCGTTATGGTCTGGTTAAAACTGGTATGCACGCGGCCGGTCTTGGGATTAACCAGCCTAGGCAGCGCTTCGACGTACGTTGACTGCAATTTTGACAACTCGCGATATTCGGTCAGTAAATTAATAATCGGGTGCTTATCGCGCATCTTATCCAGCTGTGCCGCCGCGGTCGACAATCCGGTTTTCGTCTTGCTGATCCCCTCCGTGCTTATCTTCAGCCGGCCGAACAGCACTTCCTTCAATTGCAACGGCGAATTGATATTGAAAGTAGTGCCGGCCAGGTCGTATATCTTTTTCTCCAGTAAACTGATTTTCTGGGCCAGCTCTTTTGACAGTGTCCCTAGGAATTTTGAATCAATCTTCACGCCGTTTTTTTCCAACATGGCCAGGACCGCCACCAGCGGCATTTCAATTTCATTAAAAAGCTTGCGTAATTTTTTTTCGGCCAGCTCTTCGGCCAGGTACCGGCATAAACGCAATGTGTAATCGGCGTCCTCGCATGAGTACCATGTTACTTTTTCGACCGGCACCGCGGCCATGGAAATCTGGTCCTTGCCCTTGCCGATCAGGTCGGCGATCGGCTGCATCTGGTAGCCGAATACTTCAAAGGCTAATGCGTCCAAACCATGCCCGCGCGATCCGGGGTTGAGCAGATATGAGGCGACCATGCTGTCAAAACTGATCGGCGTTAATTCAACGCCAGCCTGGCGCAGAATTGCCAGGTCATATTTGATATTATGGCCGAATTTTTTTATCTTCGAATCTTCCAGAAGCGGTTTCAATTTTTCCAGCCAGATCTGGTTATTCTTAATATCCAAATAGAATGCCCGCCCCTCTTCCCAGCAAAAACTTATTCCCAGCAGCTTCGCGCGGAAAGGGTCCAGGCTGGTTGATTCAGTGTCTACGGCCATAGCCGTCTGCTCCCGCGCTTCCGCCAGAAACTCCGCAAACTCACCGTCCGTTTGCACTAATCGATAATTCGCCGCCTTTCCTTTTCCCTCATGTGATTCCTTTGACTTATTCTCTACTGCTCCCACTTGTTCTTTTCCATTCTCTTCAACCTCTGGCTCCTGTCGCTCCTCTTTCCCTTCTGCCTTGATATCAGGCAGCCGCCCCAATAAGCTTTTGAAGCCCAGCTCCTGAAATACCGTAAAAACTTTTTCCTTGTCAAACGGCTTAATCAGGCATTTGTCGTTGGAATATTCAATCGGCACATCGCGAATGATGGTTGCCAGCCCTTTGCTCATGAAAGCCTCTTTCTTATGCTCCCGCAGTAATTTCAAATACCGTGGCTTGATGTCCGCCTGGTCGCCTGCCGCGTCAATCTTCTTATAAATACCCTCGACAGTCTTGAATTTTTTTAGCAGCTCCAGGGCGCTTTTCTCCCCAATTCCTTTCACGCCAGGAATATTGTCTGATGAATCGCCGGCCAGCGCCTTGTATTCAATCATCTGCTCCGGAGTAAGCCCGTATCGTTCAAATAAAACCTTTTCGTCGTACACGACCGTGTCCGACATGCCTTTGCGCATGGTGAAAACGGTGGTGTGGTCATCAATGAGCTGGAACGCGTCCTTGTCGCCGGTCACAATCACCGTCTCGATGTCCTTTTTCTTATTAAGCTGGGCGACCGTGCCGATAACGTCGTCAGCCTCGAAGCCCTGCTTCTCGAAAACCGGAATGCCGAGAACCTCCAATACCTGTTTGGAAATCGGTATCTGATCGTAAAATTCCTGCGGCGGCTTGACCCGGCCGGCCTTGTACTCGGCAAAGTCCTCGTGCCGGAACGTCTTGCCGCGCATGTCATAAGCCACGGCCACATAGGTCGGCTTGAATTCTTTAAACACTTTCAACAGGACAGTAATAAACCCATACACGGCGTTAATCAACTGGCCGTTCTTGGTGGTCAGCGGCGGCAGTGCGTGGAAGCTCCGGTGAAGTAATGCATTAGCATCAATGATAATAAACTTTTTATGCTTATTGGCCATATGAGTAATGTCATTGTAGCAGTTTTGACATGGAGGCGCACGCCTTGTTATTAGCAATAAAAAAGCCCGGCCGGTCAAAATGACAGGCGCGGGCATTAGGTTAAAGTTCGTGGATGAGGGCCATGGCAATAATGCCGTTTTTGAAGATGATCGCCTTGTCTTCAGAACCCACTTCCTCACACCAGATTACCATGCTTCGACCCTGCGTGAGTTTGCCAATTGATAGCATGGTCACCATGGGAGAATAAGGACTATAGGTGCACGATCCACCGATCAAAATTTTGACTTTTTCCCGGTCTTCAAATTCGGGAGGCAACTTACACCCGGGCAACCATGCGCGGGCGGAGTCTTTCGGGCCCGTAACGTTTTGTTTGGCAGGTTCAATGATGGTGAAATTTAAATAATCATCTTCTGTTTCACCGATCTTGATAAAGAGCTTGTCCCCGGGTTTGACGTCTCGCAGATCGATGGTTGCTTGGCCGTCTTTGAGCAATTCTACGATTTCCCGTACTCCGGGACCGAGATTTTCTTCTCCAGACATGGTAAATATCTCCTGTATTTGTTTTTTACATTCTAACAAGTGTACCCCTTTCGGTTCCGTTCGTCAAGCGGCTGAACGCAGCAGTCTGAACGGAACATCGTGAATTGACAAAAGTCATTTTTTACGCTATAATATGAACAGAAAATACACTCATCGCCATAAAAAACATGCCCCAAATGTCAAAAGTATGGTATGGCGGATGCCTCGCGTTTATCGCGGTTTTTTTTGCGTTGATAAATCCGGGGATCGTCCAAGCAATGACGGCCGCCTCTGTGGATGGTTTTCAAATCATCACCGATATTAAAACAAAATCTGCCTCTGCCATTACGAGCGGACCGGAAAAAATATTGCCGCTTAAAACTAAACCGACTGCCGCCGATCCGGCAGAGATCGCCGGGCAGGCCATGAAAGAATACGGCGGTTTTTTCGGCCTCAAACAGCCGGACCAGGAACTTCAGCTGCTTGCCGTCAATTCCGACAGCTTGAGCATGAAACACGTGAGGTACAACCAGTCTTCGAACGGCGTGCCGGTTTTTGGCGCCCAGACCATCGTGCATCTCACCAAGGATTCAGACATAGCCTCCATCAACGGGAATACAATCCCCGACGTTTCAATCATAACTACCCCTCTGATTTCCCAAGAGATGGCGATTGCACTGTCCAAAAATCATTGGAACCAGCAGGGACTGCCCATGGCTCCGACTGTAACGAATGCCAGTTTAGTTGTTTTCAATAAAGGACTGATTGAAAATACCATCGGACAAGTAAACCACCTGGCCTGGCGCGTCGAGCTGTACAATCAATTCCCGCAAGCCAAAGAATCTTACTTTATCGATGCCTATGACGGCGGCTGGCTGTACCAGATCACCGGCATCCAGACGGCTATCAGCCGGCGCATCTACGACTGCGGAGTTGATAGCGTGTTATGCTATCTTGATTTTTCATATCTGGGACATGTTTTTGGCCGCTCCGAAGGACAACCATCGCATGGCGCTAATATCTTAGTTGGCGGCACTGACGTGGACGACCTCTATTCGTACTCTGGCAGTATCCACACGTACTATTCAATCACCTTCGGACTCGATGGGGGAAACGACTTGGGAGGCATTGGTGATGGCACGCATAATGCCGTCACAAAAACTGACGGATGGGTATATATCGATTATGTCGGCGGCGCCTGTCCAAATGCGTATTTCGACGGCTACTCGATAAATTTCTGCCAGGATTACGAAGTATTGGACGTGGTCGGCCATGAATACAACCACGCGGTCGCGACGTTCGCCATCCCGCCAGATGGATTCACTTACTCTTATGAATCAGGAGCTCTGAGTGAAGCGTATGCTGACATTTTCGGCGAAGCGGCGCAAAATTACGTGGAAGGATCCAGCGACTGGCAGATGGGCGAAGATCTGCCGGGCGGCGCCATGCGCAGTTTAAGCGACCCGGCCGGTGGAGGATACCCCGACCGTTTTTACAGTCCAAATGTATACTGCGGCAGTTCTGACAATGGCGGCATCCATACTAATAACACCATACTTGGACACGCCGCATATTTGATTGCGACCGGCGGTACTTTTAACGGCTGTACAATTTCGGGAATTGGCCGGACAAAAGAAGAGGCTATTTTTTACCGCGCTCTCACGGTATATTCAACCGCCAGTTCGGATTTTAATGACACCTATACGGCTCTTATAAACGCATGCAACGATTTGTACGGCACCGGCAGCTCTGACTGCACACAGGTCATGAATGCGCTACAGTCGGTGGAATTTGACCAGTCCGGCCTATGCAGCGCCGTGCCAGCCGTCACTCCCGCATGCGTTGTCCCGACTATCGCCAGCATTTCCTCTGATAAAACGAACGGATACTACAAAACAGGCTCCATTATCGATATCGACGTAACCCTATCTAATACCGTCACCGGCTCATTATCCCTGACGCTCAATACCGGCGCCAGCTGTTCCATTTCTTTCAGCAATTCAGCAACCGGCTCCTGCGACTACACCATCGCCGACGGGCAAAACATATCCGACCTCGACGTCACCAGTATATCTGGCACCGTTACCAATACGAATGGCGTAGCCATGGCAAATTTCACTCCGACCGCCAGTCTGGCCAGTCTGAAAAATATCACAGTCGACACTACATTGCCGACCGGCACCGTCACCATCAACGGCGGCAACAGCCACACAAACTCTGGCACGGCCACCTTAACCCTGTCAGCGTCGGATACAAACGGCGTTCCCTATATGAATTTTTACAATGGCAGCGCGTGGTCTGGCTGGGAAACGTACGCCACGAGCCGGACCTGGAGTCTGGATACCGCGTCACAAGGCGCAAAAACAGTGTATGTCCAATTCGCGGATGCGGCCGGCAACATCATGTCCGCCTCTGCCTCCGATGAAATAATCTACGACAGTACCGTGCCGCAAACTTCAGCCAGCCCATCGGGCGGATGGATCGTCAACGGCCGCCAGGTGACGTTAACCGCCAATGAAACATCCAC
The DNA here is from genome assembly GCA_043808365.1 of Patescibacteria group bacterium. GTDB lineage: Bacteria > Patescibacteriota > Patescibacteriia > UBA10025 > JAHIVO01 > JBAYGJ01. Next base: position 105,413 of record JAZDEZ010000015.1, read on the forward strand.
AATTTACTACACTACCGACGGCACTGCGCCGGCGACAAGCTCCACAGTCTACGACTCGCCTGTCACCATTAATGCCGACATGACGATCGGCTATTTCGCCGTCGATGACGCCGGCAATACCGAAGATTACAAAACAACCACTTTCACCGTTATCCGATCCTCATACATCCTGGCCGCGGCCGGCCCGGGCAGCAGCCCGCTCATCAAGGCGATCAGTTATGCTGGCAAGGTCCGCAGTACGCCCCGCAATTTATACCCCTTCAGCCAGTCATACCTTGGCGGCGTGCATTTAGCCGCCTGCGACGTGGACTATGATTATAAAGATGAAATTGTAGTCGGCGTCGGCACGGGTGAAGAACCGTGGGTGAAAGTGTACCGGCAGAACGGGACGCTGGTCACGCAATTCCTGGCTTACGCGAAAACAATAAAAGGCGGAGTGTTTGTCGCTTGCGGCGACCTCAATGGCGACCATCTGGCGGAAATCGTCACCGGCGTGCCGGAAGGCTACGGGCCGCACGTGCGGGTGTTCAGCGGTCTGACCGGGAAAGCCAAACTGACCAACGGATTTTTTGCCTATGAAAAACAGGTGCGCACCGGCATCCGGGTGGCGGCCGGCGATCTGGACGGGGACGGCACCGATGAAATTATCGTCGGCACCGGCCGGGGCGCGGGCGCCCATGTCCGGACTTTCTCCGGCACCGGCGCGCTGAAATTCACTCCTGGTTTCTTTGTCTATGAAAAAACCGACCGCTCGGGCGTCAACGTGGCGGCCGGCGACGTCAATGCCGACGGAGTTGATGAAATCATTACCGGTTCCGGCGTCGGACGTGTGGGAGAAATAAAAATTTACAGTCGGGCCGGCACACTGCTGAAAAAAATCACGCCATACGGCACGGGCTATAAATTAGGAGTCAAGGTGGCGGCCGGCGACCTGGACGCTGACGGCACGAGCGAAATAGTCGCGGCTACCGAAAAAGGCGGCGCTCCCCAGGTACGCGCGTTTAGATTTAATGGCAGCGTGCTCGGCACTTTTTTCGCCTATGACTCAAAGCTCCGCAATGGCGTAGACATGGCAGTCGGTTCGCTGGATTAATTTAACATTCCTTGTCAACCCCGTTAGAAAATGTACAAAGAATCATTTCCTTATAGAAGGACAGTAATTGATATTAACTTTCCCTAATTGTATGAACAATAATCGTACATTTTCTAACGGGGTTGACAAAAGCCTTTTTTTGCGCTATACTTAGGGTAGAAAACAAAAATAAAAAGAAAAACGTGGCTCCTTCCACTGGGGCTACAGCAAATAAAAGGGCTGCGGCCCCTATTTTTTTTATTCAAAAGTAATCGCCACGATCTCCGGCCGGTTGCCCGTGCGCATCGGCGGGCCCCAGGTGCCGACCCCGCTGGAAGTATATACGGAAAAATTCCCATCTGAATGCAGCCCATAATCATTGTCATGGTACATGGCCTGGGTGATAAAATTGAACGGCCACATCTGCCCGACGTGCGTATGGCCGGACAGCACTAAGCTGGCGCCTAATTGTTTCAGCTCGTCCAAATGGTTCGGCTCATGCCATAAAACTATCGACGGCCGGTCCGGGTCGATATGGCTCATGATGGCCGCGAAATCTTTTTTCTCCCCTATTTTCGGATAATCGATGCCGACGATTTGCAGGCCGGCGGCAATAACCGCCCGGTCGTGCAATTTCGTCACACGGACAGCATCCAAGGCGGCCATGGCCCTATCCAGCCCGATATACGTCTCATGGTTGCCGGTAACATAATACATGCCCAGCGGCGGATTCAGCTGGTTCAATGGCTCGGCTAATTTATCCAGATCCCGTCCGCTGCCGTCAAACAGGTCTCCGGCGACGAATACCGCGTCCGGATTGAGGGGCTTCACTTGATCAATGACCTTTTGGAAAAATTTTTCACGGTGCACGGGCCCGAGGTGGACATCGGACAACTGGACCGCCGTCCGACCTTTCCAGGCCTGCGGCAAATTCGGAATGGTGACGACAATCCTCTTGATTATCGGATGCTGGGCATTCCAAATGCCATGGATCGAATATGCCAAGCCGATTGCCATAAAAATACTCCCAACAATGGCCAGGGGCATGGCCGCGCCAAACCATCGACCGATTAAAATTACAATCCAAGCCGCGGCGACTGCCAGGATCAAATACCAGGCCATGCCCAGCCAAACGCTGACTCCGCTATAAAGCGCGTTAACAAACGCGTTCTCTTTCCAATACGTCAATAATGACGCAATAATAAAGCTGATGGATAATGCGCCCAGCCCGATGCGCAGGATCCATTTTATATTAGTATTGTTGACGCTGAAAAACTTCACCCATGAAGCATACAGGCCGAGGTGCCCAGCCACGATCATGCATGTGGCGATCAGTAAAAAGATTAACATAAAATACCACTTCATATGTTTGTGGCCTGTAGTATACAATTTTTGCATTTATCAGACAAGGCAATCGATGCCGAGTCCTAGCATCCCGGTATTTTTTATATCAAAAATCAAATCGAAAAAATCAAAGATAGAGATGCTACTTCCTGTTTTTTCAAGTGATAATGCTCCTAGCCAAAATCTTTGATATTTCCGAAAGCTCAGTGAGTAAAGCATCAATTTCAAAATTACTTGTCTGATGAGTATCTCGTACTAACGCTAACCAGAATTTGGATTCATTAGCGGACTTCAAAGAATGATGGAAATAGTTGGTAAAATCACGTCGTGAACTGGCGGATTGCGCTTCAAAATAATTTGCGCCGATGCTTGTCCCGCTCCTTAATAACTGACCGCTAATAATATAAAATGTTTGATTCCGTGGTAAGCCATTAATTAACCGTATGAGGCGCAAAACAAAACTATAAATACGCTGCTTAAATTCACTAGTAAACTTATTGTCCTGCATTTTTGAAATTTAAATTATATATTTGATATTTTATTTTTGATCTTTGATTTATTATTTAACCTTCTCCTTGCTCTTCCATACGTAGATCGCTATCCCCCCAACGGTCGCGGTCGCGGCGACCAGCACATACGTCAGGACATGGGCGTTTGGTTTCCTGGCTGGAATAGCTATGGTATCATCCGCTGTTTCCGCGCCCAGCACCGCTCCATCACTCGGCGCTTTATCATTTTGTATCGCAATATCCTCCTTTGTCCGCGGCACGATCCGCAGTCCGGCGTCCGTCTTGCTCACTTCGCCCGTAACCGTAACGGCATCGCCTGCTTTGACTCCAATGGTTTCCAGGCCGGGTTTTTTCGGCACGTACACGCGCAAGCTATTGCCATCCTCATCAACCAGATAAAAACTCCGGCCGCTCACGCTGTCCACCTGCCCGCTCACAGTCACCAATTTCCCAATAGAAGCTTCGGTTACGTCTTTGATCGCCAACTGTACCGGATTATTAGGAACCAATGCTGGTGCGCTGATATTCGCGTTCACTGTTGCCGGACTGGCCGAAGTGCCTGCCGGGCCAGCCTCACTGACTATGTCCGTGTCACCGCCTTGTTCCTCTTCGGAAAACTCATTAGCTGTTCCCGCCGTGACCACGTTTGTCCACTGCCAATGCAGACCATTGTCAGTCCGTGAAAAAGACATGTCATCTTTTGCTTTGCCGTACGTCACGCCCTGGACGATCTTCTTCGCCGGATCCGCCAGATACAGCGTATCGCCGGTATTATTGAGCGTGATCTTGCATACCTGGTGCTTAAGAACCAAAAAAGTGCCGGGGCCGATATTCGTATTATCCGGGAAACGGTACGCGGTTTTTTGGTCAGTCAATGACCAGCCGGCTAAATTAACCGAGCGGCTGTCATTATTAACCAGCTCGATAAATTCACAGGCGTCATCCGCGCCCGTGCACGCGGGCAGAACTTCATTAATGAATATTTTCGACGAATAATCAAAATCAATGACGCTGACAGTGACGGACGCCCTGGCTTCGCCGCCCCGGCTGTCCTGTACCGCCAAGGCCACGGTATATTCGCCGGCGGTTTTGAAAGAGTGCTTTACCTTTTTCCCGCTTCCCGCGCTTTTGTCGCCGAAATCCCAATTATACGTCATCTTATCCTTATCCGCGTCTGACGAATCCGAAGCGTCAAAGGTCATTTCCTGGTTGATTTTTACGTCTTGGGCCGAGGCGTCAATTTCTGCAATCGGCGGATGATTTTGCTCGGGCAATGAAGATGCGGGCGTCGGGGTGGGCGTCGGAGCAGTCTGCGTATTAGTGTTAATCGGCGCCGTGACCACCGGGATGGGCGCCGCGGCAGTCACGTACTCGGGCTCGGACAGCGTATTTTGCGGCTCAGGCACGCCGCGGAGCATAAAATCATTTATATTATCATTACCGTCCTCGCCGTTGCCAGCAAAATAATCGCGGCCGCCGTCAACCATGAATTCCGCCGATGAGTCCGGCTTCGCCTTCCGCTCCAGGCTTTTCGACGCCGCCGGGTTGGCGGCCGCTTCGCCCTCATACACCGTTGCCGTGCCGTACCCGGCCTGGTCAATAATATCCTGCGTTTGATTTTTCAAGACAAGAGTATTATTATCTGAAATTGAATTTGTCGTCGTATACACCGCGTCCGGCATGACACTGCCGCCGTAGCCGGCCGGATGGGCAATCAGGAAAAATCCATTGGCTGGTATGGTTTTGGCGCCAACATTACCGACCAATACATAATCGCTTCCGGAGGCGGTCTTTTTGATTAACGCCCAGCCATCTAAGCTAACCGCCTGGCCAGTCGGATTGTACAGCTCGATGAATTCGTCCGTCGTCTTGCCGGTTCCGCCGCTGGTTTTTATTTCACTGAAAACGATGTGATCGGCGGTGGCGGCCTTGGCGACCATGGTCAGATTAAGTAATATAATTACTACTATCATCACGATGGTAATTGCTGCATAGGTTAAAATTTTTTTCATATATTTTTAGTTAGTGTTAGGGGTAGCGCTGCTCCCGCCTTGCCTTCGCCTGAGGCGAAGCCGATGGCGGGCAGGCGTATCGTCTAACGGTGGTGTAAAGCGTCGGTTTTTAAACTTATCCCAAGCGATGGCCAAATTAAACAGTTGTCGCGCTGATTTATCATAAGCATCAACCAATTTTTCACATCTTTCAACTTCAAGATGATAGATATCTTTAACTTGCTCAAGGCTGACCACGCATTCATTACATTCTGCCATTGCGTCGTCTATATATTTTTGAAATCCCTGTTTTTGGTGTTTCTTGGCATACCCTTCTGCTACCAAACGGGGTGCGGCTTTACATGATCGACTTAATTGATCTCGTAAATCATATTTCTCAAGTACTGGTAAGAATGGAATAATATTTGTCATGACCTCAATACAAGCTGAATACAAATTACAATACACATCTAAATCTTTGAAGCTTTTTATTGGATTATTCATATTATTTATTAATAAACGCTAACTCTACCGACACGGGCGGCGCCAACGACACCGCGAACTCTAACCGTCATTCACTCCCTCTCTCCCTGGCCCCGCCGAAACCTTCCCAGAAAACGGTGGGACCGGGAAGACAAGGAGCGCTACTCCTTGCCGTTCTCCTTATTCGCTGACTGGCGCGTTGGTGACATCCATCTCTTCCACCACCACTTCATCATTGACCTTGTCCGTCTGCGGTTCGGCCTTGGCTTTGGCCCCGCCCAGCATGATCAGGTTCTGCGCTATCACTTCCGTCCGGTTGCGCTTGACGCCGTCCTTGCCCTGCCAAAATCGCGTATGCATCCGGCCGTCGATATACACCCGGTCGCCCTTCTTGAGGTACTTACCCACGACGTCCCCAAGCCGGCCCCAGGCAATGACCGGATGAAAATCCGTGCTCTTTTTCATCTCTTTGCTCTTGTAATCCCGCCAGTTATAATTCGTCGCCAAGCTGAATGAGGCGATCGACTGGCCCGAAGGCATCGTCCGGAGCTCCGGATTCGCCGTCAGGTTGCCGATCAGTTCTGCTTTGTTTAAATTCATAGTTTTTACTGATTATTAATTGTTAATTATTTCGACCTTTTTTTATAATTTTTAGGTAATCTCGGGGGAAATTAACAGCAATAAACAAACCACCCTTGACAGGCTGGGAAGATTTATTACAATTAAAACTAGCTTTTTAGGAAAGAGCGCGTTACTGCCAAAAGTTTCCACCCTAACTTCTCTAACACGTTTAGGCTGTCATGGATGCGAAACAGTAGTAATGTACTATTTCTATCAAAACGTAAGCTCCAAACTGACGACCGACCCATCTAAACTAAGGTCGTCTTTTTGGTTATCGGGAATTACATGAAACTAAAACTTTTTAAAATGGCATTTACCTCGTCATTACCCACCGTCCCTATCGTAAAAACGTTAATCGAGTATATCATGCCATTTTTTGTGAATATATAATTTGTTGTTGTTTGAGTATTTTGAATATCATATTGAGTGTCGTAGCCCCTGACTACCGCCGACTCCCCTCGTAAAGTAGTCTGATTATAGAGGGACAAATTAATTCCATATAAGAAACAATTCATATCATTCGTACATGTCTCAACAGATTTATCGGTTTTTTGGAATGAAATAGAAAAACCCCGACGCGGCATTGCGTAACTACCGCTCTCAAAAAAACTCAGATACGTCGAATCGTAACCTTCTTCATAAATAGCATATGTATTTGGATACGTAAGCTGAAAAAGCGAATCTTCTTTAAATATGGTCAAATCGTTATTCACGACATTATTTGTTGTGAAAGTTAAAGACGAAAGCATATCTAACATCGCTAATAAACCGGCCTTGTCTCCACCTGGCATCATTTGTATCTTATAAAGTGTGTTATATACTTTGCATTGAATCTCAAATATTTTTTCCCCTTCAGTTTGCAAAACGTACGAGAAGCATCGTTGCCCATCAACGTAAATTTCGTTAGGGAATTTTGATGTAAGTATTATTTCATTCTTTTGCACGTCGTACCAATACTTCTCCAAGTCAGCTGTCGCGCCATGGGTAATTGCTATCTGGAATATTTTATCAGACGATTCAGCATGGAATGATGTCACCAAACGAGACAGCAGCGTATCTAAAGGTAAAACATCGTCAGGATAGTGCAGCTTGAACCCATTATTAAACGAGTAATATTCGGACCATGTACTAGTATCATTAATAAAATTGAATTGTGAAGAATAAGCTCGTGCTAACTGTTTTACCCGATCATATGATGAACTGGTATATGTTTCTATTCGTAATTCAATGATCCAAGACCCTTGATGCATATACACAAAACAAGCAGGAGCCGGCGTACCCCCAATAGTCCCGTCAGAACAAATTTCTATCATTGGAATGTCATTATATGTATAATTTTCAAATTGTGTGGATGCTACGCGTGAGGATTCGATTTCCTTACTCTCTAACCTCGTCCAGGTAGCCAAATCCTGACCCGTATCTCTGTATTTACCTATTGAAATACTCACGCTTTGATCATTGACAGCTACATGTGGTTGAAACCACAAAAATGATCCCTCATCCACGTACGAGCCATAGATTTGTTCGAGGCTCGGCGTCGTCCATTCGGAGGGAATAAATAAATAAAAATTAATAGAATCGCTAAAATAAGGATACGGAACCCAGTCAGCCGTATCTATTGCATTGACAGACTGGTTACTCGAACTGTCTACATTATTTATATTTGTATTCATTTCGGTATTAGAAAAAACTCCTTTTTTATATAACATCAAACCGCCGCCGATCAGCACGGCCACTACCACGATCAAGAATCCAGCGGCGAGGAGGCGATTAGTTTTAACAATATCTTGTTGCATATAAATTATTCTTTACTAAACCAACCAATTACTGATAAATATGATCCCAAGCTATCTATTTCGTTGATAGTCTGTTTTGACATATCGCTTGTGTCAACTAATATTATCCCTAATTTATAGTCAGGAAAGGTCGCAGAAAAACTTACTAAATTATCATGCCAACTTATATTCCGTATCTCAGTATATGAATTGATTAAAGTTTCCTGGCTTGTTACTAAATTATACAAATATAAGTTACTGTTTGTATCAATATACATCAAAAACGATCCTGATGGTTGAACCGGAAAAATTTTCCTAATCATGTGCGATACGGGCAACCTGGTGATTGTGTTTGAATTTAAATCAATCTTAATAATCTCTTTAGGCCCAGACGTACCTTTAAAATTTATCTGGTTATTATCAATACCATATGCAAACCCAAAGTTATCAATGGTTACTAAAACAATATTATTTTGTTTTATTATTGGCAGTTCATGTAATTTGAAGTCCCCTAAATCGATATAAAACAATCCAGGGAAATATCCTGCAGTCGGGACACTCCGATCTAGCCATATCCTCATTTCATCAGTTGACCAGGCAATAGCGTGCAAGCTTTCTCCAACAATATCCTTGGGCTTCCCGGCAACATCAATTTGATGTGTTACTCCATCAGCAGTCTTAATGAAGTATTCAAAAGATTCTCGTGATGCAGAATATAAAGAATAAAACAAATTTTTCCCTGAAGGAGACAGTAAAAAACTGTTATATTGCAAATCAGGTCCATCATAGTTTACTTTTTCACCTTGGCTGGATAATAGAATTCCACTTTCATTCTCCAGTTGGTATCCAAAAAAATGACCATCATCATACTTATCAAATAATGGTAGCCCTAAAGATGGATTCGCCTTAAAGGTTTGGATCTCTTTACTATTATTATCTTTCAGGTTATAAGCAATTAATCGCGTACTAGCCTGATTTGAACTCCCAAAAAATAGCTGCATGTCAACAAGCTGGGAAGTATTTACGTTTTGATTATTGGGATTGATGCTTGGACCAGAACGTGAAACATAATTTTGAAATATTAAAAATCCTCCGATACATAAACCGGCGATTATGACTGAAAAACCAATAGTTTTATAAAATTGAGTTTTCATAATAAATATATTAGTAAAAAATAATTACGAAATAAATTTGGTGGGGGGAGAGTTTATAAGACTCCCGCCCCACCTTAAGGCATTACTGTCCGGAGCTGTAATAGCTGCAGATTCGAAGATCATTCTGTCCGGAAATACCGTTCTGGGGAATGGTCGGTCCGCTGACATTGCCATAGCCAGCATAGGATGCAGGATAGTAAACTGAAAAATGTAGATGACTACCTTCACTACACCCAGTATTACCAGCCCAGCCGAGGACATAGCCCCGCGGCACCCACCAACCGGCTCTAACATTGATACCAGATAGATGAGCGACCCGGTAGAGCTTTCCGCCGCCGGCTTCCACAACAATAGTATTTCCCCAGCAACCGTTCGAGCTAGCAAACTTCACCCACCCTGATGCGGCCGCAAGCACCGGTTTGCCGTTATCTGCCCAACCGGGAAGATTCCAATCAATAGCAAACCGTTCCGAACCGGTATGATACTTATCATAACCGTAACAGCCATTCCCGTCATAGCCTACAGAAATCTGCCATGAACCACTGAATGGAAATTTCCACTGACTTGGGAATGCATCGTAGCTACCAACAGCCGCCGCCATCGCTACCAGACCTACTTGCCCGTTGTCGGATAAAAGGGTATCAGCCGGGTTGTCCGTCATGTTCGGATTAACCACAGCGTTCTGGGCTTTGTCGCCAGTTTGCGAACAACCGGCAACCACGAAGATCATGGCTACTAAAGCCACAATCAGGAATTTCTTTCAACCACTGCCGACTGGAAGTCGGCAGACTGCCTAAGATAAGAAATAAGACTGAAGTCTAGGGGCTCTCCACCCGAAAGGCGTCCTCGCCCTCCTGGCCTTCGAAATGGTGCTCAATATACTCCTGGACCATCTTGG
>JAZDEZ010000016.1:0-53146 GCA_043808365.1 Patescibacteria group bacterium
GAAGAACGCCTGGACAAAATCATCCACGTCGGGCTTAGAGGTAAATACTTAAATTACAAATTACTGCCCCAACGGCCAGCCAGGCATATGTCCATTAAAATGCCCTGGGTTCTGGCGGCCTCGAAAGCCCATATCCCGCCCTCTAATCATCCCTGGCGCCAAGCTGCTCGTGCAGCCGTCCTGGCTAAACAAAACGCCCAGGTATGACATTTTAACTTCCCTGAAAAGGGGACATTTTAACTTCCCGTTGACACATTATCTAACGGGATTGACATGGCAATACAATCATGATACTGTCTACAATCCCCATGCAGAAACCCTTTATTTAACGTATATTCTGTGATAGAATAGGTATTACCAGTTCAATATAATCTGCCTGGACATGGTTCCTGTCGGGGATTGGCCTAATTGGTAAGGCGCACGCTTCGGGTGCGTGAGATTCCGGGTTCAAGTCCCGGATCCCCGACAAAGATCGAGTCCTATTATTTAACAATTATTTCCAGGGTTTCCGCCAGAGGCGGACCACGTTGAATGACGTGGCGAGTCCCACCACCCCGATTCTACCTTCAAAATCTATTCCGGGTTTGCCGCTCCACTATTATTCTCAAATGAAAGCGGCATCCCGCCTTCATGGCGGGACAAGTCCCACATCCCCGATTTAAAAATCAAATTTCTAAAGTGGGACTCGAAGGACGCGAACAGGTGAGCGTCCAGGCCGAGTGAAACGAGGGAGTCCCGGCCTGCCCTGAGCGAAGCCACCGAGTGAAATCGAGGTGGCGAAGCCGAAGGGATCCCCGACAGAGAGCGTACCCTGTCGGCAGAACAATTATCGGCATGCAAGTGCGGAGCAGCATGCAGTTGCTCCCCAGATGCTTTCCGACCATCATAAAACCAAAAATCTAAAACTGGGAAAGGAGTACTATTGTACCTTCTTAAACATCCTCACAGCCCTCCATCGCTCAAATAGGTTATCTGAAGACATTACGATATATTCTTCAATTAACTAAACCTATTTTTTAGGAGCAGTGGAAAGATAATGATTGATACACTCAGAAAACCTTTAGGTGCATTACTGACCAAAAAGGGCGACGGGGGCGTTGGAGAAACAAAAGTCATAGTTTTTCCAGACGGCGGAACGCCGATAAAAGCGACCTTGATCGGGCGCAACCACGAAAAAATGTTTTTAAGAGTGCCCGGGCAAGACAATATTGTTTCCATGTTGCCAGGCGTACCAGCCGAGCTAGCTCGATAACGAAGTACAAAAAAATAAAGCCGCCTCAAGCATAATACTCGAGGCGGTATTTTTATTAAAAAAAGACCCAGGGTAATTGACTCCCTGGGTATCAGACAAAAAAGCAATTTCTTGACTACGCTTCCGGTGATATGTTTGACGGAAGCGCTTCACTCACATCAAGACCGAAGCGCTTAATCAAAATCCGCTGTGCGTTTTCAAGTTTACTGGCAAAATCGAAACATTCGTCCAGTTGGCCAGCGCTGACCATTTCACTCAGCGGTTTGCCAGATGGTTCAAAAACAGCCGCCCACAGCACGTCACGGAACGGAGTCTTGGTATCCATCGCCACAAAAGCGCAGCCCTGCACGAACTTATACACGTCGTCGTTGGCAAAACCCAGCTTGCCGATCATGGATTTGACGTTTTCTGAGGCCCAGCAGCCTAACGTACGGCCGATATTCTCGGCCATGCGCTTGGTATTGACCTCAAGGTTTTCCACGACCCAGGTCATCTTATCGAGCATATAATCGAGCAGGATAGTGGCATCCGGCAAGCAGATCCGCTCCACGCTGGAATGGCAGATGTCACGCTCGTCCCACGTGCGGATGAGCTCCTGCCCCATCACGGCATAGCCGCGGAGAGCGATCGCCATGCCACACAGCCGCTCCAGTAAAATCGTGTTACGTTTATGCGGCATTGCCGACGACCCTTTTTGGCCGGGCTTGCGCGGTTCACGGTATTCGCCGCACGCCGTCATGGCATGAAGCCGCATGTCAGTGGCAAACTTTTCGAGCATTCCGCCGATCGTACTGATAACCGACATGAAATTCGCTATGTTGTCACGCAACGTGATCTGGCCGTTCGCCTGCCTGGTTTCCAGGCCGAGAATCGACACGACTTCAGTTTCCAGATCAGGAGATATGTTCAGCCAGTTCCCCATGGCACCGGAGAATTTGACCCGCCGGACGCGCTTCACCGCATTTTGGAGAAGCTCTCGGGCCGAGATGACGGCGTCAAGGAAAACGCAGTACGTGTGGACGAGGACATCCGGTTCGCCGTCCTGCCCATGGGTCAAGGCCATTTTGTATATCAGATAGTACTGACCGGCTTTGCGGCGCAGGATCGATTCAAGACCTTCCAAATCTTTATCAAGCAACGCGCCGACATCCTTGAGAATCAGTCCGAGGGCTGGCTCTTCGGTATCGTAGGAAGTCATGTCCTCATGGAGGAAATGCTGATACGACGGCTCGATCTGGGCAGTGACGGACATCAGGAAAGCCAGCAAGTCGTGTTCGATCTCCTTGTCAATTCGATTAATTTCATCCGCGTCGATTGTGATGTCCTCCTGAAACCGGTCAATCACATCAGGTTTGTAAAAGCCCAAATTAACTTTCGCCATGATAGCAGCTCGTTCAACGGTATACCATCGCCTGAATTTTGCCTCGTCTGTCCACAGGCAAGCTATGACATCACGTGAATAACGTTTCAACATGTTTCTACTCCTTCTAATCTAAATTATGTTTCAAGGTTCTATTTACAAATTACACCACTTTATCATACAAAATCCACCTATGTCAACAATAAAAAAAGACCTCCGAGGCATATGCCAGGGAGGTCAAATAAAACGAGACAATGTACGATGTTATAGATCCAGACGGAAAATCTTTCCGTCCGTCTCGGCTGAGGTAGAGAGACTTACGCGTATCCCAGCAGACGTGATCTGGCAGAATTCGTCCCCAATTGGCAGCCGACGACTATCTGATTCTTGCTATTACTGGCCATCGTTTACCTCACACTCGGATAGTTGGGGGCTTCGTCCGTTATCTCGACATTGTGAACGTGGCTTTCGGCGACGCCCGCTTGCGTGACCAAAACGAATTTTTTTTCCCACAGAGATTGAATATCAGGAGCGCCTACCCGTCCCATACCAGAGCGTAAACCGCCGATTAATTGAAATATCACATCTGCTGTCGGGCCTTTGTAGGGCACTTTTCCGGCTATGCCTTCGGGCACCAGAGTGGATGGACCAGCATTTTTATCCTGGAAATACAGTTCTGCTGACCCATCTACCATAGCCTGAATCGACCCCATGCCGCGATATATCTTCCAATACTGGCCTTTATAAAGCTTAGTTTCACCGGGGCTCTCCAGTGTGCCAGCTAAAAGGGAACCCACCATGACAGTATCAGCGCCGGCGGTCAAAGCCCTGACAATATCTCCGGAATAACGGATGCCGCCATCGGCAATTACTGTTATCCCGTGCTTTCTCGCTTCAAAGGCAGCCTCGGCAACCGCAGTTATCTGGGGCATACCGCAACCTGTAATAACGCGCGTCGTGCAAATCGAACCTGGACCAACGCCCACTTTTACCGCGTCAACGCCGGCCTCGATTAAAGCTCGGGCGCCTTCGGCTGTGGCAATATTGCCGCCGATCATTGGAATGTCTGGCCAAGCCTTCTTAATTTTTTCTATCGATACTAGGACGCCCTCGGAATGGCCGTGCGAAGAATCAAAACATAAAATATCCGCTCCAGCCTCGATAAGCAGCTCAACTCGGTGCATCAAATCATCACCCACGCCAATGGCCGCGCCGACTAATAATCGCTTATTTTCATCAACAGCGGCACCGGGGTATTCAATTTTTTTGGTGATATCCTTGATGGTGTACAAACCGGCTAAATTACCGTCTTGATCAACTAGCGGCAACCTTTTTACCCGCTCGTCTCTCATTTTCTGAAGCGCTTCGTCCATTGTCATGTCGGGTATTCCGCAAACCAGCTTGCTCACCGGTTTCATGAAATCCCCGACAAGCTTGTCTTTTTCTTCCATCCACATTTCACAGTCGCTCTTGGTTACCAAACCAACCAGTTTCCTGCCCTCGACTATTGGCACGCTGGAAAATTTATATATTCCCATCAGTTCTTGCGCCTGGACAAGTGTATGATCCGGCCCTAGAGTCAGCGGATTGGTAATTTTACCGCTTTGCGAACGCTTGACCAGAGAAACTTCCTTGGCCTGACGATCGGGCATCAAATTTTTATGGATTATTCCTATACCGCCTTGCCGAGCCAAGGCGATGGCCAGTTGGTGTTCAGTTACCGTATCCATTGCCGCGGAAATAATCGGAATTTTCAAACCAATCCCGGCTGTCAGTCTGGCCGTCAGGGTCACATCCTTTGGTAAAATTTTACTCTTAGCCGGCACTACCAATACATCGTCAAAAGTGAGCGCCGGTTCAGCATACCTAAAGCGCCGCATAAACTGTTCAATAAAGTCAGTTTTTTCCATGACTTTCTCCTTTGTTTTTAAGTTTTCAAGTTAACTGTTTTTATTTCTATATTCCATACACCTTACACCATTTATATCAGCAAAGTCAACCCCAGTTTGGCAACAGGGGGCGTACGGGCAGAACCAATGAATATTACTGGGAGTGATACGGGATGTCGATGATATGCTGCTTGGTCCAACGGTCGATCGGCTTGGCCAGGCTGACTTTCACGTATTTCGGCGCCAGGATGAAATCCTGGTATCCGCTTTCCTCGCTTGTCCCGCCATTGGAAAAAATCGTCACCAGCTTATTGCCGAACAAGAATTTATAACCGGCGGATACATACTCATGCGAACGGACCAAGACGGATCCGCCGATCGCCTCCATGAATTGGTCAAAGACCTGGCGTCCAAATAAATAATGGCTGCCACGCTGGTAATTGAACACGAAATTGTCAATATCCTCGCTCGGGTCATTCCACCGCATTTCTTCAGACGCTTCATCATCATTCAACTCACGTAATGAATTTACGGCAACCACCGGCAGCCCGCCATGGACCGCCACGATGCCATTGCCGGTAACGGCCAGGCTCGGCCACCTCTCAAAAAGTCCGTTCAGCTGTTCAAAAATTTCCTGACCGCGGTCATAATCGAAAAATTTTAAACAGGATCCCAGGAGACCGAAATACTGGTTCATCTGCATTTCCTCATGGTTGCCGCGCAGGAGAAAAACATTATTCGGATGCTGTTTCTTCAGGCTGAGTAATAGTGAAATATTCTTAATATCCCCCTTGCCACGATCCGACACGTCGCCAAGCACGACCAGAAATAACGGCTCTCCGGCCGTGACCCGTTCGACAAATCCCTCGGCCCGCACGACAGAAGATACCGCGAGAGAATCCCCATGGGTATCGCCGACGAAAATCGCTTCTCCTTGAGACGGTAAAAAGACAATCGGCCAATCGGTAAATGGCCCGGACGCATGTATATCGCGGACCGTTGCCCCGAGCTTGCCCTGGCCGGCTTTTTGTTCTGCTATCATCTTGCGGGTTACGGCATCAATCAATCGGGACAGCGTCGACGCCGCCTCCTTTCCCGCTAATCCGATTTTTCCCTCTGTCTTCTCTTTGAGTGTCATGGGACAATGATCTTTAATTGTTTTGGTAAAATTCGTATTGAGTGTTTTTTTCCCGGCGGCAGTATTTCCCCATCCACATGCGCGGACAGTCCGCAGTCAGACTCTATCTCCACCTTGCAACCGGTGTACATATGCACTTCCGGCATGCTCAAATGCGTCCCTTTTAAAAACTTAGGCAGATTACGCAGCGCGTACCAACGGCCGGTCTTCTCGACCAGGCAAACGTCAAATTGCCCATCGTCAATCTTTGCCATCGGCGTGACACGGAATCCGCCGCCGTAGCTCGTACCATTGCAGGTAGCCACTAAAAATAATGGGCCATTATATATTTCCCGTCCGTCAATAGTCACGCGCGCCTGCTGGAAACGGTATGTGACTAATGTCCTGAGTACGGCGATTAAATAAGCCCAAAATCCTCCGAAAAATTTCAAATACTGCCTGACCCGGCCGGCCGCTTCGCCGTCAAACCCGATACCGATGCCATTTATAAAATAGCGATTACCGTCTACTTGCCCCAGGTCAATAGTCTTGAGAGTAGCCGACTTAAGTATTTCCAGACCCTTCTTTGCGTTTTTTGACAAGCCAATGGTGAGGGCAAAATCATTGCCAGACCCCGCAGGGAGAATGCCTAAAATCGCGCGTGAACCGATGATGCCAGTTACCACTTCATTGACCGTGCCATCGCCGCCGACGGCCACAATCACTTCATACTTTCCGGCAGCCTGGCGAGACAGCGTAACCGCCTCACCCGGACCGTTTGTGATGACTGTTTCAAATGTCCAACCCTGTGCGCGGCAAAAAGACTGAATCTGGCCGATAGCATGCATCTGCTTGCCATTGCCGGCAATGGGGTTGAGGATGAAGTAATACTTGGCATACCTTGTCATAGACTAAGTATAGGCCAAATCAAACAGGTTGATAAGAAATAAAAGCATCTTTTATAAATGGCTAATTTCTTCAGCCAGAGGCTGATCCGCCTATGGCGGAAATTGCTAATTCCTAATTTCTAATGAATATCTCATTCCCGAATGTCCAATTGACCATTGAATCATTGGTTATTGATACGTTATTTGTAATTTTGGATTTGATATTTTGGATTTGTTTCGTGCTTCGAAATACGGATGTCGGATCAGGGGTTGTATCGTATCCGGCATATATAATGCCCTAGCACGCTATACCAAGTAGCTTCATTTTTGAGTACGTATACTTCGCACTATCCCAGATCGTAATCTGAAGATATTCTGGAATGTATAAATACTGGATTCGGTAGTCCCGACGATACGTCGGGACGTATTCACCTACTACCATTCTTATTTTATCAGAAAAAAATAAACCCTGCATCCATCATTCGCATGTTGCGAAGACGAGGTGCAGGGTCATACGTTTGTCCAAGGACTAAAGCCGCGCCTGCTTCGCCCATGCAAAGCATGGCGGGCGGGCCAAGGGTCTAAGAAGACTAAAGGTTAGAAGCCCAAAGGACTTATTTGCTACTTGCGAAGCGAACCGCAGGATCGTTGTCATGCCAGTCGTTGCCGAGCCAGCCCCAGCCCAGCACCACCTCGCCGTCGCTCACATACAGATACGGGACGAGGAGGCCGCCATCATTGCGGTTCAGCACGACCGACTTCCAGAAGTAAACGACCTTATTGCCGAATGCTTTCTTGAAAGCGGCGACCCCCAGTTTTTGAATGGCCAGGGCATCTTGCAGGTTTCCGCAGGACTCGAGCATGTTGTTCTTCTTGAGATGGTCGTAGATGACTTTGTCGGTGGTCACACCGCCGTTTTTCTGCTTATCGTGCAGCCACAGCGACACGTCCTTAGCCAAGTCATACTCGGCAAGTCCTGTGCATTCCAGCTCGGGATGCATGACCTTGCCCACCCAGTCGGGATAAACAGGTCGGATCAAGCGGTCTACATGGACGACGGTACTGATAGAAGTTTCCTCCTTCGGTCCGGCAAGCCCCATAATCAGTTTCGTAAATCCGGTTTGGAGTTCCCAGCCACGATGCACGACACGCTGCAACTGCGCTTCATCGAGTCCACAGTCGTCAAGCGCGATCCCGCATGTTTGCCGAATGATCTCACGACCTTTCCGGCTCTCGGATGCGATCAATGTTTTTAACATCGCCATCATCCTCCTTCTTGAATTGAGGTTATTACCTGACTACCACCCTTCGACTTCGCTCAGGGTAAACTCATGATAGCCCTAGCAAACAAACTCCTACATTTAAGAGCCTATTTGCTAGGGCTATTTTAGATATACGCAAGTAGCTGTTAAGGTACTAAATAACAGGGCATATTAGCATGGGATAGCGGTTTTGTCAAGCCTCCGGGGAGGGCGCCAACCCTAAAAAGACGATATTTCATCGTTTCTTTGCCCTCTGCCCGCTTGTGCCTCGCATGGCAGGCGAGTGCTGGCTGCGAGACCTGCCCCGCCCTACTTTAATATATTTAATTAATTGTGGCGGGGGAACCAGGATTAACGGATTCAGCCCGCCCCGCCTGCTTCGCGCATGCGCGATCCTCTTCTATTCTCCGAGGCTTGGAATCGAACCAAGATTGCATGATTCAGAGTCATGCGTCCTACCGTTAGACGACCTCGGAGAGCAGCAGAGGAATTGGTTGTTTGATATTAGTTATAATTAAGGGCGGCGAAGCGGGCCGGGGAGTCCGTCGTCCTACCATTCCCGCCCAAAGGGTGGGTCCGCCTCTGGCGGAAGACCTGCCCTGAGCGAAGTCGAAGGGCGATCTCGCAGCGCTGTGTTCAATTATCAAATAATATATCCTACATTGTATGATTCAGCCTGCCCCGTCAATTTCGAACGAAGTGAGAAATTATACGGGGAGTCATGCGTCCCCGCCTCTCCGGCGGGTCGCCGATGAGGCGACTACAATTCTTCAGTCCGCCTCTGGCGGAAGACTTACCCTGAGCGAAGTCGAAGGGCGATCTCGCAATAAGGTCAGCCAATATTACAAAGAATCCTGAAATTTATCAAGTTTCTATAATCCATTAATCTTTTGCCGCGGTTTCGCCAAACACCTGCATCGCCTGGTCCCACAGGCTTCCTCCCTGCTCTGTTTGATGCGCCGGTTGAAGCTTGCTGAATTCATCGCTAGGCAGCACTACAGTTGCCAGTGCCAACTTTTCTCCGAAAAGGTGTGCACAAGCATCTTCAATAATCGAACGGATTGAGCGTTCTTTCAAGCGTTCAGCGTGTAATTTATGCTGGAACGCTATGATCAGCTGGTCCTTATCAAATTTATAGGGATGGCCCATTTTAAGGGATAATCCGGCTGAATGGTTGTGCGTCCTGACTGACGTAACGAGTTCTGCCCATGCTGATTTGATGGAATCCATGCTGACTTTACCAGGAGGCTTATTGCCAGTGGCCGGTTTTGGATGCTTGGCCGGTACGTCGGGAGTCTCGATGCTTTTTTGGCCGGACGGATTACCGGGCGGCGTCCGCTTATCATCCGGACGAGCTTCCTGATCCGTACACAATTCAACAACTGCCAATTCCAGCGGCAGCTGGACAATCTGGCTGTACCGCGCATCCCGCGACTTGGCCATGAGCTTTTCGATGATCTCAACGAGCCGACGGGCTGTTACCTGGGCAGTGAGCTCTACCACCTCTATCATGAGATCTTTCCCCATTTCCAGATTTTCCAGCTCATCTTTTATTGAGCTGATTTTATACACCAGCGCCTTTCTAAAAAATTCAATGGCATCCTGCGAAAAATCCACAATATTAATCCCCTCGTCAACGAGGCGATTGATCACCAGGAGTCCGGCGGCCGCATCGCGGACTACCAGCGATCGGTAAAATTCCATGATCAAACTAAAGTTTGAGTGAGGGATAATGAGTGACGACACTTCTGCCGTAATATGCTTCTCCCCGAGCGAAAGCAATTGCCCGAGGAGCACTTCGGCGTCGCGGACCGAGCCTTCGGCGCGCCGGGCGACCGAACGCAACACGTCTTCGTCCGCATCCGCCTTTTCCTCCTTGGCGATAAACCGCATGCGGGTCAGCATGTCATCGATGCGCGCGCGCTTGAAATCAAACCGTTGGCAACGGGAGATGATCGTCTCTGGCACGCGATGGATCTCCGTCGTCGCCATAATGAAGATAACGTGGTCCGGCGGTTCTTCCAGCGTTTTGAGGAGCGCATTAAACGCCGAAATAGACAGCATATGCACTTCATCGATAATAAACACTTTATACGCGAAGCGCTGCGGCGTGAAACGGGAATTTTCGATAATATTTTCCCTGACATTGTCCACGCCGGTATGCGAAGCGGCGTCAATCTCGATCAAATCAAGCGCCCGTCCGGCGGCAATTTCCCTGCAGGCATCGCATGTACCGCATGGCTCGCTCTTTTTTTTATCCGTACAATTCACGGCCTTTGCCATCAGCCTGGCCATAGTCGTCTTGCCGACCCCGCGCGGACCGGAAAACAGGTACGCATGGGCAATGCGCTTATGTTCGATCTCGTTTTGGAGCGTGACGACAATCGGCCGCTGGCCAACTACCTCAGCAAAGCGCTGCGGACGGTATTTTCTGTATATTGCCTGTGACATAATGAGGCACCCTGGTAATCCTGCGCTCAGGCGCAGGAGATCCATTTATACTCATTCTCCATAGCCTAACCTCCTATCCTCCTTCACTGACTTCTTTGCTTCAATAAATGCAACAGTATGAATCCATGAAGGCAGCTTCGGAGGATTCTCTTCGCCCTAATTTATATACTCAGATGCAAACCATTTCGGCGAAGGAGAATAAAAAATCGCCAAAATTCATGCGATTATATTGTATCCCACTTTATTTATTTAAGCAACCAACGCCCGCCTATGAGCTCAACTCCTCAATATCTTCAATCGGCTGGGCTGGTTTCTTGTCCGCCTCCGCCTCAGGGGCAGTCACCGGAACAGTGCCGTCAGCCGGTATCTTGATGATGTTTTCAACTGCCGCCCAAACGCTCTCCTTGTCTTTCGGCGTCAGGATCACCACTTCATCGCCAGACTCGCCCTTGAAATACGTGATACTAGCCAGCAAGACTTTATAGAATTTTTCACCGACGATGACCCGGTATTCGTCCGTCGCTTCGTCTCGTGCCAGCAAACCAACCAGGCGGTTCCGTTCTACCGGTCCGATCTGTTTGTACATGAATGACCCGTCCGCCATGATGGTCAGCTTCAAGGTATCCCCCTGCACTAATTTTGACTTGGATGCGTAATTTGCCGGGATGCTGTATTGCTTGCCATCGGGTCCGACCATATTCTGGCCGTCAAAGACTCCCTCGATAATTTTTTCGTTTCCAGTCGCCACCACCTTGCCCACTTCTTTTGCTTTGTCCGCCACGTCTATTGAAACCTCTTCATCACCGCCGACCAGCGTGCGTAAAAGTCGCCTCGCGCTCTCCAACGAGACGTGGGCCGTTTCTATCAATTTGTTGATTTGCTGTAATTTATTTTGTTTCGCCATATTTTTCTTCTTTATTTTTTGATGTATCTTTGTATTAATGCTTTTTGGGTTTATTTTTATTAATGCGTGTTTACCGGCATTTTCCTTTGTTTTTGGGTCTATTTTTTACGTATGCAGTTTATCGCACTCTAGCTGGTTAGTCAACCCCTTCGGCTCGCCTCGCGGCGAAGCGGGCGAAGCTTAGGGTTGACGCCGAGAGCCGCCTGCCGGGATCGAAGCGCCAACCCGATAGGAATAGATAGCCATGCGGTCCGGCTGGGGCTTATCAACCGCTTCTGGAATAAAATCAGGGATCGAAAAACTGTATGAAATGATGCGTGTGCCCGGTTTTAGTTCTGCCTTGAACTTCGGCGCCAGCTTTTTCATGGCCATCGGCGTCAGGAAACAGAAAATGACGCTGGCCTGCCCGAGGTCCCGCCGCAAAAAATCACTGAATGCCACCTCTACCCGCCGCGACAACCCTCGAAAAATGATCCTCCCTTTTGTCCATAGGTACGGTAAAACTGAAATTTCAAATCCGATCAGCCGCTTCGCCGGCGTGCTGTTCGCCATCGCGACCAAAACTCTCCCGTCGCCGCATCCGAGATCATACACGATGTCATCGTCTTTGATGTCCGCTAATTTTATGATGCGAGGGATGTCGCGCTTAAACACGGGCACCCACGGCGCCGCTTTCAGTCCGGCGTACGCGGCCGTGCCGAAAAAAACTATGATCCCGAGTAAAATAAGAATAGGCAAAATAGATTCAACCATGTGATAATAGTATAACTTTGTCTTAAGGTTGTCTACGGTCAACAGTCTACAGGCTACAGCAAAATCCCAGCAAATTGCCGGTCATGATCTACGTATTCCTAATTACTTGTAACTAATTATCAATTACTAGTTACCAGTAACCAGCTCCCTACATATTCCTGGTCCCAGTCGCCACGCCCTGCGATGGTGTCGGCTCGCCCAACCGTGACCGTTCCATGATCTCGGATTCTACACTGGTACGGTCACGACCGTACTTTACCTGTGACAATTCGACAATCTGACTGCCTAATGCAGGATCGCCGGGAGTCGGCGGGTAGGTCATCATGTTGAAAGGCTTTGAGGCAGTGTTGTCGATCAGCAACTTCACGTTTGCTGTATACATTTCTACATTGATAACGTCATACTCATTAAATACAGGCTCAAACTCCTTGGCCAGCGTTTCCGCGTCTTCAACGCCGGAGCGGAACGCGATAATAGTGCCGGCATTGCCGAAAACAGCATCGCGAATTTTAGTATCATTGTTCTCGCGGACTAACTGGCTGATATATTGGTGGGCCATAGTCAAATCCAGCCGGTATTTCCGGGCTTCGGACAAGATTGTCGCAATCGAATCAGTGACAAAGTTCTGGAACTCGTCGATATAGAGGTAGAAATCATTGCGCTGGTCTTCTGGGACGGAGACGCGTTTCATCGCGGCCATCTGGAGCTTTGAAACGATAATGAGCCCGAGCAGGTTGGAGTTCACTTCACCGGTCGTGCCCTTGGACAGGTTGACCAGCAGGATTTTTTTCTTGTTCATGATATCGTCAAAACTGAAACCCGACCGCGGTTGGCCGATGATGTTGCGCATCATGGCATTTTCCACGAACCGGCCGACTTTGGAAATCAGGTACCCGAGCATCTCTGACTTATGGAAATCGGACGTCTTGGCCATTTCCTTTTCCCAGAACGCGCGCACCACCGGATCCTTTACTTTACTTAACTTATATTTCTGGAATGCCAGGTCAGTGAACATGCGCGGAATTTCCACGATGGTACCCGGATCTTGTTCGTCTTCCATCAGGGTCAGCATGACATTGCGCATATTGTGCTCGAACATCGGGCCGATCATTTCTGGAGGGAACAGCTTATAAAAAATGGCGATCATTTCCTGCACGGCAAAATCTTTTTCCTCAGGTGTCCGCGCCTCCAGCATGTTCAGGCCGACCGGACGCTCCATGTCACCCGGGTTGAAAATAATGACGTCATCCGCCCTCTCTTTTGGGATGTGGGGCAAGACGGCGTTGATCAAATCCCCGTGCGGATCCACCACGCCGACGCCTTCACCATTCACAATATCCTGAATGATCATATTGGAAAGCAGGACCGATTTTCCGGTGCCTGATTTACCGATTGCATACACATGCCGTCGGCGGTCGCCTTTTTTAATGTAAATTGGAACGTCAACGCCACGGTATGCATTGTGCCCCAACAGTAAGCCTTCTTTCGGCACGTTCATCGGCGCGGCCGCCTTGCGCGCCTGCAGCCACCGGATGTTCGGCGTCTCCGTTTCTGGCAATGGAAAATGGAAAAGGCTGGCCATTTCTTCCGTATTCAACACGCAATGATATTTATTATTATAATGCCGATAAATGAAATCATAAATGATCTTATCCTGGCGCCACGGGCCTTTCCGCTGGAAACCATTCCCGTATTCATATAATGTGTATTGGCTGAATGAATCTGTCACATTCGTCATATATGCCTTGGCACGCTCAGCGGACCGCGCTGAAACGACAACCCGGATGTTGACGTCCATGCCGGCTTTTGAAGTTTTCTCCTCAATGCTTTTGGCAATCTCCTCTTCACGCGGCGACAATTGGCGCATCGGCTGGCCGTCAAGAGGTTTTTTCTTCGGGAAAAAAGTCCGGAACAGCTCAAAAATGAACCCATACGCGCCGCGCCGCCCCACGGCTTCCTTGACCGTTTTGCCTTGGTGCATCTCGCGGGCCACCCGAGCTCCCCAGTTATGCCAGTCGGCTTTGGCCGAACGCACGATATACTGGATGGCGATCCCCTCGTCCGGCTCAACTTTTGACAGGACGTTAGTCAAAGAATTCAACGGATCAATATCCAGCTGACGGAATGTCCGGATGGGAAATATGTATGGTTTTTTGAAAACCAGCGATGTCGCTAAAACACTGCTTTGCGGACGGAACAGGTTATAATCGCCCATTTCCTCGATCTGGGCCTGCGGGTACTGGGCATGGATATGCTGTTCCATGTAGGCTTGGAAATATTTCGGCACAACCACATAAAATGAAATCAAGCCTTTGTCCGCCACGATCTCCAAGGAAAAATGGTCAGACCGTCCGCCGACCATCGCTCCCAGCCCGCGCTGGGCCCGCATGCCGCCCAAGACGGAAAACCATGCTTCCGCCGACGCCAGCAATTCCGCTACCGGCCGGACGCCTTCTTTTTCAGTGGCCTTGAGTGAAGATTCCTTTGGGACCGTTATCAGCAGGATAACCTTTTTCAATGCCTCAGGCACCTGTTTGCCCTTCCGCATCCGTATCACCAACAGGGTTAATGCGCCGCTCACCACCAAAACGACTGACACCACGACTAAAATAATCGGGAAACTTGGTTTCCCGACAATGCTGGACCAAACACCGGTTGACCCGCTAGTTGCCGCCACGGTTGTCGCGAGGGCGATGATCATGTGATGGGGATTATATATTTTTGTGTTTTTGCTCGTGCAGGGCGATGATCCGGTCCGTCTTGATCTTGGCTTCCTGTTCCAGGAAAAATTTATTGACGCCGGGGATCAACTTCAGCCAGTCGCGTATCAAATCCAAAATTGACTTTACTTTTACCTTTACGTCCAGGAGTAATGTGGCAATGGCCGAAGCGGTCTCCTCTCCCTTTTTCTGGAACGCCGCCTGTTCCGCCGGATTCATCTGCAAGAATATTTCTTCCAGATGGTCGGACAATATCGCTTCTACCCGCTTTTCTTCTTCGCTCTTTTCCCGAATAACGGGTTCAGGAACTGCCATGGCGGGAGGCGGCGCATACTGCCGGCGAGACTGTTCGTCCTCTGGGGACTGTTCAGCTCGCTTCTCAGGAGCCTGTTCCTGCATTACTTCAACATGGACTTCGCGCTGTTCCGGTAATGGCGCGGTTTCAGGCGTTGATTCGGCAAAGATATCCTCTACATGCTTAGGTTCAATTTCAGGGTTGATTGGATTTGGCTGAATAGCCATAAAAAGTAAGATATTCTCTTAAACTGGCTGAATTATATCATTTTTTTATATAAAATGCAAATATTCCAGGTAGTGCATAACTACCCTTGACATAGTTTTTGCTTGATGGTAGTATTGTTTGTTACTTAATTGAGGAAATTCAACAATCATATATATTGGAGGAATGTTGCAATGAAAAAGCATCTGCTGTTCTTTGTAATTTTAGCTGTCATCATGATGGCTACCCAGGGATGCAGTGTTGGGAGGTTTATAAAAACTGCATATGAATCGCCAGATTCGAATTCGGATTCATATACAGCATATATTTCCCTGAATGGCACAACGTTGCTTGGATGTCCTGATCCGTACAGCAATGTCCAGGTCACTAGCCTGAAAATCGCTGGGACTAGTGCGTCCGTTTCCACGATGCAGCCGGACGGAATGCTCCCGACTGCATACCGCTGGTCCAACGGAAAATCAGGTAGCACCACCTGGTTTACAAATGTCCAAAGGGCAAAGACCACGCCGATCGAACTGCAGTATTCCGTCCAAATTACATTTCGCTATTATGCGAATGTGCAACTGAAGGACGGAACCTACAGGGAACAGCCGGTTGGGAAGCCCATCGTCAAGACGTTCTTCTTCGGAATTGAACATGTCAATGGGAAATTTTGATTCCCTGGACAAAAAAATTATCGAAAGGATGAGAAATACATCCGATCGATATCACACACGAAAGCGCCATAGAGTTCTACTCTCTAGGCGCTTTTTTCATTCTTAACCGATCTTGCCAAAATCCAAAATATGTGCTACAATATATTTATGGAATATCCGCCAAAGGCGGATCCGCCTTCGGCGGAAAATAAAACTTAAACAAAACCAAAAACAACAAAATATGGCCATCCAAGAGCTCCAGGGAAAACACATGCGATGGGTCAGTCTCACCAACGTGAGGCAGATTTCTGATCCGGAAATTTCATTCATAAAAAAGAATTTCAAGTGCCATCCGCTTAACCTGAAAGACTGCATCATCAACGGCCAGCGGCCGAAAATCGACGTCTATGACGACTACCTGTTCCTGGTCATGCTGTTCCCGCTCTACAACCGCCCGACCGGCGAGATCGTGTCGGCGGAAATCGATTTCTTTGTCGGCAAAGAGTACCTGGTCATGGTCCATGACGGCAAGCTTGAACCGATCGTCAGGCTTTTCAACCATTTGAAAAAAACCGGACGCGAAAAAGAACGCGATGCGTTCCTGAACCGCAACGTCATCCTGATCCTCCATGACCTCCTGAACATGCTCCTCATGCACACCTTCCCGATGCTCGACCACATCAGCCTGGATATCCACCAGACGGAAAAGCGCATTTTCCGGGGCAAGGAAAAAGAAATGGTCGGCGCCATCCTGGCCTCGCGCCGCAACATCGTCAATTTCCGAAAATTCATGCAAGCGCATAAGAATATTTTGAAAAAATTGGAACATGCCAACCGCGACCTGAATCTGTACGAGCCTGGGAAGGCGGACGTGTATTTCAACAGCCTCATCGACCGCAGCAAGGAAATCTGGGATTCGCTCGAAAGTTTCAAGGAATCAATCGACGCGCTCTACGACACCAATGAATCGCTGATATCGTTCAACCTGAACCAGATCATGAAGATGTTCACCAGCATTTCCGTGGTCATATTCATCTTAACGCTGGTCGCCACCATCTTCTCCGTCAAATTGCCACATACGCCATTTTTACATTCAAATGGCGGATTTTGGTGGCTGGTACTTGTAGAAATTTTCGTCGCCTCAATAATTATTTTTATCTTCAAAAAGCGCCGCTGGATGGAATAAAACAATTTTTATGGCCCGCATCGACACGCAGATTGGAATCAAACAGCAGGTAAAAACCACTACTAAAATTACCCTAGTTATCGGGATGATCACCGCGGGGTTTGTCGGATTGACGTTATTTTCCAATGCTTTCCTGGCCGGTCCGATCAGCCGCAACCGGCCGCCCGTGGACACAAACCCGCCCTTCATCCGCTTGCAAACGCCTTTCGCGTCAATTACCGCGGGTACAAAAATCCTTTCTATCAGCCTGATGGATTATTCGGAAATCAGTCTTGCGACATTGTCAATCGACGGGAAAGTTGAATACCGCGAGAATAATCCAAAATCCCAATGGTTGTTCGTCCTCAACACTAATTACCTGACCAGCGGAAAGCACGTCATTTCATTCACCGCGACAGACAGCGCCGGCAACTCCGCCGCGTCCGAACCTATCTCATTTATTGCGGCAAACTAACCCATGAACCTCACCCCAACATCCTCATCAATTCTCGTGCTCATTCTGACCGTTGTCGGATTCATTATTTTTTGGCTGTACCGCGAAAACATCAAGGCGCGGACCAACTTCCGCGTACTCGACCTGTATTCAAAAGATCTGACCCACTTGGCGCAAATCGGCAAGCTTGATCCGGTCATCGGGCGCGAGCATGAAATCGACCGGGTCATCCAGATACTTTCCCGCCGGACAAAAAATAACCCGGTGCTGATCGGCCAATCGGGCGTCGGCAAGACGGCGATTGTCGAGGGCTTGGCTGACCAGATCGCGAAAAAAAACGTCACGCCATCGCTGATCGGGAAGCGCGTCCTGGCCCTGGATCTGTCCGGCCTGGTCGCCGGGACGAAATACCGCGGGGAATTTGAAAAACGCCTGAAATCATTAGTCGATGAAATAATCGCCGCTGAGCGGAAAATCATCCTCTTCATCGACGAGATGCATACCCTCGCTGAAGCTGGCGAAGCGACCGGCGCTATTGATGCCGCCGACATATTGAAGCCAGCCCTGGAGCGCGGCGAGCTCCAAGTAGTCGGCGCCACCACTATGGAAGATTATAAGAAATACGTGGAACGCGACCCGACCCTGGAACGGAGATTTCAGCCAGTCATGATTGACGAACCGACCAAAGCCAACACTCTCTTGATCCTGAAAGGCATACGGCCAAAATACGAAATTCACCACCAGGTTAAAATAACGGATGAAGCTCTGCAAGAAGCCGTAAATCTCTCCGACCAATTCATTCGCGACCGCGTGTTCCCGGACAAGGCCATTGACCTGATGGACGAAGCCGCGGCCAAAGTGAAGCTCCAGAGCATCAGCGGCAAAGCCACCATCCGAAAACAGCAAATTGTCGAGCCCCAGGACATCCAAACGGTGATGTCAGAATGGAAAGAAATCGGCCTGGACATAATAAAATCCGAAAACACCAAAGGATAATTTTTTAGTACAAGGGCCCGTTTGGGACTTTTTTTATTTGAAAAAAAATCGCAAAACAACTACAATGAAGCTATAAATATATACGCCTTAAGCCACCGGCCACGCGCCATATGCTCACCATCTACAACACATTAACCCGGAAAAAAGAGAAATTTATCCCATTGCATGACAAGCGGGTGACGTTTTATCATTGCGGACCGACGGTGTATTGGACACAGCATCTCGGTAATATGCGGGCTAATATGGCTGCCGATGTCGTTGTCCGTACATTAGAATACCTTGGTTACACAGTTAAGCTAGTCCGTAATTATACGGATGTCGGGCACCTCACCAGCGACCAGGACGAGGGCGAGGACAAACTGGACAAAGGCGCGCGCCGGGACCATACCACCCCGCAGGCAGTTGCCGATAAATACATCGACACTTTCAACCATGACCTAGACTTGCTTAATGTCCGCCTGCCGGATATCCGGCCACGCGCCAGCGAACAGATCAAGGAAATTCAAGCTATGGTAGCTGACCTCCTGACCAAAGGCTTTGCCTATGAAACTGACTTAGCTGTGTATTTCGACGTCACTAAGGCGAAGGAATACAACCGGTTGTCGCGCCAAAAAATGGACTCAAACATTTCCGAGGCCGGGAAAGGGACAGTGCATGACCCGTCCAAACGCCACCCGGCAGATTTTGCATTGTGGTTCTTCAAGGCTGGCACCCACAAAAATGCCCTCCAGACCTGGCCGTCCCCGTTCCACTCCATATTGGTCCAGGACGGCGAAGGATTTCCCGGCTGGCATATTGAATGTTCCGTCATGTCCCAAAAATACTTGGGCGATACCATTGACCTTCACTTGGGCGGCGTGGAACATATTCCCGTCCACCATACGAATGAAATTGCCCAATCTGAAGCGGCCACCGGCAAGCCTTTTGTAAAGTACTGGCTGCACAACGAGCATCTGATAGTCAACGGCGGCAAGATGGCCAAGTCAGCAGGGACGTCGTATACCTTGCACGACGTGATAGATAAAGGTTTCGACCCATTGGCATTTCGCTATTTGTGCCTGGGAGCACAGTACCGGTCAAAAATTAACTTCACCTGGGAAGCATTAAAAGCGTCGCAAAACGCTTATGAAAATTTATTAGCTATTACCGCAAGTCTAGGCGAACCCAAAATCGGCTGTGCTGAATTTGAACAGCGTTTTTCCGACGCTTTATCCGACGACTTCAACTCGCCAAAAGGCCTGGCCATCGTCTGGGATCTATTGAAATCCGATTATCCTTCTTCAGCTAAAAAAGCATCATTGCTCAAATTCGATGAAATCCTGGGCTTGAAACTGGCTGAGGTGCGACCAATCATTATCCCTGATGAAATTAACAAATTGGCCGAACAACGTGAAATTGCCCGAAGGAATAAAGATTGGACTGGCGCCGATAAGATACGTGCTGTTTGTGCTCAAATGGGCTATGACATTGAAGATACTCCCAGCGGTCCAATAGTGAAACGTCGTAAAAAATCAAAATAAAGACGAGCCTACGAGTCTCGCGGGCCCCGGGCCGAGCAATACAATTATTTGCGGAAAGCGTCGAAAACCGCTTTCCCAAAGGGGTTTTCGAAACTTATTCCGCCTCCTCGGTATACTGCCTTTTCTTTTTCTCAGAAGCGCTGCCTTTGAAAAAAAGCATCACCGACAAGGCTGCACTTGATATTATTTTAGCCTATCCTTCTGCGAACTTCCTTTGCCCGTTCGTAATCCTCTATACTTTGTTGAACCTGCGCAATACGATTTTCAAGCCCGTTAAGAATACCGATTTCCTGCATCCTACGCATCGCCGCCACATTCCCCTTGTACGTTTCAGTACCCATCCGGTCAAAAAGCTGATCCGAGGTCTCATTTTCTTTATTACCGCCAGAAAGCTGATCTAGCCTCTTTTCAGTTATACCTCTCAACACACCAACTGCTTTTTGTGCATCTGGACTTGACTGGCCGCGCGAGAGGGCATCAAGTATGGTATTAAGATCTCTGGATGTAATTGTATTGAACGACCGATAATCAAACTGCGCCTCATTGCCCCACTGCGCATTAAATTCTCGCAATACGGCTTTGTCCAATTTCGCTTGTTCAGTCTGTGATTCCTGCTGCAATTGTGTGTCCGCCTCCTCCTTGGGCGTTTCCGTGTCAACTACATTTCCGGATCCAATACCAGTTTCTTGTATTGCAGTAACGTCCGGAGCCTTAAAATCTTTAGTTCCACCCGGTATCGAATTCTCATTTTCAATTCCCATATTCTTTACTTAGTGGTTTATGATTACGTAACACACAACCCCATACTTAATAGGGTTCTATGTCAATGCCATATATCAACAACCTACTCAACCTCCTCAGTATACTGCCTCTTTTTCTTTTCAGAGGCGCCGCCTTTGAAGACAAGCATGGCCAGAACCGGACCGATGATCCAGACTGACTGGGCGAATTGGGTCGTGAAAACTTGGCGGGTCAGCGGCGCCAACACGTTATTGACGGCGTCTGTCGGCAAATAAGATAATATAATGCTAACAAGAAGGCCGACATGCAGGATGCTGAAAATGAACACCTGCCACCACGGGCCGGCCTTGTCCGATGACGCAATGGTTTTTATCAGCGCGGAACGGCTGATGATCAGGAACAGAACGATGAACAGGAAAACAAAAGCTGAAATTTGGAAAACGAAAAATTGGCTGGTCACTTTATTGATTGAATCCTGGAATGCCGCTGATTTCAGGAATGGCGCATGCTCGATAATCGCCAATGACATATAAATGCTCACGAGGATGGTGATGATCCGGTCACGGCCAAGGGATAAGCCGTACAAAAACGCCGCCACCACAAAAAACAGGATGATGAACAAATCCCAGGTTGGCCGGGTCCAATCGATGTTCTGCATGAAATTTGCTGATTGGGCCGCGGTGTTTGTCACTTCTGCCGCCCAGGCGACTGGTATCATATGATTTTGTTGGTGTTTTTATTCCCTCCATCATCAGTATATCACAAATGAACGATTTTTTCAAGAGCAATTAAAAAACCGGATAGCCTATCTACCCGGTGTTTTTGCGTCTGAAGAGTGCAGCACAATGATCCTGGCGATTTTCCTGGTAATGACCTGCCCGGTTTCAGTCTGACAAAGGATCGACTCGCCTTTTTTCAGGAGGCCAACTAACATTCTGCCGGCCTTGACGATCCCTATGACAGGCGCCCGCCTGAATGTCAGATTAAAATGCTTGCCAAAGATATCATGCGTTGCAAACGAACGGACCTGGTCCAGTACCTGCTGTTCAGTCAGCTCGGTATCCATCGGCTGGCAGCCAATGGAGACCAAGCCTTTATCATCTTCCACGATAACGTAGAGCGCGTGCCCGTGGTGGAATCCGGCCGTGGTGACCAGGATAATTCCGCGGCACTTGCCTCCAGCCAGGCATGATAAATTACATTCATCGGGATATTCGGCA
The DNA here is from genome assembly GCA_043808365.1 of Patescibacteria group bacterium. GTDB lineage: Bacteria > Patescibacteriota > Patescibacteriia > UBA10025 > JAHIVO01 > JBAYGJ01. The sequence continues at coordinate 21,847 of JAZDEZ010000016.1, forward strand.
GAGATTTTGTCTATGATCAAACGTTCGATATTACCCAATCTAACCTCCCTTTGGAAAATAAAAAGGACTTAGCGCCAATAGTACGCCCATTCATGCGGTTTGTCAATCATTTTCACAAGCCATTTTGCCGCAACTCTTCCAGTAATCTCTTTTGCTCGCGTGAGAGGTGCGGCGGCGTCACCACGGTGACGGTGACCAGGTGGTCGCCGCGGCCGCGCGACCGCAGGTGCGGCACGCCCTTATCGTTCAATTTGAAAACCTTGCCTGACTGCGTACCGGACGGGATGTGCAGCATTACTTCACCATCCAGCGTCATAATCGGCACCTTGGTGCCCAAAGCCGCCTGGGAAAAAGCAATGGAAACATCTGAGAGAATATCATCCTTTTCACGCGTGAAGTCCGGATCGGGCTTCACCCGCATCGTAATGTATAAATCGCCGGCAGACGATCCTCGCGTTCCCGCTTCACCCTTGCCTGACAAGCGGATGGTCTCTCCTTCGGAAATGCCGGCCGGAATCTGGACCTTGATCTGCTCAGTCGCTTTCGAGCGGCCGCTGCCGCCGCACTCCCTGCACTTCTTGGAGGCTTTCTTGCCCTCGCCCTGGCATTCCGGGCATACGCCGACTGACTGGAACGCACCCAAGATGGTCTGCTGCACCTGGCGAACCTGGCCGCTGCCATCACAGGTTGAGCATGTCTCAATTTTTGTCCCCGGCTCGGCGCCATTGCCACGGCAATGCGCGCATACGGATAATTTATATAAATCAACAAGCTTCTCCACGCCGAATACGGCCTCACGGAAATCAATCTTCATTTCAGTTTGGATATCGCCGCCCTGCTTGGCGCGCCGGGACCGGCGCGAGCGCGATGACCCGCCAAAACCGAACAGGTCGCCGAACACGTCGCCCAGGTCGCCGAAATCAAAATTGGCGTTCTGCCCCTGGAATCCGCCGCCGGCACGGGCAAAATCATCCCACGAAAAACCGCCGCCGCCGCCAAACCCGCCCTGCCGCTGGGCCTGGTCAAACGTCTGGCCGTATTGGTCGTACTGCTGGCGCTTTTGGGGGCTGGACAGCACCTGGTACGCTTCATTTATCTCCTTAAACTTGGCCTCATCGCCTCCAGACTTGTCCGGGTGGTGCTGGTGCGCCAATGTCCGGTACGCTTTCTTGATTTCCTCGGCGGAAGCGCCCTTTGACACGCCTAGTATATTGTAATAGTCCTTAGTCATGTAATGAGTAATTTTTAATTCCTAATTTTTACTCAATGTCTAATCACGAATGTCCAATTAGTCATTGATGCATTGGGATATGATTAGAAATTAGGAATTCGTCATTAGGAATTATAAAGAAATCTTTTCAGCCTCTATCTGCACTTTTTTCATATGTAAAAACTTCACCCAGACCAGGATGGTAAATGCCAAAAAACTTAGCGACTTGATCAGTTCCCGGTAAACGAAGGTGAATATCTTCAGCAGGAAGAATATCGACAGAGCCAGCAAACCCGGGATGAATTTCATGTATTCTCCCAGGTACCTGTCCGTATTATGCCGCACGAGTTTCCGCACCACTGACTGCATCTCTTCGTCGCCCGTCGCCTGGATTTTAAACGTGTCCAGGAACTCGTCCCTGGCGATGGCCACGGCTTCCGCTTCGGCCTGGTCAACCCCACGGGTAATGACCCTGTCCAATTCAACCTGGCCGGTCTTGATATCCGCCTTTTCAGCCGTCAAATTACCGACATTGGCGATGAACGTGTCCAGAGGCATGTGCGCCGAAAACTTGTCCCGATAGTACATGTCCAGGATATTCTGCACTGCCCGCGCGCCGCCGTCAATAATCCGTTCCGCGAACTCCGCCTCGCTATCCGTTCTCTGCACCAGAAAACTATAATAGCACAATGAGACCGCCAGCAACAGGATGGTGATCGTCGTGGACAATCCTGCCGCCGCGGCTCGCTGGGGCGAAAATTTCAGCTGATTTTTGCTCTCCAGCCTGACCTGGCGGCGCCAATAAATCCAGCCGAACATGACGACCAGCGCCCCGAGCAGTGTCCAGATGTTCACCCGGAAAAAACCGAATAGGGTAAAGCCGGACGCCGCTACTATCATCAGGGCGGCCCAAAAATTACGCACCATCACGTTCACTAACGCGAAAAACACGAACATCAGACAGAACGCCAACAGGGTGCTGACCACGGCCACGGCGCTTTTCGCCCCGAAGTGGAAATCCAGGCCCTGTTGCAGGATACGGCTCCAAGCGTACCAAAACAGCGCGCTGCCCGCCACGGCCATAATGCCGAGCATGGCGATTTTACCCATGGGTTGCGGGGCGGCAAATGGCTCGGGTTTTTTCTCTTCTACTGGCTTATCTGTGCGCATATGGTTATCTACGATTCCCCTAGGGTTTACTATTATTGCCAAGTATGATTAAATGATTTCACTTTGCACTTTTAACACATGGAGGTAAGCGTGCCTGATCCCAGTATTCAGACAGAATTGCACTTTCCGGCGCAATTCCAAGCTAAATGTGTCAAGGCCGTGCCTGGAGCGGCTGAGTATGTCGTCGGGAAAATTTACATCGTTTCCGCCCTGCCATTCGACCGTGCGTCATTCGAATTTTCAGTAAACTTTCAAAATGGCTGGAGAACATTCAATTCAACTGAATTTTATCAGCGTTTCATGAAATTATAACCCTGGGAACTCCCCAGCTTCCGTACGCCGTTCTTGCGAGAACGGCTTTTTTTATGACGTTTTGAATCCGATTTCGCCTGTCGAAGGCGCCTGGGCTGCCTCGATCTTGCCGAACTTATCCTCGTATTTCTTGATGTTCTCCTGGAGCGCCAGGTAAATGCGTTTCATGTGCCCAGGGGAAGTGATGACGCGGCTGGTCACGATGCCGGCCCGCTGGAACGGGTACACATTCATGAAATCCACGGTAAATTCTTCCTTGGTGTGCGACACGCCCATGGCGTTGGCATACACGCCTTTCATGGTCGCGTCATCCATTTTGATGTTGATTTGCTGGTTCTGGTCTGTCATATAAAATATTTATTAATTAATGACGTGTATTTTAACGTATCGCTCGCTCTTGACGGGTATGGGCAGTACGATACACTAATAGTGAATATTGCTCTTCACCGATGGAGGTACGTATGCAACTGAATACGCCGGAACATTGGGGAATCATTGTCAGTGTCATACTCGCACTGATCGGCTTTGCCGCCTGGCTGTCAAGATTCTTATCAGCGATGAATAAGCCTGATAATCCGGCCAAATCCCCGACAAAGAAGTAACGGCTTCCCTAACCATTGCCTTAGACCCGCCATAAACGGGTCTTTTATTATTTTCCAACTTTCTGTCTGAATATCTCAAAGTGCTTTTTTGCTTCTTCCAGCAGCGGATGCGACCACCCAGTCCCTATGGCTTTGATCAGTTCTGTATATTTCCAAAGGTACTCCTGAGGTTCGTGCAAATTGACCGTTTTACTCCCCTCGTCCAGCTGTTCATTGCATAATATCAGGTGATGGAGGAAATCAGCGGTCTTGATGGCCTTGGCCTCCGCGCTTACCGTCCGTAACCGGACCTGGGCTTCATGCTGCCTTTCTTTCCATGCCACTGCCTGGTCAAATGTCACTTCTTCAACAAGCCCGGCAACTCGTGAGCCAAATTGCGTACGCACTTCATCCAGTGTCATATCCGTATCCTCGACCGCGTCATGGAGCAAGCCGGCGATGACCGCGTCCTCATCAAATCCGTACTGGATCAATACGCTAGCCACGAAAAACGGGTGCGCAATGAACGGCGTGTCATTGTCAGAATTATACTTCTGGTGCCGATGCGTGTGGCTGGCCGCCTTGATCGCCTTGTTGTAGCGCACAAAACCCATCATACTGTCTTGCGATTCTGTTTAAAAATTTATTTAAGTATATCCTGACTCCTATTTCCTGTCTAACCTTGCTTACTAGGAAGGGAATGAATTAATCCGGTGAACCCGGAAAGAGTACGACCCAACAAGCAGGCGATGCCTTGACGTTCATATATAAACAATGTTAAAGTAGTCTGAAATATCGAAACACATGTTCTTTTCCAGAAGATAATGAATGAAAGCCTGCAATAATCCAAGGAGGATTGTATTGAAAACCAAGCAGTATCCGATTGACAGGATCATCTATGGCTTTGAAAGCGTCAGCTTTGAATGCCCCAGCCAGAGAACCTTTGTCGTAACCAAAGGTGATACTAGTGTCATCAAGCTGATCTCCGACCGCCGGCAGCAGCACATAGCCAAATCGAGTGATGCATTCACCGTGCGTCTCAGAACTAAAGATTATATCGAAACTACGAACTGGCTCGCTTCCTCATGACATTCGATCATTTTCACACTTTTCAAGTCTATACCGGCACCCCCTGTGGTACCGGTTTTTTATTTCTTCCGCTTCAGATAATAGTCGTCAATGGCCCGTACCAGCTCCACCGGCTTCTCATCAAACGGCCACTCATGCTTGGCGCGGCTGGCGTCATTTTCGACAATGAGCGTATAATGTTCTGACATAGCGAGGAAACAGTTCGGCGTGGCGATATGGAAATGCCAGCGCGTCCCCTTCTTTGAGTACTGCTTCGCCAGGTCCAGCGCCTCATGCTTGATCGGCTTCCGCTTGCCCTTGCGCGGATTGGTCAGCTGATAAGCATGCTTCTCCAGCTCCTCGCGCAATTCCTTGGTGCTCGGGCAGTAATACATGTCGTCCCGCTCTTCCAGCAGGATGATTTCCTCTCCCGTGTCGTTCACGTAGCATTCCGGCGACAGGCAATGGTGGTGCCAGCTGGTGCCGGCGTTCATCACCCGGTCGCGGAGCTCCTGTTCACTGATCTTCTTCCCGTGTTTTTTAATCATATGGTTGTATTATTGATTGGCGGCTGTTAGTGGTATATTTTACTCTCTTTTTAGCTTCTCCGCAAGGCCTAGATGACGTCGACATGACGCTCTTTTTCCTCGCGGTCCCGGTCAGGTCCAATGTCATCACTGGCTGGGATAGAATTGCCATCCTGCTTTTTAGGGTCCTTGCCCAGCATGCCCATCCCGTTGCCCAGGCCGATCATCAGGCTGACAATCCACCGCTTGAACATGTTAGGTTTTTTCATTTGTTCAACCATAGTTTTAATTCTTTATTGTCATCGCGAGCCGGAGCGGAGCGATGGCGTGGCGATCTCGAGATTGCTTCGTCGATTCTCTCCTCGCAATGACAATGTAAAGTGCACTACACCAACGTCACTCCCAGCGTCTCGGCATGGCCTAGATGATCGTTGGTTCGCACTTTACCTTCACGTTCTTCATCCAGGTCAATATCCCGGCTGACCGGGGATTCATTATTACCTTGTTTATTTGACATTTAAAAGAATTTGCGCTACTATTCCATCAGTGTTGGGTAGTTTCTTTTTTGCCCAGACCCAGAAACTGCCTGACCTCTTAACATTTTCTTCATTCAATCGGCTGCATGGTTAGCGTTATCGCTCCCAGACAGCCGATTTTTTATTTTTAAATACCCAAACGGGCTGTCAACTATTTTCCTATAAAATCATTCGGGGGCTTGACAAATATAAAAAAATTGTATATACTTTTAAATCGTAAAATTAAACATATAAACAAAAGAGGCTTATTATGGGAACCGATCGCTCAAGCATTATTAATGAGTTCATAAAAAACCAATCTAGGGTACATCTTATCGAGGAGTTCTGCCCAACCGGCAGCGGACCGCGAATTATTTTAAGGACACGCTCATATTGGCACACTCTGGATTACTTTCAGTTTCTTTTCAAAGTAGCACTGAATGATTTTCCGGAAATCAAACCTGAAGATGTTGAAATAATTCAGTATGGCGGCGGATGTGTCAAGAGGACATTTGGCATTGAATTCAATGTCAAAGATGGGACCGCCATCCCTGGAAACTACAAACAGATTGCTCAGGTAGAACTCACAATATAAAATGAACTCTTTTCACTATGATCCCCTGGTGCGTAACGCCTAGGGGATTATTTTATTTCCCAGCGCTTCTTTCTTGGTGGTATGTAAACATTTCAGCCGTTGTGCTTGTCTAACAATTTCCCGAAATTCCACCCAGCATACCTTTTTCTCTAATTTTTAAGATTATATATTATTAATATCCCTTTTAATCCGTTCACCCGCCCATTGGCAGGCACCTCTATCTTGTCATTGAGAGCCCGGAGGGCGTGACGATCTGATGCGTAGCACCACCCTGAGCGCAGTCGAAAGGTCTCTTTGTTAATGGCTATAGGATCCCTCGGTAAGCCTCGGGATGGCCCGTTGGGCCAGATTGCTTCGTCGCTCCTCTCCTCGCAATGACAATTGAAGTGTTACACCAAATCCACCCCTATCACCTCCCCCAGCGTCGGATGCGAGAAATACGCCAGCACGTCAAATTTAGTATCTTTTAATTCAATCATCTCCATGTCCGGCCGAGTGATCAGTTTGAATCCCGGCTCTTTCAGGTGGGCCGCCTTGAACGCCGGATAATCCGCCAAGGTAAAATCCGCATCCCCTTGCTCGGGCCGTTTGGGATCGGGTTTCCGCACCTTAACGATCCTCAATGGCCCGGCCGCAGTCTCTATCGCCTCGTGCAACAGGAACACATTCCCCATCTTTGCCTCTTTGGCAACCGAGCCGAGAGTCGCTACTTCCTTGTCCATCAGCTGGTACTCCTCATCCGAATGTGTAAAAATGCAGGAATAATTCACCACCGCTTTCCACTCTTTGGTGTGGCTGTTTTTCAATTCCATCGCACGTTGGACGATGTTACTGACGAGTTGTTTGAAAAGGTGGTTGTTCATAATATACTTCTTGACTTTATTAAAAAAATAATTTATTATTAATGCGTGCTGGAAAGCTTCTCTGCGAAGTAATTCAGCCGGTAAACAACAGGATTTCTTAAATACATGACCTGCTTTGGATGCGTAACATAATCTCGCGCCCAAGCAAATTTTTTTTACCTATATATATTTTCCAACCTCATATCTAAATTCTCGAAGACCCCGAGCGAAGTCGAGGGGTAAAACCTAACACTCAATGACTAAATCAACCCCCGCTGGACGATATTCTGAATGAGTTGTTTGAAATTATTATAATGCACCTTTTTTAGATAGAAATTTTTATTGTTCCTGAAATTACTAATGATAGAGCCATTATTATTATTGCAGCAATAATTCCCATAAACCACCATTTCCATTTCTCTAAATCGCTAACCTGGTCTTTCAAGTGATGATTTTCAATTTTTAAATCCTGATATTCTTTATTACTTAGAGTAACCCCCCCATCATATTGGGTTGTAGCTCGTGTAACCTCTACTTCTTTAGTCTTATTCTTTTTTTCCGTTGACATGTCTTTCGAGCTTAAAAATATCAATCTTTTCTTTTCGACCGCTATCTTCAATTTCTAAAAAATAAGCTCCAAATTTTGGTAAGGCTATCATCCCCAGCTTCAAAATATGACCGATGTTTTTCTTACCTTCCGTAATATCAGATTCCCAAACAGACCCCTGACCTAAATAATTACCTTCAGGATCAATTAATCTTAAGTATACTTTATGATGGCCTATTTCACCTGTTGCGTTAATGACTAGGTAAAAAAATCTACTTAGTGTTGGGACTCCGTCAGAATACATTATGTCAAATATATTAATGACCGAAACTTTACCATCATTGGATATATGCGCATGCTCAGCAGTATGAACAAAATTAACTTTTAGCATAGAATTTCTTAGAATTAATTATGATACTTTAAATCCAATCCCATCGGACGATGGGGCCTGAGCCGCTTCGATCATACCAAACTTGTCCTCGTACTTCTTGAGGTTGTCCTGGAGCGCTAGATAAATGCGCTTCATGTGGCCCGGGCTGGTAATGACTCGGCTGGTGACGATACCGGCTTTTTGAAACGGGTAGACATTCATGAAATCAACGGTAAACTCCTCCTTTGTATGCGATACGCCCATGGCGTTTGCATAGACGCCTTTCATGGTTGCGTCATCCATTTTGATATTGATCTGCTGCTCATTCGATGGTCCATTCATACAATTTTTAAAAATAATTATTATATTTATAAAATTTGAGTGTAATAATCTCGATTAACTTCACCTACCCTTTCACCCAATAATTCCATTTGCTTGGCAATATTATAGGCAGTTTCGGGATCAATTATTTTTCGTTCAACAAGTTTTTTTAAAACCCATTGCGTCCCGTGTGTTTCAATATTTTTACGATTTGCACGATTTCTTAACTTTTTATCATTTGAGAGTATTACGCCATGGGTACTACCAGCAGCGAAAATTAATGATTCATCTGGATCCTCAAATAAATGCCCAAGCTCCGCGATACCAACAGAATATTCATACTTAACTGGATTTGTAATAGTTCTATTTAATTCTTCGTTACTATTCGATATAATTTTTGAATTTGAATAAAATTGATCCTTGATCTGAGATGTTGTAATTAATATTGATTCTCCGTTAGTTTGCAACGAATAAAGTATATTCAGTTTATCTACTTTTCTAAATGTTTCGAAAACATCATTATCACACCAATATTCTTTTATAATCATACAAAATCATATCGATTGAAACATTGTGCTAAAGAGCGGGTTCTAGACTAGAAACCCGCTCAATGTTGTTTATTTAAATGTTATATTAACTGTAGCTGAGATAATCATCTTACATATTCTTAAGTGCTGAAATTGAATCAAGTACCCATGGGTCGCGAAGTTTATCTTTCATCTTCATGATCTCGTCATAGGTAAACCACTTTACGTCCAGCACTTCATCTTTTTTTACATGTAATGTATCGCCTATCACTTTCGCGGAAAAAGCGTGCTTGACTGCGCCCTCGCCATCATTGTGGAAAACCCCGATCTTGCGGATAATTTCCACATCCAATCCCGTTTCTTCTTTTGCCTCACGAACTGCCGTATCGGCAAAGGTATCATTTCCCTCAACCTTCCCGGCCGGCAAGTTCCATAAGCCATAGGCTACTTTTTTCTTCTCCTGGATCAAGAGGTACTTACCGTCTTTTTCAATCAATACGCCTGCAGCAACACCCACCCTAAGTGGTTCGCGGTTAGGCATACTATTTCTTAACTTCTTCGTACTTTGCATCAACAGGTCCTTTATCGTCTTTGGGCGCTTCTTTCTTGTCGTCCGGCTTTGCGCCCGGCTGACCTTCAGGCGGCTTTTGGTCCTTATACATATCTGATCCGATCTTCTGGATGGTAGTGGACAGTTCCTCAGTCGCCTTTTTGATGGCCGCTGAATCATCGCCGTCTTTCACCTTTTTCACGGCTTCGATCTTTTCCTCAACCTCTTTCTTCACCTTGGCATCCAGCTTGTCGCCCGCGTCCTTGATGGCTTTTTCGGCAGTGTAAGACAAAGTTTCTGCTTGGTTGCGGATGTCGATCAGCTCCTTCTTTTTCTTGTCCTCGTCAGCGTGCTTCGAGGCGTCCTGTTTCATTTTCTCCACTTCGTCCTTGGACAATCCGGATGAGGCGGTAATGGTGATGGACTGCTCCTTGCCCGTGGCTTTCTCTTTGGCTTTCACATTGAGGATGCCATTGGCATCAATGTCAAACGTAACCTCAACCTGAGGTACGCCGCGCGGTGACGGCGGGATGCCGGACAGGATGAACCGCCCAAGCGTCTTGTTGTCGCCTGCCATTGGCCGCTCACCTTGTAATACATGAATTTCAACCGAGGTCTGATTATCTGCCGCTGTTGAGAACACCTGCGATTTGGAAGTCGGGATGGTGGTGTTGCGTTCGATCAATGGAGTGGAAACACTGCCTAGTGTTTCAATGCCTAATGTCAAAGGGGTCACGTCGAGCAGTAACACGTCCTTCACTTCACCCTGGAGTACGCCGCCCTGCACGCCTGCGCCGATAGCCACCACTTCGTCAGGATTGACGGAGATGTTCGGTTTCTTGCCGAAGAATTTCTCAACTGTTTCAAGGACTTTCGGCATGCGGGTCATGCCGCCGACCATGACGACTTCGTCGATGTCAGAGGTTTTTACATTGGCATCAGCCATCGCCTTTTTAACCGGTTCGATTGTCTTTTCAATCAGGTCGCCGACTAAATCTTCCAGCTTGGCGCGGGTCAGTTTCAGGTTCATGTGTTTTGGGCCCGATGAATCCGTAGTGATGAACGGCAGGTTGATTTCCGTCTCCATGGCCGTGGACAGTTCTATCTTAGCTTTCTCACCGGACTCTTTCAGCCGCTGTAATGCCATGACGTCTTTGGACAGGTCGATGCCCTGGTCTTTCTTGAATTCATCCACTAACCAGTCAATGATGCGCTTGTCAAAATCGTCTCCGCCCAGGTGCGTATCGCCGTTGGTAGATTTCACTTCAACAGTATCAGAAGCCACATCTAATATCGAAATATCAAACGTACCGCCACCTAAATCATAAACGGCAATTTGCTGGTCCTTTTTCTTTTCAAAACCATACGCTAACGCAGCTGCGGTCGGTTCATTGATGATACGGCGGACTTTGAGACCTGCTATTTCACCGGCATCTTTGGTGGCCTGGCGCTGTGAATCGTCAAAATATGCAGGCACAGTAATTACGGCCTCTTCGATCTTTTCCCCAAGGCGGGATTCGGCATCAGCCTTCATTTTTTGTAATATCATGGCTGACACCTCTTGCGGCGAATAATCCTTGCCGGACATGGTCACTTTAACGCCCGTACCGGCCTGTACGATCTTGTACGGCATGGTGTCATGGTCGCGCTGGACTTCCTGGTCGTCCCAGTGCCGGCCGATCAGCCGTTTCACCGAATAAATGGTGTTGGCCGGATTGGTGACTGACTGGCGCTTGGCGATCTGCCCGACTAGGCGTTCGCCCGTCTTGGAGATGGCCACCACGGACGGCGTGGTCCGGTTGCCTTCCTTGTTTTCCAGCACCTTCGGCTCCCCGCCTTCGATAATGGACATGCAGGAGTTGGTGGTACCTAAATCTATGCCTAATATCTTGCTCATACGTGATATTCCTTTCTTATGCGATTAAATAATAGTTAATACTATAAATTTCTAATGACGAATTCCTTCGGCCAGAGGCTGATCCGCCTCCGGCGGAAATTTCTAATCAATGTCTAATTCTTGAATGCCCAATTGGTCATTAAATCATTACGGATTTGCCTGCCCGCCTCTGGAGGGACCCGGAATCTCTGTTTGACCGAGACCCTGAATCAAGTTCAGGGTGACAAAGATGTGCTGCTATTCGATACTTTTTAGAAAATTATCCTTTTTATCCATCGCTTCATGCAGGTCCAGCACTTCTTCGCTGTTCACTTTCGGCGCGTCCTGGAACCGCATCACTTCTTCCTGCTCCAAATCAGTAAGCGTACTTGCTACTTTAACTCCAAACGAACCAAGGGCGATGATGGACAGCGCCGCCGACTGGCACACGGAGCATTTGATGTACATGAGCGAGGCGCCTTCCTCCTCCTGGATCACTTCCAGCTTGCCGAAATCGTACAGGCTGCCGCAGACCGGGCATTTGGCCTCGATCTTGATGCGCTCTGGTTTGCCGAATTTTCCCGGGAAACTTGGAATAGCGTTCATATAAGTATAAATTTGTTGGGTTGATTAGGACGAAGTGAGAGAATAAATATCCAATTGACTAATATCCAATATCCAATGAATGCCTAATTCCCAAATTTCCAATTGGTCCTTTTGTCATTGGGATTTAATTGGAAATTGGTAATTGGTTATTGGTAATTTATCCAATTACCTTGCTTATTCACTCACTTCGGCTGGTCAGTACAGAGCCTGACCAACCTCGACCCTTCGGCGTAGCTCAGGGTCGACACTGAGTCCCGTTATCCGGGACCGAAGTGTCGATTTATTTCTTGCCTTTTTTCACCGCGACCTTGATGGTCTTCGGCTTCACCTCTTCCGCTTTCGGGATGACGACTTTCAGCAATCCGTTCTCGAATGAGGCATTGGCTTTGTCCGACTTCACGTGGGTCGGCAGGGCGACGGCGCGGTAGAAGCTGCCGTAGCGGACCTCTTTCCGGTAGTAGTTCTGCTCGTCCACTTCGGACTGGTGCTCTGATTTGCCCTCGATCTTCAGGACGTCGTTCTCCACCGAGACGCTGACTTTATTGGGGTCTACGCCCGCGAGCGGCGTTTCGACAATGACATTGTCCTTATCCTGGTAAACGTCCACGGCCGGAGTGAAATTGGCCATTTGGGACGTCATACTCGGCATGTCCTCCATGAACTTGTCCGAGTCAAACGGGTCCCACATCGGCCGCCATCTGATGATTGACATATGTTATTTACTCTTAAATTAATTATTACTATTTATATGACCTTTGTTAAGTATTTTGTGCGCTTTAGGATGTGAGTTTCGGAAGTGTGATGCGAGTCGGGAAGCTAGTTGTGGGATGTGGGGGGTAAAATCACACATCACACTTCACACATCTCGACATGCATCCCACCTCCAATACCCACTTCTCTCTTACTTACTCCGCTACTTTCACTTTCGCGTGCTCCAGCACTTTGTCATACAGCTTATAACCGCCTTTTATTTCAGCGATGACGGTACCGCTCTCTTTCCCTTCGGCCTTTTCCTTGGCGACTGCTTCATGGAATTCCGGGTTGAATGGCTCGCCGACAGTCGGGATTTCCTCGATGTTCATGGTCTTCAATAAACCCTTGAATTGATTTTTGATGTGCTCGACGCCTTTCAGCCACTCATCGTTCTTCCGGTGCTCCTCGGGGATGTGCTGCCAGGCCAGCTTGAAGTTGTCATAAATCGGGAGCATCTCCAGGATCAGGGCGGCGTTGGCATACTGCACCATTTGTTGCGCTTCCTTCTCATGGTCTTTTTTCAGGTTGATATAGTCCGCCTTAGCCCGCTTCCAGCCGTTCAGGTATTCATCCGCCTTTTTCTTTAACAGCTCCAGCTCACTCAGCGGCGGACTGACTGACTTGTCCGGCCCCACTGGGCTGGCTGGCGGACTGGCTGACTTGCCATCTGACTGACTTGCCATCTTGCCGTCATCATTCATATTACGCGATCCCTGTTTTTTTACTGATAATATTGTTGACGTATTTCACTAGCGCGATGTTATTCTCATAATCCATGCGCATCGGCCCGAGGATGCCGAACAGTCCTTCTCCGCCAGCGTTCTTATACCGGCTGATGATGGTACTGCATTCTATGCCGAATGGGTTGTCCTTGCCGACCAGTATCTGCGTGCCTTGGAAATCTTCGTCAAACAACTTGTTAATGACTTCATCCAGGTGGTCCACTACCTCGGAAATGTGCCTGACTAAATCAACCTTTTCGAATTCCGGATGTTTGAACAGCTGGGACAGTCCGGTGTAATAAAAATTATCCTCTGAAAAGCCGACAAACACCGCGTCGCGGGACAAGTCCGCCAGGTTCTTGGCCACGTTTTTCACCGCGCCTTCATAGGTCAGGCCGTGCGCCTGCAATGCCTTGTCCAGTACGCCCTGTTGCTGCGGTGTCAGGCTGATATCCTGCATGTAATTGTCTATATAGAATTTCCAACCCTTCTCTGTGGGGATGCGTCCGGCCGAGGTATGGGGCTGGTAAATGAAACCTTCCTTTTCCAGGTCAACCATTTCGTTGCGGATGGTGGCTGGGGACACCTTGAATTGGTACTTATCCACAATAGCCTTGGATCCCACGGAGTCCGCGGTTTGCACGTGTTCCTTGATTATGGCGCTAAGTAAAGCGCTTTTTCTCTGTTCCAATTTCATACATTATCCATTATAAATCAATTAGCACTCTCAGGTCAAGAGTGCTAATCATTGAATGCGTTTAAAGTTATCCCCTGCTAGGGTGTTGCGGTAATGACATCCTTATACGCCTGTCGACTCCGTTCCATATCCTCCTCTGTGGGGATGTATTTTTGGCTCATGTCCGTACGCGTGTCGCCGAAATCATACCGGGTGAAAAATATTTTTTTCGCACCGGCCGCCAGGGCATTGGCCACGGATGTCTGGATCCGGGACACGTTTTGGTCGAAGGTTTTACCGTCCATTTGCTCCGCCTCTGTCACCCAGATCGATTTATCGGTAATGCCAGCTGATGTCAGCATGGCTTTGTAGTCAGCGACGTTGAAGTCCGGAGTATTCCTATCGTTGGAAATGCAGTGCACGTTGCCGATGTCGAATGAGGACTTAGACGCAGGCACGCCCGCGAACACCGATGAATAAAACCCTAAAAAAGTCTCACCGCCACCGGCCGCGCCGGCGATCAATACATTGGCAGTACTATCAGCCGCTTTGACTGCAGTATATGTCCTAACCAGTAGTTCGCCATACGCAGCCGCGTCCTGCTTGTAAAAATCTAAACGGCCATCTCCCATATCAATCAGATCCGGTTCATTCATAACTTCCCAATATTTGATCGGGTACAGCAAACCAGTCATGTCACCCAGGCCGTCTCCGTCATACCGCTCAACTACAGCCGATATCCATCCTTGGTATTCTTTCCAGTCGTATGGGTTACAGCGATGCAGGGGTAAATACGACGGACGCCCTTTCTTATCATTTGAAGGCAGAAATTCATCATTGGATGAAACCGCGCAACTGGCCGCGTCAGCCCTTCCTAGCTGGTCCCACTCGGCAAACGGCCACAGAGTGATTAAAAGGTTCAGGCCGTACGATCCCGTCAAGGAAACCAACTCGTCCATTTTAGTGAAATCGTATTGCGCCGACGACGACGCCTGGACCATGTCCCACACCGCCGGGCCAGGATGAGGCCGCATCCATCCGCCGCCGGCATTCCTGATGAAATCCATGTCAGTCCCGTCTTCGCCGGCTCCCAGCCATCCGAATTTGTTCGTTGCGGCAACTTGCGCCAAAACTTCACCGGACTTTTGCGCTTTATCCTTTGATTTATCAGTCCCGGTGTTAGTTGCCGATGAAGAACATCCGGCGGTCGGCTTGTCAGCGCTCGGATTGCCGTGTTTCACCCACTGCCCGTTGTCGCATATCCAGGTGTCCTCCGGAATGAAAACCCGAAGGGCGAGAATTACTACTGCGGCCACGACTATCACGATGCCGACACCGATCAAGACTTTTTTCATTAAAATATAAATTAATGATTATTTCTCATACGGGAATTGCACCCAACCGGTCATCATTTTTACGTAATAATCCGGATTGAATGCACTAGTCAATTTTCCGTACAAAACTGCCGACAGTACTCTTTTTACCTTTGGCAGGCGCAAGAGGCACTTTTTCACCTCTGCCATGGATTTTCCTGAATCAACCAGGTCATCGACCAGCAGAATCGTGCCGGCAAGCGGAATGGCTGAGGAAAATGAACCCATGCTACATTTGCCGCGCTTTTTCCCTTTATAACTTTGCACGGCTACAACAGCCAATGGCTTATTTAATATATGCGACAACAAACAGCCGACCACCAAACCTCCCCGGCTGATGGCGACGATAATATTCGGCTTGACGGGAATACGCCGTGCCAATTTTCTTGCGTCCTGTTCATATTTTTTCCAGCCGATCCTGATCATGGAAAATTATTTTGTGTTACAAATGAGCTTTTCACAACGGTCAAACCCGCCCTGGATGCAATTGCACACGCCCGTGGGAGTCTGGCCGCACCGGCGCTCGCGCTCATCCTCAGTCGTACAGCCGCATTTGTCCACCGGCAGGCAGTCGCTCCTGCTATCACAGGCTTCGTACAAGACGATCTTACTGCATACGTCCTGATTAGATGGTTGGCCGCGGTTAACCGCAGTATTTGTCGAAATATTGGCATTAATGGACTTCTTATACAACCCGCCATCTTTGATGAACACGAAATACACCAGCACCGCGGAACCGATCACCATCAATACGAACACTACGGTCCACATGAACACGCGCTGTTTCATGACCGTCAGGTCGTCGTGAGGATTTTTTGGCTGGATGGCCATCGTTTACTGCACAGTAAATGATTTCTCAATGCTTTGCAAAGGCGCCACTTTGGCAATAATGTCGATGTTTTTTGTTTCATCAGTGTTTGAACAGGACCCTTTCAGCTTTTTCTCCACATCGGCGCAATCGAATACCGAGAACACCACTTTATACTCCCCGGCCCTAGTGAACTTCTGGTCATAGGAAAAAACGCCGGCATCATATCCGGAAGCGATGGCCACTTCTTTGGCAAAACTGGAGGTAACCGGATCGGGAAAACGCATGTCAGTGGTATACCAGACCTGGCCGTCGACAAACACCTGCCACAATAAAAGTATGTGAAGCTGATTAGCGTCGGCACTGGCGATATGGCAACGGCCCAAACCTACAGGCTGGCCATCCGAATCCGGTTTTGCTCCGGTGTCATCGCCGAGTTTGAACGCACCGGAAGCCAGGGTGCAATCCAGATTGAACGGATTACGGACAATGGCGGCGTTCGCGTCTACCGCCTGGGCATTTTCCTTTTCACCCCGGATGCACACCGCGGCGCAGTCTGCCTGTGAAACGAACGGCGGCTGGGAGCATGCCGGGCCGCCGGAAAATGCTAGGCATCTATCTGACTGCGGGTCAAAGTAAAAACCGCCGCCACTGCCGTCTTCGCAGGCACCGGCTGTCCAGGTTTGGCAGCGCGGGTCATCTGCGCCTATAGCTATGACCTGAGCGCTGGAAGGATTTTTTAAAAAAATAAAATAAACCGCTATACCGAGTCCGACGGCGATAATGCCGACTAAACCAAGCCAAAATTGAAGCTTAACCATCATAAGCTTACGCGACACGCGCGGGTCATGGTTCATGCCGCCAGTTTGAATTGGCTCCTCTGATTTTTTTTGTTCTTCCATAAACACCCCTTCTATCTCCAATAATAGGCCATATTAATTTTTTTTACCAGTCCGCCGTACCTCGTGCCGATAGCCGCGCTGGTCATATGTTCCGCCAAGTCGTGCGCACGTAGTCTGTCAGGAAACTATCGTCGGTTCTTTGGGAGACGCCTCTCCGTTAGTGGCGGCTGACGACGGCTTACTGAAAAGCATTGCCCCAATTTTAATCCCGAAATGAGACAAAAATAACAGCCCAATCACCACTTTGAGGAAATCAACGGACCGGAAAATCAACGAAAACGCCACCCCGCTCTCCGGGGAATAGCCGATCATGGAAAAAATGAGCGCCTCGCCCGTTTCCGTGCTCCCCAGCGATCCGGGGATTGGCAGGAGAAAGGTTATGATGGTCAGGGTGGAAACGAGTATGACGTCCAGTAACGTGGCCGGCAGTCCCAGAAAAATCATGATCATCCACATCGCCGATAAGGTTAATAAGCCGCCAAGCACCGACAAACCAAGCGCTTTATACAGCGTTTTGCGATCATGCTGGAAAAAACGGATGACGACCAGCTCAAATTCGCCGATCTTGTCCATGACCTTGGCGATAAACGACAGCCGATGCAGACGGAAAAACCTGATAATACTGCCGAAAAAATCCCGCGACCGCAGGGTCCGATAATAAAAATAAACGATCAGAAAGACGAAAAGCAAACTGATAAACAGCAGTCCGGCGATAAGTTTCCATGACAGGCTGAATTTAATCAGGATGTAAAAAATGGAAAACAGCAGAAAAGGCAGGGCGTAGCTGAAATCCATCACCTTATCGATGATGACCGAGGCCAGGCCTTCGGAAAACGGCACCTGGGCGTCTTTTTTCAGGACCATGGCCCTGATCGCCTCACCGCCGACGTTCGGCGAGGGTGTAATATAGTCAACCGAGAAACCGACGATCTTAGCCGGGAATATCTGCCCCAGCCTGACCGGGTGGCCCTGGCTCCGCAGAATCATGCACCAGCGGTATTGGGAGATGAAAAACGACAGCGCGTACAGGATCAGAATCACGAACCATTTGGCGAACGAAAAATCGATAATCGTCTGCCAAATATTCGGCAGACCGACTTTCAGCATCACTCCGACGAACAGAGCGGCGCCGATTACGGCTGAAATAACAAAAAAAATGATTTTTTTCATGGGGTGTCGAAAAGCCTAAAGCAAAACAGGTTTACTACCCTTCCAGTATACCAGCCAAATGCCCAATTTTCAACTCATTCTGTTCCTGGTTCCAAGTCCAGAGTTCCAAGTTCGCAGTTCAAATCCTGAGCTAGATTATTCAATCATCCCCTGCTAACATTCTATCTTGCAAGCTTGCCGATTTGCAAAAATACCTATATCAATCATTCGGCCAGACCACGATCATGGCCTTTTGGCCGTTATCCACGTCACCGCTGTTCCAGTCATGGATGGCGTTCATGATTACTTCAGGGGTATATTGGTAGCCTTCGCCTTTCCGGGTGCCGGGGTCATTGGTAATGATCATGTCTTTAGTCCAGCCGCGGATGACGATCATGTGGTACAGCGGCCCGGGTGATTTAAAATTCGGGTTTCCCAGCATCCGACCGGCTGTCGGGACAATGACCGGGCGTCCTTGGGCGATTTCCTTCTTGATGTCGTCAAGCGTAAAATCGTATTTCACTGCCACCTTCTTATACCCCCAGAGGCCGCGGATGAATTCAGCCGTCTGCTCCGCGGTCGTATCCTTGTAAAAACCCAAGTTCGCGTTTTCATAATCAACAATCGTCTGCAGTTCCTTATTGGCGATGGTCGGCGTAAAAGTTTTTTTCTGCCAATAATAATGCACGATCAAAGCAGCCGCCTCTTCGCATGATTCCTCGTGCTGTTCGTCCCAATTGACGAGCGGCGCCTGGGTGGTGAATGGCACGGCCAGGTTGAATTCATCCGGGATAGCGGCAACCGGTTCCTGGTTGGTATTTTGGTTCACCACTAAATTCGCATTTTGGGTAATGCGCTTGTTGATGATCTGCTCATACGTCAACGCGGCCGGCGCCGGTTCGGTAATCCAGTCATGCCAGATTGTCTCGATCCGATGCCGGCCGAGATAACCGAGTCCGGCTACGATCAGGAGTATGAGGAAGATATTGAATAGTAATGCTTTTGTCTTCATATTGTTAGCGTAGAAGTATACCCCCATGGCGTCACCGCGTCAATGTTCCCCTGTATAAAAACCAGCTCCGGATATGCAAACCGGCGCCTGTCTGCCCATGATTTATAACCAGTCCCTTCTCTTGAAATAAATCACCATCACGCTCACTGACACGACCATGACGGCTAATGATAGGTAAAAACCCGCCGGAGAATCCAGCGAGGGGATGTGCTGGAAATTCATGCCAAAGATGCCGGCGATCAGGCTGGGCACCAGGATCAACGCGCCCCAGGAAGTCACCTTTTTCATGATGACATTCAGATTGTTCGAAATTGCGGTGAGATGGATTTCAATGGCGGACGTCAGGATATCCCGGTACGTAGTAACCATTTCCGACAACTGGGTGGTGTCCATGGATATATCGCGCAGCTGGTCCATGGCCGCGACGCCCAAGTGACTGCCGAATTCTTTTTGGACCGTAAACGTCACTTCCCGGTTCGCCACCAGGCCTTTATGCGCGTAAATCAAGCTTTTTTTCACAGCCAGCGTCTCGCGCATGACCGCGTTGCTGTGCTTGTAGTCAAACATCCGTTTTTCTACATTCTCGATCTTGTCGCTGAGCGCGTCTGCCGCACCGAAAAATTCGTCGGTCGCTTCGGTACACAATGATGTCAGCAATTCCGTGACACCGGCATGCAGAAGTTTTTTTAATGGCTCCGGCCCATACGCAGCCACCTTGGACACCGCCGTGCAAGGTTCGCGATGTAATGTGATGATGGATTTTCGCAATTCGGGTATCAGCATGACCAGCGGCTGAGTTTCGAAAATATCGCCTTTCGCCACGATCGAGGTAAAAATGACAATAATAAACTTCCCGATGCGATAAAGCATTGCCCGTTGCGATGGGCGCATCAGTTCAGTTAGTTCATTCTCGCTAATACCGGATACCTGCCGTAAAATAGCCAGCTCGGCTGCTGTCGGACCGGTAAAATCCGCCCAGGCGTATTTACCCGCTTTAAAGTCACCCAGATTGGCGTCCTTGAGGCTGGCCTTGTCAGCTGTCAATATGTTGTTTGCCATATGGACATAGTATAGCGCGGATTATAACAATAATCTATTTTATGAATACCGAATTATTGGTTGCTGGCAGTTGCGCCCATGTCACGCGCGACGTAGCAATTGTTGGTCATATCATAGTGGTCGCATCACACGGGTTCTTGCTCATTGTTCATGGTTCCCCGTTCTGCGTTCAAAGTCTTGAGTCCCATGTTCAAGGTTCCCAGTTCTACGTTCATAGTTCTGAATCCAGAGTTCCTGGTTCCAAGTCCAAAGTTCTAAGTTGAGTTACTCCACCACCACTCCGCTGTTCCCCAGCAGGCCCCAATTCCACTCAAAACTGGAGCGAGTGAAATATTTTTCACCGTATAACGGATCCATGGTGATAATCTTGGTCGGATTTTCCGCCGGTCCGATAAAGCCGATGGCCACGCGCGCGTGCTCGCCGCTGACTGCGACAACATTGCCGCCTTGGGGCGTTTTCCAATCAATCCGTTTTCCGGATCCCGCCGTTCCCCACACTACAACTGGGTTGCCTTTTTTAATCTCTGCGGTCAGGTCAGCTACCTTCCACCCGGAAAAAGCCCGAGCCATACGGTATGCTTTCGCCGCAATGGCGATCGGATCCCAATATACGCCGTAACCGGTAGACGGCTGATGGCCGTCAATGTCGCCGACAAAAGCCACGTTCGGGTTGCCCCAGACGCCATTGCTTTTCAGCGTCGGGTCAAAGCCGACAATGTTGATTAACGGCGCTTCGCCGATATTGGCCCCCTTATATTTCAAGGCCATGGACAGTGAGGCGAATTCACAGCTTAACTTATGGTCCTGCCGGTCGAAAGCTACAGTCAATTTTGTAATTGACTGCTCCGTTGAAAAACTGAATGAATAATCCTTTTCCATCTCGAATCCAGCAGACGTGCCACTGACATCTTTTGAAATTAAAACACTATAGGAAAAATTAAATGCCAATGGAGAGGTTGGCTTGAACAGCATTGTATTGCCATCCCAGGAAAAATCGCCGGCCACGGCCGGTGATATGGAGAAGTGCGCTTGGGCGGAATTGCGGTCCACCGGCTGGTCGAAGGCGATCCGGACCGTACTGTCCACCCCGATACCGGCGCTCTTGTCCACCGGAATCGTCTGACTGACATCAACCGGCCCCAAAGTCGTAAACTCATAGGTCGCATCTTCCGTCAGGAATCCTCCCGACGTATTTTTTGTGCCCTTGGCCACGGTCAGGTGGTAATTCGTATCCAGCGCGTACTGGCTTGGCTTGAAAACAAAGTTAGCGGCGCTGATCGCGGTCCATGTACCTGATGCTGACGGACTGATGCTGATGTTTTCCTTGAATGAAACAAAATCCATCGGCTGGGTAAACGCGATGTCAATCGGTTCCTGCAAACCCACGGCTGTCCCGGCCGGCGCCACTTTTTCCACGCCCGGCGCTTCTTTGACCGTCCAAGTCTCTTTCTTCACCAACTGCGGTTCGCTCTGGTAGGCGATGTCTTGGGTATTAAAATTATACCGTATGGTCTTTTGGTATACGGATAGCGCGTAAGAAGTCCCCTGGGCCAGCTGTTCGGTCGGTTTCAACGCTGTCGTTTTACCATCGGCGCCGGTCTGGATAACGAATTTTATGGCAGGGGAAAACTCATAAGAAAATTCTACCCCCGGCTGGCGGGGGGCATCATAAGCAAAAACCCAGCTGGAGTCAGGCGATAATTCGTCGGAAGCTTTCGGCGATACGGACACTAAGGATGGAATGGCGGCAGTGGTAAAACTGAACATGGCGGCCCGCGGCTGGCGGTAAGTCGGCCACGCGCTGCGGATGCCGCTGATTTTTATCTGGTATGTCGTATCCGGCAGCCAGGTCACTTCCGGCTGGAATGTTATGGTCCTGGCTAAATGATTTTGCGTAACAAACCGTGAATACGCCACCTCGCCAAAAGTTTCTGGTGCCATAGTTACTGAAATTTCCCTCGATATTGGCACGCTGAAATCAATCTGAATCGCCGCATCGAGTGGCACGCGATTATCCCGCAGCTGGACATTCAGGGTCGGCTGGGGTACATAGCTCCACAAGACAGTGCCGACGGCCAATGCCAAAAAAACGCCGGCACAGATGATCCACGCGACGCGATGCGATGTAGGGATGTTTTTGTTATTTTTATTTTTGAAGAACATAGTAAGTTCAGCTCCTATTATAACAAAAAAAATGGAAATAGTCAACCCGAAACTACCTCCCGCTTTTTTTAAACCTTACTATTGTGTTTGCCTGGGTATTTCCAAATTGTCTTTTTCCTTAGGCTGGGACTGTTTCCGAATGCCGACCAACCCGAGGATAATTCCCACAACGCCTATAATGAGCAGGACGCCCAAATACCAATTCGGGAAATTGAAAGTATCCATCGGGAAAATTAGGAAAATTATCCCGTTGAGACTGAGAATGATGCCGACCACGAGCGTGTACCAGGTTGTGACCATACTATTAGCCGTTAATGTTATATGGAATAAGTATATACTGAATCACGCCGTCACGGCAATATACTACCCGCCACTTTCGTCCCAAGCCAAGTCGAGGGCAGGCGGATGGTTTTTACTGGTAATAAAAAGCTGCCCTCGTGAAAGAAGGCAGCGATGACATGAAACATGAACAATGTTTATTTTTTCTGAAATTGGGGTAAGTCCCGTCCGCCCCATTCTATAATGACGCTGCACCAGGAAAAACCACCGCCGTAAGCCGCCAACATCACCCTCTTGCTCGGGACTATTATACCAAGTTCACAAGCTTCATAAACTGACAGCGGGATGCTGGCCGAGGTAGGATTGCCGAAGCGTTCGATGTTATTGTAGCAAATGATTATATGCTTAGCTTCGGTCTGGTCTTTCATTCCTCTGGGTAAAATCCACTCTTTAACTATTAGTTCCAGAGCCGTATAGTCACGGGAAACCATAGCTACGGCCAGGCCTTCATTGGCCTTGACGATGCGCTTGATGATTGCCTCCGTCATGCGCAGGTTAGCTTGATGTAAAATCAACACCTCGATGTCAAACCAGCTCAAGCCAGCATTTACCAGCGCTCCGGGCATGATTTCATTTGCCACCCTCGGCACGATATTTTCATAAACTGCCCGGCCATCCATCATCATGAGATGCGCATCGACTAACGGATCAAGATGTTCTGGTTTAATGGGGACGGCGGAACCACCGGCCCGATTGATAATCATTCGCTCGAATTCACCGCCTGGACCTCCATCAACACCGGAAAAAAAGGCCCGCGGACCGAACCAAGATTTCTCCTCTACAGTCGCCTCTACGGCAAAAGATCCTCCGGCATCACCGAGAATGACAAATGGCGAGCGGCGGTTCCGGCTAATGACCCGGAACATCAGATCCGCACCAACTACCCAGCCGCGCTCCGCTTTACCACTCCTGATCAGGGAATCAGCGTCATCCAGCGCCACCAAAAAGCTGGTGCAGGCCTGGGTAATATCTCTCCCTTTAAAATTCCGCATGATAGGTTTCCCGGAAAGTTTTGAAAAAACCGGAATTGCCAGCTTGCGGTGCGCCGCCACATTAGTCGGCGGGGTGGTGAAATAATCCGGACTGACTGTGGCCATATACAGGAAATCTGGAATTTCCAAACCATCGCCATAAGCATCGGTCCATGCTTCAGCCGCCGCTCTGGCTGCATAATCACTGGTGCATTCATGGTCTTCCGCGATGCGGCGCTCCCGAACTCCGACGCGCGAAAGTATCCATTCGTCACTCGTTTCATACTCAGCCATCTGTTCAGGTGTCATCTTGACGCCGCTTTTTAGCAGATTATCCCGTCGCTCCAGCAAAATTCTGGCGAGGTCTTCGTTAGTTAAAACTCTTCTGGGCAGGGCAATCCCGATTCCGGCAATTTTTACGCCTTTCATTTCACTCTCCTTTATTGTGAATGTTCAATTTTATCTCCTTTAATTTATTATCTCATCCTACGACAAAAAGCCCTGCAGCGTCAAGCTAAAGTCAGTTACTATAAAATCCGGGATAATTTTTTACTTTTTCGTAATGGCGCTCGTGAACCAGGAAAAAACCCAGAGGATAACGCCACCGATCAGCGCAGTGATAAAACCATCGACGGTGAATCCCTTAACGACCGTTGACACCAACAGAATCAATCCAGCGTTGATGACGAACGTGAACAAGCCAAGGGTCAGGATGTTGATCGGTAATGTAAGGATGACGATCACTGGCTTAATGATCGCATTCAAAATGCCCAGAACCAAAGCCACAATTAAGGCCGTGTAAAAACTGCTGGCATGGAACCCCGGCACGAGATAGGCCACCGCCATCAGCGCCAAGGCGTTTAATAACCAACGTAGAAGTATGAACATAATTATTTATAGCGCCTACCGGATTCCCCCGCTATTAAGCGGGGTCCGCCCTCATTTGAATTAATATCGGTGGGCGGAGAACCCGAGTTTCTTGGATGACCTGCCCGCCGCAGGCCGTAAATAGCGCGTGTGGGATTCTCCGCCAGAGGCGGACCCCGCCCTACCTTGATTTACAATATTTTTTTGTGGCGGGGGAACCGATGAAATAGTCCCATGGGGATTCGAACCCCAGTTTCATCCATGAGAGGGACGTGTCCTAACCAACTAGACGATGGGACCACATAACATCCCTCCTATTGTATACGAGCCAGGGGAAAAAAATCAAGAAACAAACAGCCAACTCCCAATATATGCCGTGCATGACAGGCATTCTTCGACCAACATGTCGGTCGAATGCTGCCCTGCAAGTAAAGCCGGGGTTGGCGGTTTATGTTTAGTTCTTCCGATAATTCTCGAAAAAAATTGCCGCTAGGAAGGAAACCATGGCCATCTGGAGATAGAATGTCGATGAGATAAGAACGATCGTATCGCGCACTTCATTGAAAAAACCGAAGACGCCACACATCAGGCCAAAAATGGCAAATGCAATCGGGATATATTTGTGTTTTATCATGATTTCACCCCCTTTCTACACGCTATCCAAGCCTGGATAGCTAAAAAATCACCGTATCTATTATATCTTTTTACCGATTGACTGGCAAATGCGGACCAGGGTATTTGAATATCCCCATTCATTGTCATACCAGGCGACGACTTTCAGCAAATCCCCGTCAACAACATTGGTCAGCGATAAATCAACGATGGAAGCATGGGAATTGCCGATAAAATCAGATGATACTAGCTCCTCTTCCGTCACATCCAGGACACCCTGATACCTTGGCTCATCTTTTGCCGCTTTGAACGCCGCATTTACTGCATCAATTGTCACCGGCTTGCCAACCACCATCGTGATATCAGAGAGAGAGACAATGGGTGTCGGGACGCGGATTGATATGCCGTCAAACTTACCTTTGACCTCTGGCACCGTTTCTCCCGTCGCAATCGCCGCGCCTGTTGAGGTGGGGACGATATTCGCCGCGGCTGCGCGGGCCCGGCGGAGATCTTTATGCGGCCCATCCACCAAATTCTGGTCGGCCGTATATGAATGGATCGTGGTCATCATCGCTTTTTTGATCCCAAATGAGCGATTCACTATTTCAATGACCGGAGCGATGCAGTTAGTGGTACAGGATGCGTTAGAAATTATTTTTTGGCCCTTAAGTTTCGCGTCATTGACGCCGAGGACGAACGTATCGACACCGCCGCCTTTGGCTGGCGCGGAAATCACCACGCGCTGCGCGCCGGCGGCCAGGTGCGACGCCGCCTGTTCCTGTTTGACGAACCGGCCGGTCGACTCTATCACCACGTCAATCTTTAAATCCTTCCAGGGCAATTTATTCGGCTCCTTCTCCGCCAGGACAGGATACTCTTTCCCGTCGATCACCAATGATTTGCCGTTTGATTTCACCAGCTTTTCGTATTTGCCGTACACGGTGTCGTACTGCAGCAGATGCGCCAGCGTGGCCGTGTCCGTCAAATCATTGATCGCCGCCACCTCGACGTCAGGCTTGGTCAGGGCGATTTTGAATGCGGCCCGGCCGATCCGGCCGAATCCGTTAATGGCTAATTTTGTTGTCATAGTTTTCGTCTATATAAGTCTAATAAATCATTCATAAACGCACACGCCCCGTTACTCCGACCCCGTATCCACAATTTCGCTCCGCAAAACGGGGCAGGCAAGTCCGGGGGAGGAGTCATACGGGGCCAAAACCATTGATCGCTAATTTAATTGGCATAGATATACATTTAAATTGTTTAATAATTCGTTCCCAGTTGCGCCGAGCGTAAACAAGGTGTTATCCAGGGCCGAATCCGTTAATGGCAAGTCTGATCGGCATACATGTATAAATTACTCATTAAATAATATGTGATTTCTTGACAATGCCGGCACTGCCGAACATTTTGACTTTTTTCTCAACAATCTCCTGGATGGCCACAATCGACGGGGACAGGAGTTCGCGCGGATCAAATATGGAGGGATCATTATCAAGCGTTTCACGCAATGTTTTGGTAAAAGCAATGCGCATTTCCGTATCAATGTTTATGATCGTGATGCCGAGCTTCACGCCCTGCTGGATCTGGTCCGCGGCCAAACCGGACGCGCCATGAAGCACCAGCGGGGTATGTGGAATCAAACTGTGGATTTTTTGCAGCCGTTCCAGGTCCAGGCCAGGCATCCCCTTCCTCATTTTAATAATGCCATGCACGTTCCCGACCGCGACTGCCAGGGTATCAACCACAGTTTTCGTGACGAATTCCAGAGCTTCTTCTGGCTTGGTCATGAGTTTGACTCGCTCTTCAGGATCGACTTCTTCCAAGCCTTTGACCACGCCCAGCTCGCCCTGGGCCAGGACGTTGCGGCGATGGGCGAAATCCACCGACTGCTTGGTCAAAATTATATTTTCAATCAATGGCATTTCGGACGCATCCATCATGATCGAAGAAAAACCGGCACGGACGCATTCGGCAACCGACCGGAAACTTCGGCCATGGTCCAGGTGCAATGCGACCGGGACGTTGCCGGATTCGGCCGCGACCACATTCTGGACAATCGAAGTGATAGCCTTCAGCCCGCCGTATTCAATGCTGGTTTCTGATACCTGCAAAATGACCGGCGACCGCTGGCGGGCAGCGGCCCGGACCACCCCGAGTGTTGTTTCCAAATTCTCAATATTGAATGCCCCGAGGGCATAGCCCTTGGCCCGGGCATCTTTCAAAAGTTCCTGGAGGTGTACGAGCATACGATTACGTATTAACGACTTGGTTTAATATTTTTTGAAAGCTGGCCGCATCCTTGCTGGCGCCGCCAACCAAAATTCCATCGATATCATCCATCCTGGTAAAACCGTTCACGTTGTCCGGACTGACCGAGCCGCCATAAACGATCACCTGCGTAACTGCCGTATGTTCATCATAGAGATCACGGATGACCGTACGGACATACCGGTGCACCACCTGCGCTGATTCCGGAGTGTCCGCCACGCCGCCGGGATTATCCGGGCTGGTGCTGATCGCCCACACCGGCTCATAAGCAATCAGGATGCGCCGGATCTCATGGCTGCGTACTTCCGCGAGGCATTGATGCAGCTGGCGTTCGACAACCTTCTTAGTCAGGCCGTCTTCCTTCTCCTGCGCATTTTCACCGATACACAGTATCGGAGACAGTCCGAATTGGAGGGCGAGTCGGACTTTTTGGTTGATCATCTCATCTGTTTCATGAAAATAATACCGCCGTTCCGAATGCCCGATGATGACCTGCGAGGCCCCGGCAGTCTGCAACTGTTCGGCGCTCACTTCACCCGTAAACGCGCCGCGAATGTGGAGGGAAATATCCTGGCCGCCAACGGCGATAGGACGGCCACCGATGAGCCGCTTTACTTTATCAATAAAAACAAACGACGGGCAGATGACTATTTGCGCCGACTCCAGCTGGCCGGCGGTCGGCTGGAAATGGCCAAAAAAACGCTCCACGGAGCGGCCTTCGAGGTTCATTTTCCAATTGGCGATAATGTAAGGCTTCTTAGGCATAGTCAGATATCAAAAAGTTTACCATTTTCCTCCAGTTTTTACCAGCAAACCTATTAGATATAAAATCAAATAATAAAAAAATAATTTAATGAATTCTTGATTTTATATCTCTGATATTTGATTTTAAGTCTAAATGTACCAGCGCCAATACATCTGCGCCCATTGTAACAAGGATCGCGCCTCCGAAAATCGCGCCTCGCTGGATGCGCTGCCAAAAAGAACAAGTATTATGTCACGCCCGTTCGCATCAGCCAATGATACGAAATTGTATCCGGACTCATCGATGAACCCTGTCTTGGCCGCCTTGACAGACACTGTTGCGTCGGATAAAAGCTGGTCAGTGTTAAAAAGCCGGTGAGAGGCTTTAATGCCGGTTGTCGTAAATGAATACTCTTTTGTGGTTAAAGCTTCCTTGATGCGCGGCTGGTTAAACGCGACCTGTGCCAGCCGGCTGTAATCCCGGACTGTGGAAACATTTCCCGCATCTAGGCCGGTCACGTCAGCAAATGTAGTCATCCATAAATTAAGGAATTTCGCCTTGTCATTCATGCGCCGGATAAAATCCGTCTCAGGCAGTCCGGTTGACCTCGCTAATGCTTTAGTCGCGTTGTTCGCGGAAGAGACCAGGCTGGCCATGAACAGGTCGCGCACTTTTGCCTGTTCGCCGGGCCTGACGATAAGCGTATTGCCGGCTGTCGTATCAATGTCGATTTTTTCAAACGCCACCTCGCGCTCCCACTCCGGCTGCGTATCCAAAAAAACCAGCGCGGTCATCAGCTTAGTCAGGCTGGCGAGCGGATGCGGTTCATCAATATTTTTCTTCCATAGTGCGAGCCCGCTGCCGACGTCGAGAACAATCCCCGCATCGGCTGTCAATGGTACCGACGGCCTAGCCAACGGCGATGTTGCGATTGGGCCGACAAAATCAGCCGCAGTCACCCGCCCCAGGCTAAGCAAAGAATCGGCAACGGCCAGCTGGACGCACTCTGGCTGGATGGCCACCGGCCCCTGATACGCCAATCCAAAAATATGTAAAATCACAGCCAATAAAAATACAGGCATAAATATTTTTATTTCTCTTCAGTTTTTTCTGCGGCAGGCGGTGCGGGTTCGTCATTGGACTGCTCAATTTTCTGTTCCAGCAATTTCCTCAAATTCTCGTCAGCATTAAGTTTTTGGTAATCTGGCAATGCCTCGACCCGATTGACGCCGAGGAATTTCAGCAGATCAAAGGTAATCGTATAAACGGCTGCCATCTTGGCCTGGTCCTCATGGGCTTCGACAAGTCCTTTGATCAGCAGATTCCTTAAAATCAAGCTGCAGTTCACCCCTCGGATCTGTTCCAGTTCGGCTTTGGTAATCGGCCCTCGATACGCGACGATGGTCAATGTTTCCAGGGACGGGCGTGAAAGCTCCCCGCTTTGCTCGGCTTTCACGAAATCCTTGACTAGATAAGCCAGCGCTGGATTAGTGGCCATTTGGTAGGAAGTTCCGGTTTTAATGATATGGACGCCGCGAGCCGGAATATTCCATTCAGTCATTAATTCCTCTGCCGCAGTCCGCACTTCTTTCGCGTCTTTATTAACAATTTCCGACAATTTCGATTCTGACATCGGCCGGCCGGAAATGAAGAGAAGTGATTCGATGAGTTGTTTGGTAGTCATGGTAGTGTTTAATAAACATTAAGTGATTTCCATACGATCGAAACAAAATTTCTAATGACGAATTTCTTCGGCCAGAGGCTGATCCGCCTCCGACGGAAATTACTAATAAATTTCTAATCCCTGAATGTCTAATTGGTCATTAAAATCATTGGAGCTTAATTAGTAATTAGAAATTAGGAATTGGTCATTTCTGTTTAGACTATTTCAAACATAAACACTGGCTAGATTGTATCTTTTACAACTTCTCCCTCTGCGCCCTCAATCTTTTTCACGACAATATCATCAAATACTTTTTCCTGGACCACGGCGACCCAGCGCTGTTTCACCAGCTCGAGGATGGCTAAAAAGGTGATAATGACCTCTGTCTTGTTCTTGGCCGTTTTCATCAGCTCATTGAACCGTAACGTCGCTTTTGTACTGATCATCTCCTGGATATTACTGATCCGTTCCCGGATGGAAATGGTTTTAACGATGACATCATGCTCCATGCTGACCCAGACCTCCAGGCTGGCCAGGATATCGGAGAATAGTTCGTGTAATTTTTCTGTCGTAAGATTTTTTGGGGGATTGAAAACTTTGTCAAACTTCACCACCATCTTTTCCCGTGTGTATGAAAAATGCTTTTTCAATATCATCTTATGCAGGACCTTGGAGGCATCGAAGAATTCCTTGTACATCTTCAACTGGCGCTCCAGGTCGGTCCCCTCGTCATCATCGACCGGCAATCCAGGTAATAATGATTTTGACTTGATCAGCAGGAGTTTTGCCGCGACCACGAGGAAATCCGCCAGCTCCTCCGGCAAGATGCCTTTTGTCTCATTCAGGTACCGCAGGTACTGGTCAGTCACGTGCGCCAGGGCAATCTGGTTGATGTCCATCTCCTCCTGCTCGATCAATTGCAATAATAAATCCAGCGGCCCTTCGAATTGCTGTAATTTGAACTTATACGCCATGGGTTAGGCAATAGTAAATATGAAAACGCCCACGACCGCGATCGTCGCCCAATTCGCGATCGAAATCCAATTATACCGCCACCAATCAAACCCTTCAAAATGGAAATCCGATACCGGATAAAAAATCCGCGTCGCCCATCTGCCCCGGTGAGTGAATATATCCAAAAAAATATGCAGATAATACGGGGCGGCCAACATCCACCCGGTCGGGGTAAAGATAGACACGATAATCGTGACGAATGAAATAGGCAATAAGCTATGCGCCCAATGGTATATATGGAGATAGGCGTCACTCGGGTTGTCCCCGAGGCTTTTGCTGACCAGGCCACGGATATATTTCCTTGGATGCCGGACTAATTCATACAACGCCGGGATAATATCCGGCAGGGCGCCCGTCAGCACCGCCCATCCGACCAATCCTGCTTTTCTAACCACGAGCGCCCCCCAGGCGCCATGCGATGCTGTATCCATAAAAAATACTCAATTTTTAAGGCCTCTATTTGGGTTGGGTGAATTCCCTCGGCTTCCAGCCGATAACTTCCAGTGCGTAGCAGACGTGGTAAAATGAAGGCATGACCAATGAATACCGCAAATCCTCTCATACGCTCTTTAGCATCCAGCTCC
>JAZDEZ010000017.1:0-35769 GCA_043808365.1 Patescibacteria group bacterium
GGAGCTGGATGCTAAAGAGCGTATGAGAGGATTTGCGGTATTCATTGGTCATGCCTTCATTTTACCACGTCTGCTACGCACTGGAAGTTATCGGCTGGAAGCCGAGGGAATTCACCCAACCCAAATAGAGGCCTTAAAAAAACAGCCGTGCAGGCAGGGGTCACCACGATGATTGAAGACGGTTTGGTCAAAGTGTTCCAGGGACAAACGACGTTTGAAGAAGTATTACGGGTAACAAAAGAATAACATGACAATTTTCAAATACACGGCACTAGACAAGAAAGACGCCTTTACCAAAGGCGTCATTGAGGCGAAAAACGAAAAAACCGCCCGGGCTCAGCTGGACAAAGAGGGATTCATGGTCGTGAACCTAAAGGCGGAAAAATTGAAGCATTCAGTTTTTTTAAATACAATTTTCCAAAAGATCGGCCGTGTCGACATGATATTTTTTACCCGCCATCTATTCACAATTCTTGAATCCGGCATTCCACTCGACCAGGCCATAAAAATTACCAGCGACCAGACCCCTAACCAGAAATTCAGGGAAATATTGGAGGATATCCATAAAAATCTGCAACGGGGGCAGACGTTCCATTATACCCTGGCTCAGCACCCGCAGTTTTTTTCGAAATTTTTTGTCAGCCTGATTAAGGTCGGGGAAAAAAGCGGCAAAATGGACGAGGTCCTCTCATATTCGCTGGAACAGCAGGAAAACGACTACGAACTCGTCACCAAGGCGCGTTCGGCCATGGTCTATCCCGCGGTTATCCTGGCCGCCCTGCTGGTCATCTTTATTTTCATGATCACGTTCGTAGTCCCGAAGATTACCAGCGTATTGACCCAGTATAATGTTGAACTTCCATTTTTAACAAAAGTTATTATTGGCTTGAGTAATTTTTTCATCCACTACGGATTATTCTGCATCCCGATACTGGCTGTACTGTGGTATCTGTTCAGAAAATGGAAAAGCACGCCAAAAGGCAAATGGCACTGGGATTCGTTTGTCCTGTCCCTGCCGCGGATCAATTTGATTGTCATGGAATTCAACCTGGCCAGGATCAACCGCTCATTAAGCGCCTTATTGAAAAGCGGCATGCAGATCGATCAGGCACTCGCACTGACATCTGAAATTACCAATAACAGCCACTATGCCTTGTCGATCAAGGAAAGCATCAAGTTTGTGCAGAAAGGAATCGCGTTTTCGGAAACATTGAAGGGCTACCCGAAATTATACCCGCCGATTACGGCACAAATGGTTTTCGTCGGGGAGAAAACCGGAAAATTCGACCACATGCTGACGCGGTTAGCGGTCTTTTATGAAAAGGCTGTATTGACCGCAACGGGCAATTTAGCCTCGGTCATCGAACCAGTGCTACTGATCGTCATCGGGCTAGCCGTGGCCATGATGGCCATCGGGATCTTAACCCCTATCTGGGACTATGCTCAAACTATCTAAACATTTTATTTCCTCGGATCGGCGGGCTTTCACCCTAATCGAATTATTAGTGGTGATCGGCATGATTTCCATAGTCACGGCGGTCGCCCTGCCGGCATTCGCCATGATGCAGAAGAATGTCAGCCTAAAAAACTATACAAAAGAAATTGTCAGCAACCTCCGCCAGGCGCAAACCCAGGCCATCACCTCTCAAAACGGTTCGAGCCATGGCATTTATTTTTCAAATGACCAATACATAATTTGTGAAAAAGACTGTACTCCGGCTTTTCGCACTACGGCCTATACCATAGCCAATGGCGTTTCAATATTACAGGGGGCTGGCGCATCAGTTGTTTTCAATCGATTGACCGGCAATACTACTCCTCAAACAATTGTTATTGGTTTTTCCGGCGGCAAGCAGAATACCATCACGGTCGACGAATCAGGTTTGATCACCACCACGTACTAATATTTTATGAAAAAGTTCCAACATGGTTTCAGCGTGATTGAAGTCCTGATCAGTTTGGGCATGGTCGTTTTGATCGTGGCCAGCATCGGCACTGCCCTAGCAGCCAATAACCGGCTGGGCCAGACGGGTAATGCCAAAGACCAGGCACTTGGATTTGCCAGGGAAAGCATTGAGACGCTTACTCAGCAAGCGAATATGTATTTCAGCTGCGGCACTCCTAATTGCTGGAAAGTATTCAACCACAACCCTTATAAAATTGATAGCGCAAACAACCTCGTATCGGGCACAGAAACACTAACTGCCGGACAAGTAACATTTACCCGGACAATCAATATTAAAGATCTGCAAAGGGACGCATCTGGAGTTATAGTACCATCTGGAAACCCTGATAATTTTAATTCTAAAGAGGTCACGGTCACAGTTGCGTGGTCTCAAAACGGCCAGCCTAAAAACGTGACACTTAGTACCATCCTGACCAGATGGAAGAATTTATAATATGGAAAAAAAGATAAAAAACCAAAATGGCTATACCCTCATAGAACTGTTAGTGTATTTGAGCATCGTGACCATCAGCGTAATAGTGTTCACAACTTTTGTCGTGAATGTCACGAAAAATTCCGCGCGAGCGGAAATGAAGCAAGAGCTGCAAGAAAATGCCCGGGTCGTCGGGAACCGTCTGACCCAAAACATCAGGCAAGCCGAGGGCATTGACCCGGCAAACTCATTATTTGATGTTGTCGATGGGCAACTGGCGCTTAACAAATCAGCGGCACCTGATATCACCTTCCGATTGCTTGACAATGCCGTGGTATACAACAACGGAACGAACGATTACGTGCTCACGAACGATAAGGTTAAAGTTACAAAAATGCAGTTTTCACAAACAGCAGACTTGGTGAAAATCGAATTGACACTTGAACAGTCTAATGATCCGACAAGCACATTCAGCTTGCATACCGCCGTCTTAGCCAGACAATCCATCTATTAACCTCATGAAAAAATCCCCAAATAACCAACACGGAGCCATTGCCGTCATCTCGCTGATGATCATCGCCGGTTTTGCGCTGGCTGTGATCACGACAGTCAGTTTCACGTCGATAAATGTTTTCCGGAGCGCCAGCGCTGGGATAGATACGGAAAAGACTTTCTACGCCGCAGAAGCTGGGGTGAATGAAGCGCTTTACCGGCTCATCACTCACCCGGTACCGGAACCGTTTTCGGTCACCCTCGAAGGTATAGACGTTGATGTGACGGTCAGTGCCAATCCCGCGGACCCGTACCAGCGGTTCATAGTTTCACGCGCCGAGGACCAGACGGGAAAAGTCCGTACGCTCCGGATCGCGGCCAACACCATGACGTATTCGGGCGGATTCGAATATGCATTGCAGTCGGGCGAAGGGGGTATTGAATTACTCAATAACAGTAAAGTAATTGGCGACGTGTATACAAACGGAAGCATATTTGGCGGGACCGGAGCCGCCATCCAGGCGACAGTCGACGGAAACGCCTGGGTCGCCCACGGGTCAGTTGAAACGGCCGGGCCGGGCCAGGAGGCTGAGGATATTAACCTGGTCGTAGCCAGTGCTGCGGATACAACTGATGTCAGCCAAAGCTTTGTCACGTCAATTGATTCCCCCCTCAAGACGATCAGTATGTATTTGAAACGCAATGGCACTTTGCCAGGTGACGTCAGCCTGAGGATAATTCGAGATAACGGGAGCGGCTCACCAAGTAACGACGTCATTGTTTCAAAAGAAATCAAAAAAAATGATTTTCCGACAACTTCACAGTGGTTTAATGCTTCCTTTGATATAGGGCCGGTCTTGTCGGCCGGAACGGTATATTGGATCGTGCTCGACTCCCCGACATTCGACGCGTCGAAATATCTAGTCTGGGATTTCAACACAAACCCCGCCGGCTATGCGGACGGCGTAGCAAAAAAATCATCCGACTATTCGACTGGGATCTGGGAATCCTTGAACGGTGACTTTAAATTCAAAACACATCTCGGTTACGGCAATACGTTCGTCAGGCAGGTTGAAGTGACGGGAGATTTATATGCAAATACAATTGACAAATCTGTCATCGTTAATAATGCGCATTATCAAACCATCTCTCCGGATACGACAGTGAATGGGACAAAATTTCCCGGCTCATCTGACCCCGACCCGAAACCGTTCCCGATATCCGATGCGGCCATCGCCGATTGGAAAAATAACGCCGCAGCAGGCGGAGTGTTGAGCGGTGACCAAAATATTTCCGGAACGGTCACGCTCGGGCCGAAAAAAATTTCCGGAAATCTCACTTTAAGCGGCAACGCCCATTTGGTAGTCAGCGGCCCGGTCTGGGTGACGGGAAATATTATTTTCAACAATCCCGGAATACACATTTCACTTGACCCGAACTTAGGACCCGCATCGTCAGTGATCATATCAGACGGAAAAATCGATATCAACAATAACGCAACGATATCAGGCTCCGGTGATCCAAAAAGTTTTCTGCTGCTACTGTCCGTGAACAATTCACTGAACCCGGCCAGTCCGGCCATCAATGCCGCAAATAATTCCCAGGCAGTCATCTACTATGCAAAAAATGGCATGGTTCGGATATACAACGGCAGCCATTTGAACGGTTCCACGGGATATTACCTGACATTGGAAGAAGGCAGCACGGTTACTTATGATCCGAACTTGGCATCCTTTACTGTACCGACGGGCAGCGACGACACTATTACCCCCCTGCCGGACTCTTGGACCGAGCTATAAATCAGTCCCAAAACGCCCCGGGGCTATATACGGTATCCGGGCTGCCTTTTTGATTTTCAGGATATGTATCACATACCTTGGCTGTGGATAACTGGCCATCCCCTCCCAATACCCCGAACTGATGGCCTCCCGGATCAGAGGGCTTGATTGCATCTAACCGGAAGCGGAGGTCGGTCAAAAAACACACTTATCCACAATAATACCCCCTTTGACTAAAAGTGGCCTTTTTGGTGTACTCATGCCCCCTTGACAGTTTAAAAATATAGTGTAAGATATAGAAACATCAAAACAAACCAATTTGGCTCATTTTTCCAGGGGGGACCGCACATTATACAATTTTCGGGGAGTTATCGAGGGGGGACGAGAAAACCAACACAAGGTTATAAATGCCTTGGCACGTGCCAAGGTTAGGTAAGAAAACAAAAAATCAGAGTTCAAACTCACGCCTTAATTCGCACAATCGCTTGTATTGTCTGTAATTTTTTATAACTTGGTGTTGGTTTTTTGTTTACTTAGCAAAATTTATGAGTCGAAGTGACTTCAATAAATGAAAAAATCGACGATGTAAATTTGGCTAAGTAAACAACCCCGCTGAAGACGACCTTGAGCGAAACCGAAAGGGCGGCTGATAGCGGGGTAACCGCGCCAGTACTACGCCACCCGCTATTCGTTGACCGAAGGATCTCGTCCCACTGACACTCAATCACTAGGGGTAACCACGTCACTAACAACCATCCATTCAACAACAAACCTTTCCGGAAGGCAACCGGAAGGATATAAACCTTAGCTACAACTTAATTAACATATATACGTAACCAACTAACTCAATATTATGGAAAAAATGATTAAAAAGAATTGGAAACAGACGTTGTGGAAAACCATCAACGTCATTTCCTCGGTTGCCCTGATCGCCAACATGTCGATGATTGGCGTATTTGTGGCGCCTAAAATCGCGAGTGCGGCAGAGACGAGCTGGTTGGTACCAACAACAAATGCAGTCCTGTCAGCAACTGTCACTAATCCAACATATGCATATGTCGACGATGGGTCAAATGCAATTTTTAATGACACGGCTGACCATCGGTACGGCGGATTCGGCATTTCACTGCCCACGGACACCGTAGTTACCGGAATTGCGGTTGAGTTACAGGGTTGTGCAAACACAGGTACTGACAAAGACTTTGATATTTATTTAACAGACAACGACGGCAGTAGCTGGGAGTCAAATAAAAACTCGGACAACTTTGATACAAACTGCGATGTTGAAACTGTAGGTAGTTCTACAGATTTATGGGGCAGAACGGATTGGACCACCAGTGAGCTCTCCGACGCGAATTTCGCCGTCAGAATTCACAATCAATTCAGCTCGGGAACCATCGGTGTCGATTATGTTCGAGTCAAGGTATACTACTCTGTCATTCCTCATATCGATAGCGCCACCGTCAACGGCGCTCCGACCACGACGGTTAATCCATCTGCTCCTATCACCGTCGCCCTCACCGTTACGACTACCAATGGGGTACAAAATACTCATAACGACTGGAGCTCAACAAGCTACCGCTTGAACGGCGGGTCTTGGGTGTGCAAGAACGATGCGAATTTCGGAAACGCCGGAACGAATTCTGACGATTTTTCCTTTACCGCGCCGTCTACTGTCGGTGTCTACGATCTAGACCTGCGGGCGCATAACGATAATTCCTGCGGCGCCGTTTTACAGAGCGACGTTTTCTCGCTTAACGACGCTATCACAGTTGAAGAAGATACTATTGAAACCAACCCAGTCCTCGGCCAGGCGTGCGGACTTGATGTCGCCTTGATGTTCGACGGGTCAGGCAGCATAGACGGCACTGAGTACGGACAGATGCAGACCGCATTCAACGGGTTCGTCACCGCGTTCCTGCCAGGCACGCCAACCTTGATGAGCGTTTCTGAATTTGCCACTGACGCTGTAACCCGGCTCGGCTTTACCAGCAATGACACAACGCTCCAAAATGAAATTAATGAGTCGCGCGTCCAGCCAGGCGGCCAATACACCAACTGGGAAGACGGGCTTTGGCGCTCTCACCAGGTTTTTTTGACCGATCCAGCCCAGCGCCCGGCCAAACCAGATATCCTGGTTTTTGCCTCTGACGGAAATCCAAACACAATCGGCATCAACGGAGCAGGTACGGATAATAATGCCGGCAGTGAAGCGGCCGCTGTGGCCGCTGCCGTCACCCGAGCTAACGCTATCAAGAGCGCCGGAATCCGCATTATCGCTCTCGGAATCGGCAATGAACTTGACGTTGCCAATCTACAGCAAATCTCCGGCCCGACAGTCGCAAATAATGCCGGTGAGATCACGGTCAATTCCGATGTCATCGTGGCTGACTTCAATACATTGGCAGCCACGTTAAGCGCATTAGCTGATGAACTCTGTGGCGGAAAAATTTTAGTCCAAAAACAATTTGATGCAAACGGTGATGGTCAGGTCGACCTGACTCCGGACAATGTCTCCGCAAATGACAACACACTCGAGGGTTGGAACTT
This sequence comes from Patescibacteria group bacterium, assembly GCA_043808365.1. Taxonomy (GTDB): domain Bacteria; phylum Patescibacteriota; class Patescibacteriia; order UBA10025; family JAHIVO01; genus JBAYGJ01. The sequence continues at coordinate 7,199 of JAZDEZ010000017.1, forward strand.
CGACGTAAACGGCACACTGAGCAATCCGGCTGCCCAAGATACCCCACACAGCGGTTCACTGGAATTTTCCGTTCAGAACGGTACATATTCAGTCGCCGAAACGAACCTTAAGCAAAATACCAAATTTTTAACCGCCTCATGCGTCAAAGGCACGCAACCAGTCGGTACGTTAGACCCAAGCACTAAAACCATTTCTGGATTGACCATGGGCACTGATGAAACTATCAGCTGTACCTTTAACAACGGCATTGACCAATGGTGCGGTGACGGAGTCAAGAATGGGACCGAACAGTGCGATGGCACTGACGGTGTTGGTGCTCATCAAATTTGCACCGCCAATTGCACGTTAGAAAATGTCCCCTATTGCGGTGATGGCATTGTAAACCAAACTTCAGAGCAATGTGATGATGGGAATACCAACAACACCGATGCGTGCAACAATGCCTGCCAAACGCAATCATGCAACCTAATCACCTCAAAAACAGTGGACAAGACCACGGCCGGCCCGAATGAAACGCTTACCTACACTATAAATTACGAAAATCAGGGCAATGCGTTTTGTACCGGTACTGGCGTAAAGTTGTATGACACCATCAGCGCCGGGCATGCTTATGTGCCAAACAGCGCCAAGGTCGTTTCAGTCACCAATGACCAAGACCTGGCTTCGGGCGATCCGGCACCAGAAGTGTTCCCAACGTCCTTCAATGGCACTTCAAATACTTTACTCGGCAACCTTCACCAAATCGGTCCGGGTGAAAAAGGCGTAATTGAATTAAAAACGAAAACCAATAATGATACTGAGTGTAAAACATGGGATGTTTGGAATAGTGGAAGTACCGACGGCATAGAAGCCGGCAGTGATGCCACCTTCCAATCGCCGAAAACAACCGTGGCCACAGAATGCACCACCGCGATTAAAGTCATTAAGCTTGTCGTCAACAACTTCGGCGGCACGAAAAACGCCGGTGACTTTAATTTGCACATCAGCGGAACAGCCGGCAATTACGATTTCAACGGCTCGGAATCCGGCCAGACCTTCAACGTCAACCCGGGCAACTTTAGCGTCACGGAAGATGCCGTGTTTGGCTATGCCTCTTCCACTTCCGGCGACTGCTCCGGTACTATTGCTCTCGGTGAAGATAAAGTTTGTACCGTTACCAATAACGATATCCAGCCAAAACTGACGGTGACCAAGGTGGTCATCAATGACAATGGCGGTACAGCAGTCGTGGCTGACTTCCCATTATTCGTCGGCGCGACATCTGTGACGTCCGACGTACAAAATTCATTCAATGCCGGTACCTATACTGTTTCTGAAACCAACAACGACGGCTATACGTCCGCCATCAACGGCGACTGTGCCGCAAACGGTTCAGTCACACTGAACGTCGGCGACGTGAAATCATGCACCATCACCAACAATGACAAAGCGGCAAAACTAGTCGTGACCAAGCATGTCATCAATGACAACGGCGGCACAAAAGTGGCCTCCAACTTCACCATGAACGTAACAGGCTCCGGGGTTTCGCCAGCCAGCTTTGCCGGCAATGAAGGCGGTACGGAAGTAACGCTGAATGCCGGCTCCTACAGCGCCAATGAGTCTGCCATGACCGGTTATGCGAAAACGCTCGGCGCCAACTGCTCCGGCACGATCGCCAATGGCGAAACAAAGTACTGCACCATCACTAATGACGATATTGCCCCGAAGTTAAAAATAGTTAAAACGGTTGTAAATAACAATGGTGGAACAAAACAAGTGGCCGACTTCCCATTATTCATCGGCGCAACCCAAGTGACGAGCGGAAATTGGAACACAGTAAACGCAAATGTCCAATACACCGTTTCTGAAACAAACCTGCCTAGCTACCAGGCATCCGTCTGGGGCACTGACTGTGCGGCAAATGGAACAATCACACTTCAACCTGGCGAGCAGAAAATCTGCACTATTACCAACAATGACATCCAGCCGAAATTAACTGTCACTAAAATTGTTGTCAATGACAATGGCGGTAACGCAGTCGTAGCAGACTTCCCGCTGTTCGTCGCTACTACATCAGTTACTTCAGGAGTACAGAACGGTTTCAACGTCGGTAATTACACGATCAGCGAAACCAATAAAACGGGTTACGCTGCCACAATCACGGGTGATTGCGATTCCCAGGGTAACGTGATCTTGAATATCGGCGACGTGAAATCCTGCACCATCACCAATGATGATATCGCGCCTAAACTGAAACTGGTCAAAACCGTTACAAACGATAATGGCGGAACCAAACAAGTATCTGACTTCCCTCTGTTCATCAACGGTAATCCGGTCACCAGCGGCCAATGGAATACAGCCATGGCCAATATTCAATACACAGCATCTGAAACAAACCTCTACGGTTACCAGGCATCCGTCTGGGGCACTGACTGCGCGGCTAACGGCACAATCACTCTTAAACCGGGTGAACAGAAAATCTGCACCATCACGAACAATGATATTCAGCCGAAGCTGACAGTGACAAAAATTGTCACCAATAACAATGGCGGAAAAGCTGTAATAGCTGACTTCCCACTCTTCGTCGGCGCAACTTCAGTAACTTCTGGCGTGCAGAACGGCTTTGATGCCAACTCATACGTTGTTTCGGAAACGAACAAGGATGGGTACACCGCTGCGATCTCCGGTGACTGCGATGCCAACGGCAACGTGACGCTCGGCGTCGGCGACGTGAAATCCTGCACCATCACCAATGACGACCAGGCGGCCAAACTGATCGTGATCAAGCATGTCATTAATGACCACGACGGATCCGCGGTAGCCTCCGACTTCACCATGAACGTCACCGCTACCAACGCAACCCCAAGCTCATTTGCCGGCAATGAAAGCGGCACGGAAGTAATCCTCGACGCCGGCAGCTATAGCGCGGACGAAAACGCCTATACCGGATACGCCAAGTCGCTCAGCAAAGACTGCAGCGGCACTATCGGTAATGGCGAGACTAAGACCTGCACTATCACCAATGACGATATAGCTGGACATATTTGGGGCACTAAATTCGAGGACATGAACGGCGATGGCGCATTTGACCAGGGCGACACGTCAGTAGCCAGTTGGCCGATCTCCTTGTATAAAAAGATTGACAACAACTGGGTACTCCAGGAAACGGTGGACACGGACGCCAATGGTGACTACCTGTTCGGAAACCTGTCCATGGGTGATTATAAAGTGTCAGAAAATCCCCTGCTCCCGTGGGTGCCAGTCATCCCGACCATCGATGGGTACGCATTCACCGTCATACCGGGATTCGAATATCAATACGACTTCCTGAACTACCAGCTGGGCACGATTTCAGGCTACAAATGGAACGACCTGAACGGCAACACTGTCTGGGACCAGGACGAACCTGGCATCCAGAACTGGTCAATGACATTATCCGGCCCGAAATCCGGCACTGTGTCTACAGACCAAAATGGATATTATGAATTCGAGAACCTGCCGATCGGCACTTATACAGTTTCAGAAGACACCGCGAACACTGCCTGGTTCAACACCACGCCGTCAACGATCTCGAACCTGGTTATCCAAAACTCCAACACCCATTTGACGGACAATAATTTCGGCAACTTCAAGTACGGCAAAATTTCCGGCTACAAGATGGATCAAAGCGAGCAGGGCCTCGAGGGCTGGCAAATCTGCCTGACCGAACAGCAACCGCAAGTGTTCAGCACGAGGGTTATCGAAACAGATAGCGAAAACTGCGTCTGGACCGATGCCAATGGTTATTATGAATTTAATAACCTGACATTCGGTACCTATGCTGTCAATGAAACGCTGAAATACGGCTGGGTACAGCTGTCCCCGACCGACCCGAACTGGCACACAGTCAATGTCGTCTCCGGCACGGACTCACAGCACAATGATTTCATGAACCGGATGAATGCATTTGGCGTGTCAATCGAAAAATCCGGCCAAGCCACAGTTAACGCCGGCGAACAAATCACCTACACATTGGACTGGTCTATCACAGGCAATACCACAGTCTACAATGCCAAGATCACTGACCTCCTGCCAATGAACACCACTTTCGTCTCGGCTGACAACGGCGGAACGTATGATAACGCGACCAAGATGATCACCTGGGATCTGGGCACAGTGACGCCAGACCAATCGGGCATTGTCCATCTCACCGTGAAGTCCGCTTCCCCGCTGGATAACAACACGGTCATCGAAAACACCGGCAAGATCTGCGGCACCGGCTATATCCCGCTCCCGCAAGTTTTGACTACTGTCGCACAGCAAGGCACGGAAAAATGCGATACCAGCACCACGACCACCACGACTAAATCAGCGCCGGTATTGGGCATCGCCAAGACAAACGATAAACCAGTTGGATTGCCAGGCGACAAGGTCAACTACACCGTCAAATGGTCCGTAGACGGCAACTCCAAGGCCACCAACGTCACCATTACCGACACTGTACCGGTTGAGCTGACCATTGATACGGCTACTATTAGTAATGGCGGAACGTATAACGCCAGCACCAGGATTATCACCTGGAACCTCGGCACGCAAATTCCGCATGCTGAAGGAACTGTCACCTACTCCGGAAATATTGTTTCACCATTGGCCAACGGCACGCAGATCGTGAACGTCGCCAAGATCACCAGCGCGGAAACTGATCCGAAATTCTGGGAAGCCCAGTCAGTCACCACCGTGAAGTCCGCTCCGGTCCTGGTCATTACCAAGGTCGTGACGCCGACCGAAACGGTCGCTGATTCACAAGTGACCTACACGGTCGTCATCAAGAATACCGGCAACGACACTGCGATCAACGTGAAGATGACCGACCTCCTGCCGACTGGATTCACCTTCGCAGAATTCGGCGGGTCGAGCCATACCTACACGCTCGGCAACCTGGCCGCGGGCGCGCAAACGACTGTCACCTATAAAGTGAACATTGGCAAGGATGTCGCGGCCGGTTCGTACGACAACCTGGCCGTCGCCTCTGCCGACAACCATCCGAACGTCACTGCCAAAGCGACAGTGAAAATCGGACAGGTCCTGGGCGTGGAAGCGTTGCCGAAACTTACCATCACTAAAACTGCTGACAAAGCCTTCATCAACCCGGGCGGCCATGTGACGTATCACGTCACCATCACCAACGTCGGCGACGCACCGGCCATCAACGTCCAATTGCAGGACGTGATGCCAGCCGGATTCACATTTGATGTCGGCGGCATTACAAAAATCTGGTCGCTTGGAGATTTGGCTGTCGGCGCTTCGATCAAAGTGGCTTACACCGCCATTTCTGAAAAAACTGTCCTGCCTGGCAACTACGAGAACATTGCAGTCGCCTGGGCTGACAACAACGACAAAGTGACAGCGACTGTCCCGGTCGAAGTTCGCAACATTCAGGTCCTTGGCGCTGAACTGCCGGAAACCGGCGCAAGCGTGATGGACTATGCCTACTTCTTCGCCGCCAGCATGCTGCTCCTGTTCGCGCTATTCCTGCTCAAGCTGACGTTCAACAAGGAGTCTGAGTAAAAAACTTTCCATATAATTCCGCCGTACGTCTCGGCGGACTGAGAAACCCCCACACCTTTAGGTGTGGGGGTTTTTGGGTTACAGATTATTAATATACTCTATCAGATATTCAATCACTCCTGATAAATTTTGATAAACATCTCTGTTAGTAAACCTGACCATCCGTAGCCCACATGACTCAATAAATAATTGACGCCGCCGATCATATTCAATCGAAGCATAAGAACTGAAATGCGACGGACCATCAATCTCAATTGCCAATTTCAATTTTGGACAATAAAAATCCACTACATATCCGCCCACACTATACTGGCGACGAAACTTATACCCGGCTAACTGCTTGCCGATCAATTGACGCCACAGGATAGCCTCGGCCCTAGGGGATGCTTGTCGAAGCTGACGCCTCCGCTTAGTCATTGATTTGATGTTATAAAATTTGGTCATACACTTATACCCCACCTCCCTTGACTTATTTTTTTAGTAATACTGACTTTTTCCGCCCCTCCTCTAATGAGGAGGGGAAAGGCTAGGCAGTTTGCCTTTGCACAAACTATGTAGAGGGGTGGTAGTTACCCTCCCCTCCTTGGCAAGGAGGGGAAAGAACGCCAACACTGTCCATTAAAAAAACTTTGTGGAGGGGCGGTGGGGTCATAACAAAACACCTTCCGCTCAAAGGGAAGGTCGTTATCTCCATTCTAATCCAACTCAATTATGCGGTCAAACGCCCAGGTAGGACATTTCTATTTCCCTGAAAATAGGACATTTTAACTTCCCGTTGATAAAAGAGTGTACATGATGAGATACATCGTGTGCAGTTTAGGGTATAGGAAAAGGGAGTACACTAAAGCAAAAGCTTTAATTGGTACGCCCCTATGACCATGGTCCTCAAACCGCTTTTCCATACCCATGCCCTGCTTCCTCGGTACACTCGATGGCGGGCAATCGCCAAGGCCTTAAGTCTGTCCAAAGAGGCCAAGCAGCGCCTGGAGTGGGTCATCTTCTATTATGAGAAAGCTGGACGAAATGGGGCCTTGGTTTGTCGCCATTTCGGTCTGCACCGTAACACCTTCGGGAAGTGGCTGAAGGTATTTGCCGAGTCCAACCTCAGATGCCTGGAAACGAGGTCACGGAAGCCCCACCGGCTACGGCAGCGCCTGGCCAGTCACGTGCGGGATGACCGGGTGATTGCCCTGCGTAACGCGCACCTGCTCTGGAGCAAGATGAAGCTAAAAATCCTCTACGAAACCACGTACCACGAACCCATCAGCTCCTGGTATATCCAGCGAGTGATCCAAGGGTACCGGCTCTACCCACCACACCGCAAATCCCAGAAACACCCGAAAATAGCCTACGAGAAGAAACGCATTACCGAGCTTGCTGTGAAGCAACCGGCCACCGGCTTCCTCATGCACCTCGACAGTATTGTACTCCACCTCTTCGGCGTGAAACGGTACATTCTAACAGCTATCGACCACCATTCGAGGCTCGCCTATGCCTGGATGTACAAAAGCCACGCCTCAGCGCCAGCTGCTGACTTTCTCCAGAGACTCTGGTACCTCCTAAACCGGCAGATTGAGAATATTCATACGGACAACGGCAGTGAATTTATGAAGCATTTCCATGAAGCCGCCGTCCAACTCTCGCTGGCGCGGTATTGGTCCAGGCCAAAGACCCCCAAAGACAACGCCAATCTGGAGCGGTTCAATCGCACCTTAAAAGAAGAGTTCCTGCGTCAAGGCAACTTCCATCCTGATCCCGAAATCTTCAATCCTAAACTCACCGAGTGGTTGATTGAATACAACTCGGTCAGGCCGCACCAAGCGCTTGGGTACCAGACCCCTTTGGCGTTCGCTGAATCCACCCTGGGGTTGCACACGATGTGGTCATCACGTACACCCCCTTGACATTGGACAGGTATTTCTGCTATGTTATACTGTTAATACAAATTTTATATATACGTCAGTTAATTAATAAGCCTAATAAAGGCTAGGAAACACTATATGAAACTTATCCACAAGCTCTCTTCTCACCCCCTCCCCATCGTCGTAATGGGAGTATTTGCTGTGATTATCGCAGCTGGAATAATTGTTATTCCACATATTGTAAAAGCGACTCCTGTTGGGCCGACTTATACAGTTGAAAGCTATAATGAGAATACCTACACAACGGTAGATAATGATTTCTACCCGGGTGAAACTGTATTCGGAAAAGCAACCCGCAGCTCAGCAGCCAACATGAGGCTGAGATTTCGGAACCCATCCAATTCAGTTGTTACGACATGTAGTTATTCAAATTCAACAGAAGTATTTTGTAATTATACCCTGCCTTCAAATGCACCATCTGGTGAGTGGGACATTCAAATAGGCCGATGTGATAATAATTGCAATCAGAGTAATAATTGGACATGGACTGGCTACGGTGAAGATCATTTTACAGTCCATGCAACAGTATGCGGTGATGGAATTGTGAATGGCAGTGAAATTTGTGACGGGAATTCAACTTCGTGCACAACCAATGGATACCAAGGCACAAAGTCATGCGACATGACTGGCGGTAATAAATGCACTGCATGGAACAACTGCCAAGCAACTGAGTGGTGCGGCGATAGTATCATTAATGGCAATGAACAATGTGACGGTACAGACGAAGTATGTACTACTACTGGTGGATACCAGGGCATGAGAGAATGCGATATGGTTGGCGGTGGTAGGTGTGAGCTCGAGAGCTGCCAAACGACTGAATACTGCGGTGATGGTGTCAAGAATGGCCCTGAAGCATGTGATGGAGTAGATGGCGTAACCGGAGCTCAAACTTGTGCGAAGGATTGCAAAATAATCGAGCCGGTTACTGTTATCGCCTCAAAGATAGTCTGCGACAATGAATCAGATTTACCCAACTGGGGAGCTGGCCATACAGACGGAAGCTATCCATACCCGACTACTTCTCCGAAAATTAATAGTGCTACTGCTTCGGCTTTCCTTGAATCTCATCCGAACTGTCATCCCGAAGAAAGATGGAGTTTCCAATGGGAATATGCAAATAAGCTCGGTACCTGGCACACTTTTAGCGATACAACCGGGGCGGACGGTTCAGCCACTGAAACAATTTCTGATCTGAATGGAACTAACGAAATCCGTCTGCGTGAAGTAGAACAAAATGGTTATATCCCCTTTACCTACGTTAATGGACATACTAACAATAGCGACAATGTCAGCGCTGAAATGTACTGCTATAATGACGTGTATAATTACGATAACTACGATTATATAACCGGCGTATCACTCGGCCATACCTACTACTGCGTCGGGTTCAACGTATTAAAAGCTTATTGTGGCGACGGGAAGAAAAACCAAGAATCAGAAGAATGTGACGGAAGAGATGGCGTGGGTGAATATCAATTCTGCACAGATAAATGCACTCTTCAGGACGAAACTTTCGACATCCACGGCTACAAGTGGAACGACAGTGACGGCGACCGTAACAAAGCTCCTGAGGAATCTTTACTAGCTCTCTGGAGAATATTCATTGATAAAAATAACAACGACCAATTCGATGCAGATGAACCGAGCGACTTAACAGATGACGGTGTTCATTATGGGTGGTACTCGTTTAAGAACCTTCCGGCAGGCACGTATAAAATCTGTGAGGTGTTAAAAGAGGGCTGGCAACAGACATATCCATATGATCCGTCCTGCCACACCGTGACGCTTCCTGACAAGAACCTGAAAGCCCTGACCGTCTCGGTAAATGAAACTACCGGCCCGGAGTATAACTTCGGCAACATGGAAATCCCCACCTATGACCTCAACAGCTTCAAATGGGACGACCTGGATGGAGACGGCATTTTCGACAATTGCAACAATAACATCACAAATTCCGGTGTATTGACGCAATGTGAACAAAAACTCGCTGGTTGGACGATTTTCATAGATAAGAACGGCAACGGCATCCTCAATGGCGATGAGGCCAGCACATTGACTGATGTTAATGGCATGTACCATTTCAGTGATCTGCTTGCCGGTACATACAACGTCTGCGAAGTCCAGCAACCAGGCTGGTCCCAGACTTTCCCGGCTTCCCCTGCCTGCCACACCGTCACCCTGCCGAACAGTTCAATAGGCGATACATGTGCCATGATAAATGACTTTATCGGTGATGCCGTCATTTCCACAAATGTGGCAGCTCGCCTGCTGATGTGCAGTTTCGGCAACAGGAAAGTGCCGGAAATCTCCATCAGTAAATCAGTCGATATGCCGACGGCTAATGAGGGCGATACCCTGACCTACACTATCACGGTCAAAAATACCGGTACTGCCGGCATGTACGGCCTACTGGTGGAGGACACCCTGCCAACGAACACCACCCTGGTCGCCGACAGCTTCAACCCAGTACCGGACAACGTCACTGGCGATACTTACCAATGGTACACCAGCATCGCCCCGGGCGAGACCAAGGCCTTCTCATTCAAGGTAACGGTCAATGCGGGATTACCATTCGGCACGACTACCATCACCAATACCGCTACCGGTAAATGCAGTGAATTGAAAGAGAACCTGGTGGCCATTCCGTACGTCAGCTGCAATATTGCTAACCAAACTGCTACGGCAATCACCACGGTCACCAAAGTGGAAAAATCCATCACACCAGTCATCACCTTCACCCTGACGAAAAAAGTGGACAAGACCATTACCAACCCGAACGACACGCTGACCTACACGATCGTCGTGACCAATACCGGCAATGCGGCGGCCACCAACGTGACCCTGACCGACACCTTGCCAGCCGGACTCACCTATTTGGATACCAACGGCGTGAACACCGGCGAGACGACCAAAACCTGGACCTGGACGACAATAGCCGCGGGCGCCAGCGAAACGGTCACCTACAAGACACACGTCGACAGCAAGGCCACGGCCAAACAGTACGTGAACAGCGCCACGGTAAAAGCTGACGGCGTCCCAGGCGTTACTGCTACGGCAACCAGCGAAGTCCGCACTCCGTCAGTGTTGGGCGAGGAAACCGCCACATTAGCAATTACCAAGACTGCCAAAGAAAATACCGTAAACCCCGGTGGCACCATTACGTTCACTGTCACCGTCACGAACAATGGCAATACGCCGGCCCTTAACACCGTACTGACCGATACCCTGCCCCAGGGCATGGTTTTCGCTGACAACAAGACGACAACCCATAGCTGGGATCTCGGGGACCTGGTCCCGACGGAAAGTGCGACCCGTACGTACGAGGTTAAAGTTGATAGCGGCACGCTTCCTGGAAAATACGTCAACACGGCCACGGCCAAAGCTGACAGCACGGCCAGCGTTACAGCCCAGGCCAACGTGGAAGTGATAGCCGGCAAAGTGCTCGGCGAAGAAACCGACATCGTACCGACGGTCATCACCCTGCCGTCAACCGGCGGCGCGGGATTGCTGCCAAGCTTGATTGCCGGACTGTCGATCCTCGGCAGCGGCCTGATCCTGGCGAAACGGATAAAGTAACAACCAACTTCAGATATTGAAACATACCCCCGCACCTTAAGGTGCGGGGGTTTTATTATTACCTCACCTCCAAAATAACAAACAAAAATGAAAATACTTACGCTTGCCTCCATCCCCTCCTTATTAAGGAGGGGAAAGAGCGCCAACTATTCATATCCTCAAAGGTTTGTGGAGGGGCGGTGGTTATCTCCCCCTCCTTATTAAGGAGGGGGAATGCTACGCTGTTAGTAACTTCATCGTGAAACTATTGAGGGGGCGGTGGGGTCAATAGGTAAAACCAATGAAATCACCACACGGCATTTTTCACACTCTATCTTGACAATATGTTATTTATACCGTACACTTACTTTTACTATTTCAATTTTTTATGCCAAAGAAAATACCTACAACTAAAAAAACTTCCTTTAGTAAACCTGCACAAAAAAACGAAATCCCCATTCCGGTTACTGTTGAAAAAATACCGCAGGTTGCCAAATCAATAAACCCGGTCAGTCAGACATCTTTAGTTTCACTGGCGACAGAGAAAGCTTCCTCAGCCGGGCAAATTAAAAAGACTTCATCAAAACGATTATGGCTTCGCTGGTTAGCCGTAGTTTTTATTGTGGTTGGCCTGGCAGTCATAATCTATCCACTTTGGCCAGAAATTCAATTTAAGTTGTGGCCGCCAAACGAAGACACGGCTCTCGCGTCTTTGACCATCACCAACCAGGCTAATACCAACACTTTCATGACCGGCAGCCTCCCGATCAACCGCACGGCAGTTACCGGCGATAATAAAATCATTATTGAAAAAATCGGCGTGGACATGAAAATCGTCGAGGGGACGAATGAAAAAGTCTCCCTCAATCTCGGCGCCTGGCATTTGCCGTACACGTCATCCCCTGACTTGGGCGGAAATACGGTCATTACGGCGCACCGATACAAATACCGCCCGCCATCCAAGGAAACATTCTATCTCCTGGATAAACTCGCCATCGGCGACACCTTTACGGTCAATTGGAACGGCTTACAGTATAAATACCAGGTGTCGGAAACTAAAGTGGTCAATCCGACTGATATATTCGTCCTAAACCCGACATCAAATCCCCAAGTGACGCTGATCACCTGCACGCCGCTTTTTACCACAAAACAGCGCTTGATCGTGGTGGCGCAGGAAATTCCGTAATCAAAATAATAAATAATCTCCGAGCGCAGGCGTCCCGGCCTGCGCTTACAATTTAATTTAGTCGCGCAGCCACAGAGGGGCGGTGGTTATCTTCCCCTCCTTTTTTAAGGAGGGGAAAGAGCGCCAACTATGCTTATCCTCAAAGGTTTGTGGAGGGGCGGTGGTTATCTTCCCCTCTTTACCAAGAAGGAGAAATGCTATGCTGTTAGCAACTGTCTATTGAGAAACGGCAGGGCACCGCGCACGCGGCTATCCCGGCTAAACAAAACGCCCAGGTAGGACATTTCTATTTCCCTGGAAGTAGGACATTTTAACTTCCCGTTGACATTCGATTCGAGCGGCTTGACATCCGGCAGAAAACATGATACTATTCTATGTTAAATAAATCCAATAAATACGGTATACTATTTATATATGCCAAACCAGGATATAAAAATGAAATTCCACCACAAGGTACTGCACGGCACCAGGCATTTTTTCGTACCTCACCTGGGCAATAACCACAAGCCGCATGCGTTGCGGCCATTAGCCCTAAAAATTTACTCATTATCAATCATCTCCGTCAAGTTATTTGTCACCAGCTTCCTATTCCTCACCTACCCGTCTGCCGGCCATTTCGCGGCCATTACCCAGGCAGAAATACTCAGCCTGACCAACGCCTCGCGAGCTGAAGCCGGCATCACCGCTTTGAAATCAAGCGCCACGCTCAACGAAGCGGCCATGCTCAAGGCAAAAGACATGCTGGCAAAAGACTACTTCGCCCATACGTCACCGGACGGCACCAAGCCATGGGAATTCCTACGGCAGGCCGGATACAGCTATTCATCTGCCGGCGAAAACCTGGCCATGGACTTTACTGAAGCGGGCTCAGTCCAGACCGCATTCATGAACAGCCCGAGCCACAAGAAAAACATCATGAACGAGAAATACACGGAAATGGGCGTGGCAGTTGTCGAGGGCCAATTGCAAGGGCACCAGACAACCTTACTGGTGGAGTTTTTCGGCACCCCATACGAACAAACTGTTGCTCCGGAACCAGCGCCAACTCCGGCGCCCGTTGCCACAAAACCGACGAATACGAATACGGCCAAACCGACTACGAATACAAACCTGCCAGCAAACACGAATCAGGCGAAGCCTGCCCCAAAACCGACTAACGCAGCGGCTCAACCGCAATACTACCAAGCCAAGTTGTCCGACCAGAGCGCGAAAGATTTGGCGATCAAACCGCTTGAACATATCGACTTCTGGGTTGAATTCAAAAATACCGGCACCATCACCTGGACGAACTCCGGCGACTATTTTATCGCCATGAACGTCACCAATCCGGCCGGCCGGCACAGCGCGTTTGAGGATGAGTCATGGATATCATATTACCGGCCAGCGACTCTCAAACAGGCCACGGTAAAGCCTGGAGACGTCGGCAGGTTTGAATTTGCCCTAAAAGCTCCGTCAGAAGCTGGCGCTTATGAAGAATCATACGGCCTGGTGGCTGAAGGAAAAGCCTGGATCAGCGGCGGCACGATCGAACTTCCGATTGTCGTCGCGGCGCCGCCTGAAACAGGGACGGAAACGCAGGTGCAGGTTATCGAAACACCCCTGACCAGCCAAACAACAAATTCAAACAGCAATATCAATTCCAGTGCTGGCGCGCTTACCAATGCAGTTACCAATGCCGGCACTCCTGAAGAAAAGCCATTAGCCGCACGCACAAGCAACGCGCCGATTGTAAAATCCGCGACTACCGATAATGAAGCTCCGGGTTTTATCGGCCATCTGATCGATTATTCCCAGCAGTTTTACCTGGTATTGCTGATCTTCGTGGTCATTGCCCTGCTGATCAACATCCTGGTCGAAATCAGGATTCAGCATCCCCATGTAATTTCCCAAACGCTACTGGTAATTATCATTACTACAGCCGCCATCGTCCTGCATCCGCACTTCCTCGAACGCGTCCCAGCCATGCTGAAAATCATTTAGTTAGCTTCTCAAGTTATCCACAAGGTCGATACCCCTATATTCGAAGGGATTCCCCAATAAAGAGCGCCTCCTGGCTGGCTTGACCGACCGGCTGATTTCTAATAAGATGAAGTAATTACTCTTAACCGAATATCTAACATCTTATGCAACTACGTCCTACTTGGAGGGGCTATGTTGGCCACTGCTTGGTCCTGGCTATGGTCGCGTTTCTCGTTTTTGGGCCTCTGAACACTTCGGCGCAGGCGATCAATCATGCGCCGGTCATTAATTCAAAACCAGCTACCACCATCCAGGCGGGAGCTGCGTATAGCTACTTGCTGACGGCATTTGACAGTGACAGCGACGCTGTTTCCTTCAAGCTGACGACGCAGCCGGAAGGCATGACGCTGACGAATGCCACCATCGCCTGGCAGCCGGCAAAAGTCGGTACGTATAATGTTGTGGCCCAAGCCAGCGATCCGAAGAACGGCTTTGATTCTCAGGCCTGGCAAATTACCGTTACTGCCGCCGATGTCGCCACGGTTATTATAACGCCAAATGACCGGCCGACAGTCGTTGCCATCGGGCAGAACAAGCAGTTCACCGTGGCCATGGCTGATGCGTATGAAAACGCCATCACAAACCAAGCAATAACCTGGACGACAGACAGCGCCATCGGCACCGTCACCTCGACCGGCCTTTTCACGCCAACGCATGGCGGCACTGGTTTTGTGGCGGCACAGGCTGGGACAGTCAAAGCGTCTGTTGGCGTAGTGGCAAAAGATTCTCGCACCGAACAGGTCTCCGCATCAAATACGAACGAGTCCTCAAATGCTAATTCCTCAGGCACTGCCGCTTCTATTGTGAACAATGCGAATAAGAATAATTCAACAAACGTAAACAGCAGCACAAACACTAACGAAGCCATCTCCGCCGATACGAATACGAACGCCCAAACGTCCGAATCGGCTGAAACTCAGCCGTGCGCCAACCCGAACCACAAGCTGATCATCTCGATTCTGATCATCTATGCCATCGTCCTGGCCGTCTACTACACGTACGAGCGGCGCCATAAGAACGGCGGCTGGTGGATTTTCCCCTTCCTGGCCACGTTCATCGGCGTCATCATCTATTACAAATATTTCTGCGCTGATACCTACCTCTGGTGGCCATGGGTCCTGGTCGGCATCGGTGTCGTACTGACGCTCTACTACAAACTACGGCGCCATTCGACGGACATGAGCCAGACGGAACTACCCTTTTAATCACAATCTTTCAACAAAAAAACCGGCCGGCAATCTGGCTGGTTTTTTATTACCCGATTATCTGACTAATAAATATATGATGACCGCAGCACCCAAGACAAAACGGTAATAGGCAAAAGCGTTCAATGAATGATTCTGAAAATATTTCAGTAAAAACTTGATGGCAAAATACCCGACCATTGTTGCGGCTACTATTCCTGCCGCCATCAGCAGCCAGTCTTTATCGGTTAGGTTCTCTTTCGTCGCATCATAAAATTTCATCAATCCGGCGCCAAAAATCACTGGAATGGACAATAAAAAAGAGAACCTAGCGGACTCGCTCCGTTTCAATCCTTGCGTCATGCCCGTCAATGTAGTAATGCCGGACCGTGAAGTACCTGGCAGGAGGGCTATCACTTGCGAGAGTCCGATCAACAACGCTGTTTTCCATGTTGCCTGCGGCAACTCCTTGGACTGTGATGACTTCTTTTCCACAATAATGAATACCCCGCCGACAGCGATCATTAATGATGCCACCAGCCACAGGTTGCGGAAAACAGTATCCGCCCAATTCTCCAGAAAAAAACCGCCGATACCGGCTGGAACCGCGGCCAAAATAATATACCAGGCCATGCGCTGGTTAAAATCATTTTTCAGGTTCCAGTTGGCAAGACTGGAGAAGAATGCTACGATATATTTGACTAAATCTCGCCAAAAATACGCGACCAGCGCCAGGAGAGTCCCCATGTGGAGCGCCACGTCAAACGTCAGGTTATCCACAAACCCGAAATTGAGCACATCGTGGGCGATGATCAGGTGGCCGGAACTGGATATCGGCCAAAACTCAGTCAAGCCCTGGACTATCCCAAGAATAATTGAAGATACAATATCAGGCATATGGACAGCTATATTAAAATTCTTATTACCCCGTTCATCACCCTATTCATCGTCCAATCAATCAAACTGCTGACGGACGGGATTAAGGGAAATTATAACATACGCGACCTCTTCTTTACATACGGCGGCATGCCATCGTCACATACGGCATTTGTAACCTCAATGTCGGCCATGGTCGCGTACACCGAAGGATTCAGTTCATCTGATTTTGGCATAGCCATGGTTTTATCGCTGATTGTGATTACTGACGCGGTCATCCTGCGCCGTTATATTGACGGCCACGGTAATGCGGTCAAAATGCTCGTCGAGCGCCTGTCGCCAGAAGAGCAGAAAAAATTCCCTCCAGTGGCGACGAAACTAGAGCATACCATCCCCCAAGTCCTCGTTGGTGCGGCCGTCGGCGTTGTCATTGCCACGCTGGTCTACTACATTTTCTAAACCACTGCACGGCTATTTTTGGCACCCCGGACACCAGGCCGTACCCCGCCCAGCCAACGAGTCGGCTTTTATTGTATGACCACACCGGTAACATAACTCCCCGGCACGGCCATACACCTGGAGTTTCGGCACATATCGTCCAGGCTGGCCATAGGCATCTATATAATTTTTAGCTGACGTCCCTCTGAGGCGGACGGCATTTTTTAATATTGATAGTAATGACGTAAAAAGCAACCGGCGGTTCCGTACTGATATAGTGCGCACGCGACGGTCAGGCTTGAGGCGGGCGGCAAAACAGGCCTCAGTGGCGTAGATATTCCCCACTCCGGCGGCAAAGGACTGGTCCATAAGCAATGGCTTAATCCTTAATGACTGTTTTTGCTTTAGTGCCGATAAAAAATGTGCGAGGGTAAAATTGCGGCTTAATGGTTCGGGGCCGTATTTTTCCTGCCGGAAAAACGCATCCAACTCCTTCGCCTTCACCATCTTTACGTACCCAAACTGGCGCATGTCATTAAAATACAACCTCGCGCCTTTATCCAAGTTGAAAATCACCTGGCTGTATTTATTCGGCAAATTTTCCAGACCGTCCTTGATCGGATGCCCGCCGTATCGAACCTTGTTGCCCTGCCGGAAAACCAGCTGGCCGGTCATTTTGAGATGGATCAGCAGAGTCCAGCCATTTGACAGGTTGAACACCGCTAATTTCGCCCGCCGGCTTATCTTAGAAATTTTTGCGCCAATGACAATCCGCTTGAACAAACCCGGCGCGCCGCGTATCATTTTCGGCAAGCGAACTGCCACGCCCAAAATCCGCCGCCCCCGCATGACGCGGTCCAGCTGCCGGCTTATTGTTTCTACTTCCGGAAGCTCTGGCATGTGATCAGATCTTGAGGCGGTTCTTCAGGATATTCCGGTAAATATCCCGGCGTGTAGCCACGCCGACGATTTCGCCGTCCTGTCCGACGACGATGACGCGGTGAATGCCCCGTACTAACATGATTGATCCAACCTGCATTAATGAAGCGTCCGGGCTGACCGTCACCACTTCGCGGTTCATGAAATCAACGATCGGCTTGTCAGCCGCGTCGCTGGTCTTTTCCTCAAGAGAATCCAGGTCAAGCCATAACCCAGGGCTCTCGTAAAATTCGGCGTGCGAGGGGTACAGGGCCTTGAACAGATCCTTCTCTGAAACAATCCCGACTAGATCCCCTCCGCCATTCACGACCGGCGCTCCGGAAATCTTACTGTCAGCCAAAACTCTCGCCGCTTTCATTAAAGTGGCTGATTCAGGAATGGTGATGACTTTTTTTGTCATGATATCGCTTATCTTCATAGGGGAATATTTGAGTTAACGCAATGCATCATTATCTTACCTTATTATAATCCAGCCGGCAATACCAGCGCGTCAATCACGGAAAAGCACGCTTTCCCGGGAAAAAATCCTGGTCGCGATGTAGATGGCGGCGGCAGCCGCCAGAATTGTGCTCGCCGCGGTAATAATGATATGCGAGGCGATAAATTCACCCATAAGGTTTTCCTTGAACAGGAACACGGCATTGACTGAGGGGATGAAAAACAAGGCCAGCGGCGGCTTGAAACCGGGAATTGAGGAGAAAATCGACACCGGTAAAACTGCCAGCAAATAAAATGGAGTGATGTAATTTTGGGCTTCCTTGAAGCTTTTGGCGAAAATCGCCACGGCTAATAATAACGCGGCGAACATAACGGAAAGGATGATGCCCACTCCAAGCATGAGCAAAGCAGTGGTGGGGGTAATGTTGAAAGCGATCACTTCGCCAAAGTCCGGCGGCCATAACTTAAATGCAGAATACATACTGGCTACAGATAATACGACTGACACAATCGACGTGGTTGCCACGGCCAAAAATTTTCCGGTCACGATCCGTAAGCGGGATAGCGGCGTAACAAGCAATGCTTCAAGCGTCTTGCGCTCCTTTTCACCGGCCGAGACGTCGATGGCAACGTACATCCCCCCAATGATCGAGAAAAGAACCAAAAACATCGGCAGAAGAAATCCTAAAAAATACCCGCCGCGTTCTTGTTCCGACGCGATATCCTGGCGATGAACCACGACACTGTGAAGAATACTGGGATTCACGCCTACCTCCCCGAGCCGATCGGCGGCTATGCTTTCCCCGAATAAGGCTACAGCGGCCTCGACCCTCTGCGCGGCGTTAATCGATTTTTGGTCAATGCTACGCGCGAAAAGATCCACAAATACCGGCTGGCCAGACGCCACCAGGGTGGTAAAATTATTAGGAATTTCAAGATATGTCTGCAACTCCCCTTTCACAATCTTCTCTTTGAAATCAGCGGGAGCCTCCCTGATCTCTATCTTGTCCTGTTTCCGGAGAAATTCCACCAATGCCGGTGCTGCCGCTTGATCCGAAACGGCGACCTGGGCAACCTGCGTTTCTGCGGATTTCTGCTGGGATTCCTGCAGCTTGAAACTGCCGACCATGATAAGCGGCATGAACAGTATCGGCATGATAACAGCCGTAAACAACGTCCGCCGATCGCGCAGCGTGTCGACAATTTCTTTTTTCCAGACAGTCAGTATTTCTCTCATTATTTTCTCACAAACTGATAAATAACGTATCCGATTGCCAGTACGATTACCGCGACTCGCCACCACGCGAAGACTTTGTCTCCGATCAGTATACCCTGGCCATTAACCATTTTTCGGCGGGCGGGGAGAACCGGAGGCACGCCCGGAGCAGGCGCACCACTATGTTTGACGATGGCTAAAAACGCATCTTCGAGCGTTTGCGTCCGGGTGGAGTTTTTTATAATTTTTACGGTATCCAAGGCTACCAGCCGGCCGCGATGCATGATCGCCACCCGGTCGCACAATTTTTCAGCATTAAACATCTCATGGGTCGATAAGATGACCAGTTTCCCCGTCTCTTTTGCGCGCCGCATGAACTTCACGACTGTTTGCGAAGCCAGGACATCCAATCCTGAAGTCGGCTCGTCAAAAATAATCACCTGCGGGTCATGGATGACCGAACGGGCGATAGCCACTTTCTGCTTCATGCCGGTGGAAAACTTTCCGGCCCGGCGGTCCGCGAAATCATTCATCTCCAGCAGGTCCAGTAATTCATCAATCCTCCTCTCAAGCGCATCACCGGACATGCCATACAACTGACCGAAATAACGCAGGTTTTCCCGGGCGGTAAAACGGTCGTACAAGCCAATGTCAGTCGTTAATACGCCGATGGCTTTACGTACCTGCTCTGGTTCTGCCTCAATGGCACGGCCCGCTACAGTGATCGAACCGGCTGTTGGTTTTAAAACAGTGGAAATCAAGCGAATAGTCGTCGTTTTGCCGGCGCCGTTCGGACCAAGCAAGCCAAAAATCTCCCCGGCGTCGGCCGAAAAACTCACGTCATCGACGGCCGTAATGGCACCTTTCTTTCCGGTGAATTTTTTTGATAAATGCTAGACAGAAAGTAGTGGCATATACATTAGAATATCAAAAAAAATCCTAATATTCAAGTACCGGCAACTCCATCTTTTTTAATGAAACAGCACCTGCCACGCAAAAATTCCGATCATTACCGAGCCGATGGTGAATTTAGCCACGACGCCAAAAAAGAATCCAATAAAACTTCCCGCCCCCGCCCGGAAAGCCTGCTCATTCTTCCTGCCGGCCAAAATTTCTCCCACCACCGCGCCAACGAATGACAATACAACCATGCCAATAACGCCACCAACGAATAAACCCGCCAACATGCCGACCATAGAGCCAGTTACGCCCCAAACGCTGCCGCCAAACTTTTTAACGCCGACTATTCCTGGTAGCCAATCCAAAAGCAAAGAAACGCCGGTTAAAATCGCCAGCGTGATAATTATTTCCTTGCTAAGGCTTTCAAATCCCGTCAAAGCGCCATAGCCAATTACCGCCGCGAAAATCAGCGGCGCGCCGGGCAGGACGGGCAGAATGACGCCGGCCAAGCCGACCAGCATGACGGCCAACGCAATGACGAATAAAATAATCTCCCCGATAGTCATCTCTAAAACGGCTTGAAAGGAGTCTCGTAATTCCTCAATGCGTCCTTCTTTTTCTCAACCTTCGTATCCGCTTTTCTCCATGATTTGGTCTGCTTGTTCATCATATAGACGATCGCGCCCAAGCCCACACCGATCAATATCGGAAACCCGAGCCCGCCGGGATCCGTCACCCAATCAATGGCTGTTTGTATAAATTCACCCATAAAAATGCTTTATTGAGCTACCGGCTGGATCGTTTCATCCTTGTGACGCAAGCCGACTGACGCGAATATTACCGCCAATAAATACAGGAAAAATCCGTAGACGCAGGCCGGGACGCCGACTGACGCGGCAGTCTGGAAAAATAATTCATATACTGCCAAAAAACCGGCAAAAAGCAGCCCAAAAATACTGATCCCCAGGATCCACTTCGTCACCGCGCGGGAATTATTCTTGGCCATGGCCGCGACCGACAACACGGCCACGATCGCATACATGAAAAACCCATAGATGCATTGCGGCAATCCGAATATCTCGATCGGCTTCGGCCCGCAGCTGATGATGGCTTCACTGCATCCTGGCCCCCACAGATTGTAATATGACAAATACCCGGAAAAAATTATGCCTCCGATCGCGACGACGAGAACGACAACAAGCGCGGATCTCATTTTCATACAAATATTCATTAATATTTATTAACATTATTATATAGGGAAGTTCTGATTTCTTCAATACGCTGGACTTCCTGCTGACAAAATGTAATCGGGGCGAATACGGCAAAACGGCTGCCTAGAGAAGATGATATCTCCGCGGTTTCAGCCATCAGGCAGGTCGGATCTTGGCCATGGTCCAGGCCAATCTGGTGCCCAAACTCATGCAATATCGTGGACGTGACATATGCATTGAATACGCCGGCATCAGATCCAGCGTCCTGCCGTAAAGTCTTATAAAAAATCACTATCCCGTCCTCATTGACGGTCAGGCCGACGTTTGTCGGCTGTTCGCCGTATACATTTAAGCAATAAATATTCAACACTGCAGTCTCCCCGGCTGTCCTTACCGAATGAAATTTTTTTGCGATACTCCTGATTCCAGGCCGGTCATAACTGTCCTGCGTCAATGTCATGATTGCGCCATCTTCCACAGTCACCTGCCCGGATTTTTTCGCAATATTCCCTACTTCTTGGCGGACTGGCTCCAAGTCTGACGCAGCGATCCCGCATTCATCATACCGATTGAGAACAATCTTGATATTTTTATATGACTCTGGCAGCAGGTAGTCTGCTTTTGCGTCACCGTCCCAATGCAGGCCGTACACGAAGCGCAAGGCGGGATACCGGCTGAAGCGCGCGCGATAATCGCGGTTGAACCAGTTGTCCGGCTCTGCGGTATTGGCAAAATACCGGATCGCCAACGAACCGAATACTATGATAATGAATAGTATCAGCAGGACTATAAAAGTTTTTTTCATAGTTTGAAACTGTCACCGACCTCCATCTCCACCCAATCGTCCTGCCCGGCATCCCATTTGAACGCCTTGAAAGCGTGGGTTGTCTCCGTGTCCGAATACACATACTGGACGGTCGCCTGGCTGCCCATCCGCTTGGAACCGATCGCCCGTTTGTCCAGCACCAGAGGCTTAGTCGTCCGCTCCAGCTTCATCCTGCCCAGCGGCCCGTTGAAAATTATCAATTCAACCGTACCCGGATCCGGATCAAGAGTTTCCGTGCGGTGTTCGATTACCTCAAAACCATCCTTGATTTTTCCTACTATATCCTGCCAGCGCTCGTCGTTCATAAAAAAATATTTATCTGGTACAGTCTCATCGTACTGGAAATCTTCCTCTACGTCAAAACTCTTTTAATGTCCTTGCTGGATTGACCAGGCTCGCCGCTTTCATTAATACCATCCTGGCGTTCGGCCACATGCGCAGCCGCCTGGACTGTTCCAATGTCACCCAGCGGAATGCGATATGCTCATCTGATATGCGGACTGGCTGGCCATTCACTTTGGCCAGAAAGTAGTCTACTGTTTTGCTGACGCGTCCTTTTATTGATGAAGAAAATTCCCAATGCCCCTGCTCATGGAAATGAGGGTGGAAGGATAAATGAGAAAAACCGACTTCTTCGCGAATTTCCCGGTGCGCCGCGGCACGGATGGTCTCCCCTGGCTCCAGGTGCCCGCGGGGAAATTCCCAATACCCTCCCGGATACTTCAGCAATAAAAAAAATACCGTACGGTTGTGGCTCCGGTAGATGACCGCCCCGGCTGAACGTTCTTTGCGCATAGTTACTCCTTGGTTACCTGCATGACCTGGCCGTGGCCCGGGATGATGACATCGGCCAGCTTGAGGATTTTCTTCCGGCTTTCCTGGAGCGCAACGGCATCCTGCGCGTACTCATCAGGATAATTAATATCCAAAGTCTGCTTCACTCCATCCGGCCACCAGAAAACGTCACCGGCCGCGATCACCATGCCGTTTTCCGTCGGTACGGCCAGCGAGCAATGCTCCGGCGCGTGTCCAGGCGTATGCATAATGGCCAGCTCCGTGCCCGGCACAAAACCATCATGCTGTTCAACTATGTCTGACTTGTATCGATACTTATAATCCAGCAGTACGGCTTGCGGGAACCACGCGGCGCCATATGAATGGTCGGGGTGGTAATGGGTTATCATCACAAAATTAATGTCTTCCGGTTTCAACCCTTCTTTTTGCAAACCAGCGGCTAAAGTTTCCCGATTGATTCCCGGGTCAACCACGACCTTCACCTCCTTATCAATCACCAACACGGCCGAGCTGCTTGCCTGCTCAATATCGCCGGTTTTTGCGTAGCCTCTGACTAATATCTTAACGATGGCCATATGGACGATTTTTAATGCGAAATAGCATATAACTTGCCATGAAATACGCGTCATTGACCTGCCCCTTTTTCATCATACTATCCAATCGTTTCAGAGGCAAGAACTCAATTTCAATGATTTCGGCTGGCTCGGGGCGCGAGGGGCCAGGGGTCAATCCAGTGGCAACATAGACGTAAAAAACAGTTCCGCTCCGAGCGGGATTGGCATAATACGCGCCCAGCAAACGGCACGTGCTTGCCTGGAAGCCGGTTTCTTCTTTTAACTCGCGTAATGCAGCGTGCCGCGGCGACTCCCCTCGGTCTACCGATCCTCCCACCGCGCCAAGAATAACCCGGCCGACTGGGTGACGATATTCTTTAGTAACCAAAAGGTGTCCTTTCCGGTCAAAGGCTAATACATGGACAGCCCGGCCATGGGGATTATTAATATAATATTTGGTCAGCGCGCCGTTCGGCAGCCGCACAATGTCCTCATGCAGGTCGAAATACTTATTCCGAAACAACAGTCGCGTGCTCACTTTTTTCCATTTTTTAAGTTTGGTAGTCATATTACCGGCTGATTATGGCTATGCCGATTAAAATTAAAGCGATAGAAATGGCTTTTTGGAAAACCACTTTCTTGTCAATACTTTCAGTATACAATCGAGGCCAGAATTTTGTCACAATCAGCCCCCAGATAAAAATAAAGACAAATTCAATATTGACCACGGTTTCCACCAGAGTCACGTACCACAGCGAAGTGGCCAGCACAAATAATAGCCCGCCTGATTCGCCAAGCAATTCACTGATTACGCTTACGCCTAACAATTTTTTATTGGGCATGGCACGGATAATGTTGCGCAGTCGCCGAAATGCAAAAGGCAGCGCGAGCAAGCCAATCAAGCCGATGAACAGCCTTTGATAGACAAAGACGTCATACGGCGTGTAGGTATTCAGCAAACTTTTTATCAAAGTATATGCCGTGGCATAACACAATGAGCTCACAATCATCAATCCCAAAGCCCGGCTTCTGAACACAGACATGATATTGCCGCGTGACGTAATGCCAACAGTTCCAATAATTAATATGAAAATTGCCACATATGTCATGAGATTGAAAACTTCTCCCAAGAAAATCGCGCTGAATACGGATAAAAACAATACAACTAACGCATATAACGGTACCACGCGCGAGGGCTCGTCTTTTTGCATCGCCCAAAAATAACAAAACATCGCGAGGGTGTAAGAAACGGCCACCCCCGCAAAACGGTACGCGTCATGCCACGCAAACGCATGGGTAATTAATGGCGATACCGCACATCCAGCCAGTGCGGAAAAAGTAAGGTAAATATATAACAGACCAATCGGCTTTTTGATAATTCGGGTAACCGACACTTTATCGATCACGTTGCCAAAAGACCAAAACAATCCCGCCGCGAGAGATAAAATCAGCCCAAGGCTCATAAAATATTCTTTACAATTTTTATCAAATCAGGCCGGTTATGAACATAATTATTATATGAGGACGAAGGCCAGTCGTCCGGCCTTTTGCATAATACTGCCCGGACGGGATTGTAATGGATATAATTCAATTTTTCGTGCAATTTTTTACTCGAATAAATGTTAAAATCGTAAAATGAAGGTTGCCAGATTTTTTCGGTCACAGGGGTATGAACTTGACCTCGGTTAACCCATTTATAGTCTTTGGGTAGCCGCGAGCCCTCGCTCGCGGCGGAATAGGGCGAAAGCGAGGGCTTTCGCCTACCCGTCTTCATGTCATTTATAATCTCCTTGGCTGAATGCCCTTTGATTGCCTGTACAATTTTGGATATCGTCAATTCCTTATGTTCATCCGCATCCCACCACATAATTAAATGCAGATGATCTGGCATCAAACAATACCCAACAACTTCAAAACCTAACTTCTGACGGTTAAACTCGATATCCTTCAGAACAATCCCACAACATTTCTCATCTATAAAAAGTGGTTTATTCTTAAAGATCTTGGTTGTCACAAAATGGGCATAACTGTTTTCATTGAACCGTGGTAATTTCATTTCTTCGGTTCATAATACTTTCGACCCTTTAACTTAGCAGGTAAATATTCCTGTTTTCCCTCCTCCGCAGAATAATCGTGTGAATACTTATACCCCTCGCCGTATTTGAAATCTTTCATTAAATCTGTAACCGCATTACGCAAATGCAGAGGGACTGGTTCGTTCATGGTTTGTTTGACATCTTTTTTCGCGGCCAATAAACCTTTGTACGCGGAATTATCTTTAGGCGCTTTGGCCAAATATACAACTCCGTGTGCTAAATTTATTTGGCACTCCGGATAGCCGATCAATCGAACCGCATTGAAAACGTCTACGGCAATTTTCAATCCATTCGGGTCAGCGATCCCGATGTCCTCGCTGGCGAACACTACCATCCGGCGGGCAATAAACTCCGGATCCTCTCCCGCTTCCACCATCCTGTTCAGCCAATACAAAGCGCCATCCGGATCCGACCCGCGCATGGACTTAATAAAAGCGGAAATCACATTGTAATGCTCCTCTCCTTTCTTGTCGTATTGCAATGCCCGGTGCTGGAGTGCGTCCTCCATGGTCGGCAGATCTAGGTGCTTAAAACCGTCCTTCCCCCGTTTAGTCACTTTCACCGCCACTTCCAGGGCATTCAGGGCAGTCCTGGCGTCCCCATTAGACGCTTCTAGGAGCAAATCTAGGGCCTTGGGAGCGATTTTCACCCTATCCTGGCCCAAACCACGCTCCTTATCCAGCAGGGCTTTTTTAACGATTTTTGACAGTTCCGGCACCCCATGGCGCTGCATCACAAAAACCCTCGACCGTGAGAGCAGAGCCGCAATCACCTCAAAGGAAGGATTCTCCGTAGTCGCGCCAATTAGCGTAATCGTGCCGTTTTCCACGAACGGGAGGAATGCATCCTGCTGTGCTTTGTTCCAGCGGTGGATTTCATCGACAAAGAGGATGGTTCGTTTCCCGTGCAACTTACGGCGTTCAACAGCCTCCCGGACAATACGCCGCAAGTCATCCAGCCCCGAAGTGACCGCGCTGATATTTATGAAATATGACTGGGTAATGTTGGCAATGATCCTAGCCAGCGTCGTCTTACCCGAGCCGGGCGGTCCCCAAAATATTATGGAAAATATTTCATCATTCTCAATAGCCCGGCGCAAGAGTTTTCCCTCGCCGATGATATCCTCCTGTCCGACAAAATCCTCCAGCTTCTCCGGCCGGATACGATCAGGTAAAGGCGCTTGGCCACGCAGGTCGCCTTCTAATCGGGTATCAAACAAGTCTTTTTTCTGGTTATTCTTTTTCATATAAACGGATTCTTTTCCCCAAACACGATTCGCGGGGTTTCGTTATCAATTACTGTTGCGGGGATATTATATTTTTCGCAATAAAGCCTCCCCACTGCGCAAAACTTCGCCTCCTGCCATTTAAAACCAATTTTCTCAGAAACCGCCCTCACCTCCCGTTCTGACCTCCCTTCCACCTCCACAAACGGCTCTAAAAATGGCCATTCATCAATTGTGATCTCAACTCCATCCAGCGTCCACAATTCTCGTCTGGATTCCTGATACGCTTTTGCCCGGCAGCCGATCCCTTCTAGCAACTTAACAGTTTCCTTATAATCATTCACGGTAATGCACGTTTCTTTTTGATCGGTAATTTTTTCCCCATCGACAACCTTCAGACTCATAGTGATTTTATCCCCTTCATCCCGGACACGCAGCCAGGCGCCTTCTATCTCGTGACCCTTGGGTAGAAAAAAGACCGTCCGCCGCTGTAAAAACTCCGAACGAACCAATATCGCCCCTGCTTCTCTCAGTCGAGCCCGGATGCCTGCCTTATCGACCGGAATGAATGTCGCTTCGTATTCTATGTTCATAGTTCATGGTTCCTAGTTCAAAGTTCCAAATTGCCTCCTCCCCTTTCTCCACCTTACCGCCTTTAATAACGGCCCGTACAGATCCTCTTCCCACGGAATGGCCCAGGTAGAATATTTATTTTTCGCCCTGTATTTCCGAGATAAGAACTTCACGAAAGGAATATCGGAAATAACCGCGGCCGGTGTCCGCTCGGTCCCTTCGCCCATTTCCAGCACCGCGGCGGTTGCCAATGCGTCGGGAATATCGACTGACGATATTTTAAACTTCCGGCCGAACAAATCTTTCGTACCGCGGTAATCATTGATAGGCACAAAACCGGCGTACGAAAGAGCGACACCCAGCACTCCGCGCCGCAGAGGCACGGTATGGCTGTCTACGATAATCACGCCGAGTTTCTTGATCTTGAATTTTTTCATTAATAAGCGTCTTATCGCCCATGCTTCCGGCTCTGGCTTTTTCGGCCACAAGATGTAATAATCGCCGGCGTTAGACTCATCAATGCCAGCCGTGGGAATGAGAGTATTATATTTAACCGTCAGTACGGCAAACCGGTTTGGCGTGTAGCGGCGCGGCAGGTATTTCTCAGCTTCCCTGGCTATCAGATCATCTTTATGTTCAACCGCAGAACGGAGAATGCATCTGCCCTGCTGCAAACTTACGACTTTTGAAGCAACCGCCACTACGCTATTCTCCGGCAGCCGTTTAATGCGTGATAAAAGCTCGCTATAAACATTGTCTTTTGGCGGCAGAAAAAGCCTTGTTTTTATAGATTGCACTCTCATATCATTGCTATTATTGTACCATTTTGCGGGTTTTGGGATAAGCTCCCATGACCCCGTTAGAGAATGCATAAAAACTCATTTCTACTGCTGGAAAGAAGATAATCAAGGTGAAACCGCCCCATAAATTGTTAGGCATTATCTAACGGGATGTCGCACGGAAGTGATAATGTCATACTTGAGGGAAGTTAAAATGTCATACCTCAAGTAGAATGAAATGGCTGATTCATTAACCATTTCGTCTATGACATTAATCACTATGTCAACCAAAGAACTGGATCGGTTTCAAAT
>JAZDEZ010000018.1:0-2282 GCA_043808365.1 Patescibacteria group bacterium
CGGATACTTCGTTCGTTCTGTGGGTGAAGGACTGACCAAGCAGCAAATCGAACGCTACATCAAAGAGCAATCCGAGGAAGTATAAATGTAAAATGTCAGGCCCCAATGCTTGTCATTGGGGACATACATTGGCGCTTGACATATATGATAGAGGTGCCGTGAACCACCCCTGTACCACTCACTTTCATTCGGGCACAGGGCAAGTTCCGGGTTCACGGCTACCCTGCACCCTTTAGTGGTGCAGGGTGGATGCGAATAAAGGTATCATAAAGAAGTTATGACAAATTGGAAAAAAATCATTGGGACAGGGAAAGGCTGGGAATACTTCATCGCCCGTAATTTGCCGGTCTGGCATAATGAGGTGTGTTTTATGCATGAGTATCGGGGATTTGCGGATTTTGGCCTGCCGATGTTTGAGCACGTTAAAGTGTGCCGGGGATTCCACACGGACTTCTATGCTCGCACCGCAAGCTTATCCGCCCTGTCGAGTAGTATTGATCGGCATTTTCGTCAGCTGGAGTATTTTCGATCGCTCTGGCAACGTTATCATTTATATGCGCGCCGGCTGCTGAAAGCGAGTCACCGCCTAAAATCTGACCCGAAAGACCTCAGGGTATTTTTTAAACTCTACGGAGTGTCGACCGCTATTTTAGATCTAACGCAGATTGCCGGTCGGGTGGTAACCGAGTGGGTTGTTCAAGACCTACCGAATATAAGTCAGCGTTTACAAGCGGTCGAGTACTACAGCAAATCCCGCTGGCTGCCGCCAATCCAACGGTTAGAGCGCGAACTTGAAAAAATCAGCCAGAATCACGTCAATGTATTAAAAGAAGCGCAACACCTGCACCGTTTGTTTTGCTGGATTCCGGTAAATTTTGTCAGTGAACCCTGGGGCATCAATTATTTTGCCAAACGCATCCGGACATACGCTCCGCGGCCACGCTGCATGCAGCGGCCGTTATTGCGCCTCTCGGTAGAGGCAAAGCGCCACCTTAGCATGCTTGGAGAAGTGTCGGCGCTCAATGAATTCCGCAAGGAGATTTTTACACGTACCAATTTTCAGATACGGCCGTTATTCGACCGCATAGCGAAGTCAGCCGGATTGCAGAGCTGGCGTGAGCTGAGTTTGCTTACGTCGCAAGAGATCACTGAGGCTGCGGCTGGCAGTGTTATGCCATTACAGAAGATGGTACGCGAGCGGAAAGAACCATTTTTACATTTTGGCGAACAGGGCAAACCATCCACTATCATTTCTGGCCGCGAAGCGCTCCGGGCCGAAAAGGCGTTACGCCAGGCAGTGCGGTTTAAAAACGTCATCAAGGGCCTGAGCGTCCAGCCTGGGGCAGCAACTGGCCGCGTGAAAATAATTTTAGAACCAAAAGATTTTCGTAAGTTTCAGAAGGGCGATATTCTGGTCGCCAAGATGACCTCAGTTGATTCCGTGCCGATCATGCGGCACGCGGCGGCATTCATCACGGATGAAGGCGGGCTCTCGTGCCATGCGGCGGTGATTGCCCGCGAGTTCGGCAAGCCCTGCATCGTCGGTACGCAGGTCGCGACGCGGGTGTTTAAAGATGGGGACCGAGTTGAAGTTGATGCAACTCGTGGTATAGTAAAGAAAATTGGTTAACGGAGGGCACGAACAAGCATAATTATTACTTTTTTATGGAAAATGGACGTGAACACATGCAAGCGGATTTTTTACGCCACGGCATGATTGATCGCTTGAGCGCAGTGATCGAGGCGAATCAAAAGCCGGACTATAATACGGCCGTTGATTTTATCGAAGGAAGGATTGACCCGCCGATTGATGTCGAAGCGAGTCGGCAAATACTGCAGGAAAAATTGGAGAAAGATGAAATTACGACTCAGGGCATCAATGTTATAATCCATTCGCAGGCACTGCGGGGAACGCAGACCGCGGAACTGTTGCGTGATGTGGCTCAGATGAATGCGCAGTTGCGGCCAACTGATTTGCTCCGGGAGGTGAATCCGCCGATGAGCGGCGTCACAAGAGAAATGTATGAGGCAGCGCCGGACTGGCAGGCAGTGCGCCAGATGTTTATGAAAGATTTTTTAGACGGCGCCAAGGGTAATGAGGATCTGGTCGGCGCGTACCGGCGCGCTGAACGATTTCTTGTCTACTTACGCCGGATCCGCACGCAAACAAAAGCCAATCCGACGTTTATTTCACATGGCATGTTTTCGCGGTTTATTACGTTGGCGATGCAGCACGATGGGGAAGACTTTAATGACGATCAGGTTCGCGAGTTGGTGCGCGC
>JAZDEZ010000019.1:0-13901 GCA_043808365.1 Patescibacteria group bacterium
CGGATACTATTACGGCGGCGACGTAGCGACCATCACCCGCAACCTCTTCATCGACGGCAGCCTGTATTCCCTGTCCCAGAAAAAAATCGACATCAACAGCCTGACCGACCTGGCTGACCAGGGAAGCATTGAATTGAAATAATCCTCTATTAAAAAATCCGCCCATAAAAAGGTGGGTTTTTTATTTCCCTGATATTGCCTATAATACAGACACTATGCCCACCCTCAGTCACAACAAACGCGGCCTGCACGGATACGAGATCCTCGACAAATACGAGGCTGGCATAGTCCTGTTCGGTCCGGAAGTAAAATCAGTCAAAACAGGCCATTGCAACCTGAATGGTACCTACGTCTCCGTCCGGGCAAACGAACTATGGCTCATCAACTGCCATATCTCTCCCTATCCATCCGCCGCCGGGCGGGAAAACTATCCGCCTAACCGCGAGCGTAAACTGCTCCTGAAACGGAAAGAGACCGCGGAACTGATCGGAAAACTGA
Organism: Patescibacteria group bacterium; assembly: GCA_043808365.1. Classification (GTDB taxonomy): domain Bacteria; phylum Patescibacteriota; class Patescibacteriia; order UBA10025; family JAHIVO01; genus JBAYGJ01. The sequence continues at coordinate 499 of JAZDEZ010000019.1, forward strand.
AGGCTAAAGGGTTGACAGTATTGCCCATTTCTGTTTATACTAAGGGGAGCCTGATTAAGATAAGCATTGGCGTTTGTCGTGGCTACAAGGCGTATGACAAGCGCGAGATCATTAAAAAACGCGACACTGATCGGCAACTTCAGAGGCTCATGCGTCACAAAATTTGACCTCGAACTCTGAACAACGGACACTGAACCAGATCAGGATAGCATGTTCAAAGTTCAGGGTTCTAAGTAACACACGTGGGAGCGTTTACAATCGACAGTGAGACTCCCTCAAAGGCAGCGAACCGTCCTGTGCCCGTACTACGACGTTAAACTGGTTACCGGCAATTACAAATGCAAATACATTTGTTTCAAAAGTGAAGAGCGCGTTTGCTTCGGCATTCGCCATGCCTTCACTCGCAGTCGCCTAAAAAACCGACTGCCATCGTGTGCCAGACGCCTGGTATGGACCACACGGTGACATTCTCCAGGCTCGGACGTGCTGTTAGCCTTCACGCGCGCCTTAAACAATAAAAGGATAGGGTTTGGCGGTTTTGCCCGTTCCATACGTTAGGCCCGAAACAACAGAGCGGGCTATGTTCGTAGACACTTTTGAGATGTTTTACTGGACAGGGGCGCACTACCCCTCGCTTCCACCATCCTTCGCCGAAGGCGAAGGATGCAATTCGAAGCCTTGGCGAAGAATTGCAAACCATTTACAGCTTGAATAGTCATTACTCACGGCTTCGGATGGTGAACCATTTTCGCCGAAGGCGAAGGTGCCATTTATACAAATCACATGCATATTGTTTACATCCTTCAAAGCAAATCTGACCCCAAACGCTTTTATAAAGGCTATACCACAAATCTACAGGAAAGGCTGATAAATCATAATTTAGGCAAATCAAAACATACATCAAAATATAGACCCTGGGGAATAGTGTTTTACTGCGTTTTCCCAAATAAAAAAAGGGCAATGAAATTTGAACATTATTTGAAATCAGCTTCAGGAATAGCTTTCATGAGAAAACGACTGATCAGCTATCAACCAGTTACATAGATGCCCCACTTTGTCTACATCCTTGAATGTTCCGATAAATCCCTATATACTGGCTATACTAACGATCTTCAGGCTCGAATTTATAGGCATAACCAAGGCCAGGGTGCAAAATATACACGTGCCAGACGACCCGTTGTTCTCAAATATTTTGAAAAATTACGGAATTACAGTAATGCCAAAAAACGAGAAGCTGAAATACAGAGCTGGGACCGAAAGAAAAAATTAAATTTAGTAAATTATAAAAAGAAAAAATCTAACCACTAACAATAAAACCATCAGTAGCAAACATCTTCGCATCAACGCGGCCATCCGCGTGCCGCAAGTCATGCTGATCGATGAGCGGGGCAACCAGCACGGCGTCGTAGACACCTACCGCGCCCAGCAAATGGCCCGCGAACGGGAGCTTGACCTTGTGGAAGTCTCCCCGCTGGCCCAGCCGCCGGTCTGCCGGATCTTGAATTACGGCTCCTACCAGTACCAGCAGGAAAAAAAGGAGCGCAAGCAAAAGTCAAAAGTCAAAAAAGTGGAGGTCAAAGGCCTCCGCCTATCACTCAACATCGGGCCGCATGACCTAGCCACCCGCCGCCAGCAATCTAAAAAATTTTTGGCCAAGGGCGACCGGGTAAAACTTGAGATCCGACTGCGCGGCCGAGAGCGCGCCCACATGGGCCGGGCCAGGGAAATAATGCAGCAGTTCGTCGAATCGCTCAATGCGGAAATTCCGGTTGTGCTCGACAGGCCCATCAGCAGTATGGGCGGCCAGCTCTTCGCGGTCATCGGAAAAAAATAACCACTAATAATTTTTCCGCAAATCAACACTATTCGCATTGAAAAAGTGCGAGTTGGTAAGTATTCGTGAATCTACCCGCTACGCAAATGCTTCGCGGGGCAAGAGTGAATATTGATTCGTGGTAATCTAACAACTAACAACCATGCCAAAAATCAAGACCCACAAGGCCACAGCCAAACGGTTCCGCTATACCAGCGGCAAACAATTGATGCGCCGTAAAGCCGGGCAGGACCATTTCAACGCGCGCGAATCCGGAAGCGTCACCAAAAACAAGCGCCGCGACGTCCGAACCTCCGGACATTTCGACCGGACTATTAAACGACTAACGCCGTACCAATAATATGCGAGTCAAAAGAGGAACAGCGCATGTCAAGCGCCGAAAAAATTTACTAAAAAAGACCAAAGGCTTCCGCTGGGGGCGGAAAAATAAGATCAAGCTGGCCCGTATCGCTTCCCTGAAAGCCGGCGTGCACGCGTATCGTGGCCGCAAGGTTAAGAAGCATGAATACCGCCACCTGTGGCAGATCAAAATCAATGCCGCGGCCCGAGCCTATGGCCTTTCTTACAGTAAATTCATGGGATTGGTGCATAAAGCAAAAATCTCTCTGGACCGTAAATCATTGGCGCATCTGGCCGAACATGAACCAAAAATTTTCGAAGAGATCGTCAAGATGGTAAAAAAATAACTACCGCCTTACCACAAAGCGGACCCGTGATGCCCGCCCTCCTGAATAAAAAATTACAACAAAACGGACCTATGGTGTAGCCCGGTTAACCCCGTACAAACTCTCGCTCCGCTCGAGTTTTAACGGGGCAGGCACGCCTCCTGAATAAAAAATTACAACAAAACGGACCTATGGTGTAGCCCGGTTAACACGCCTCCCTGTCACGGAGGAGATCAGGGGTTCAAATCCCCTTGGGTCCGCTTTGTTGTAATTTCTCGAAGAAATGAATGTTCCTCCTCCACGAAGGACGAGCTCCGCCTCTGGCATGAAGTGAAAAATCTCGAAGCGAAGCGGAGATCCCGCCGAATGGCGGGACCCTTGGGTCCGCTTTGTTGTAATTTATCGCCTCCCTGCCTGCCCCGATAGAAATCGAAGAGTTCATACAGGGCCTATGGCGTATGGGCTATTTTGATATTGACAGTATAAATCCAAATTGGTAAGGTAAGACAATATTAAAATCAAAAATCAACCTAAAACACGGAGGAAACAGCCATGGCTGATCGTAGAGTAGGGTTCTTTTACAATCCCGGATCAACAAGCGATGAAGTCTGCGCGGCATACGTGGATGAATTTCTGAAAACTGGAAAATTTATTTACCGGTTAAAACGGCAGATCCCGAAAGGGACGACCAACAAACAGCGCTTCGAACTGATCGCCCCGCTGGCGCTGGACCACGACTTGTTCAGGCCGGAAGACATAGTCGTCATCGGTACGCGCGGCGCCATCCTCGATGGGGCGCAACCGGGCGTGACGGTCATTGACGACACTGTCATTAAGGCCATCACGGACGGAAAAGTCGGCACGCCTCATATCTGCAACGAAGCTCCCCGCTTTGGCTACATTCTTGCCCAAATTTTGAACGACCAACATCAGCCGACTGACCGGCGCGAACGGACTGTCAGCGCCTATTTCGCCGACCCGGTATCGTCAATCGATCCGGAATATATCCCTGAAGCAACCATCACCGGCCACCCTGCCCTAAGGGTGAAAGGGTACGGCCACTACCTGAACCTGCGAGAGGTGATTCGCCGCTACGCCGCCGATGAAAACACCGAGACAGAACATGTCCATGCCATAATCGTTCATGCCGGCGGAGGCATATCCGTCGCCGCGGTACGCAACGGCAAGATAGTCGCTATCAACAACGCCAATGAAGCCGGCCCGTTTTCCGACGGCAGGCCGGGCAGCTTGCCCACCCTCGAATTCGCCAATTGGGTATGGCAGCAATTTTCCAACGGGAAAAGCCTGGTTGATATACAGACCTTCCTGCTTAAGCAGTGCGGACTATTTGGACTGGCCGGAGTCAACGACTTCAAGGAGGCTGTTGCCAAAGCTGAAGCCGGGGACACGCATGTCCAAGAGATGCTCAGTGCTTTCTACTTCCATATCACGGAAGAAATCGCCAAAAGGCTGGTAGTCTGTGACATGCGAATCGAAAAGGATCCGGCCCTCATCCTGACCGGCGGCATAGCTCAGTCTGACGCATTCCTGGAAGGCATCCTTCGCTGGACGGGAAACGACGCACGGGAACATATCCGCGTCTATCCCGGCAGTTTTGAGATGGAGGCTCTGGCGCGCCAGGTATTCCAGGCATACCTCGGAGAGGTGCCAGTCAATACGTACATTCCCCTGTCGTGATCCGATTTCCTTCAGTTTGCGCTATGGGCGACTCCACACCGAGTCGCCTTTTTATTATTATTCCTTGACACTACGGCTACTTAGGAATAAATTGAAGGCATTCATATATTTACACATATAACCACTAACCTAAAAAAAACTATGTCTAAAACTAAAAAAGTGATAGCCAGGGCCGTTTTGCTTGGCTTTATCGCGGTTTTTGCTTTTACTGGCCTCCCCTTTCGATGGGTCAAGGCCGCCACCTGCTGGGCTGCCGATGGCGCTATTGCCATGAATAATAGCCACCCCTCGCCTCTTCTCCAAAGCGTGGCCAGGATCGCCCTGCCGCTCCAAGCCGCCGCCGAATGCACGCCGGAGATACCGGCGGCTGTCACTACGGACAGGGAAAGCCCGTCTAAACCAGGAGTCGCCTGCGGTCCTCAGTACATTTCTGATGCGTGCCATCATTTCAAAATCTGGCAAGTCAATGGCCACGATGTCAAATGGCCCCAGGCTACCGCCGCCAACGGCATCCATTATTTCGTAAATGCCGGAAATTCTGAGTTTTCGTCATCCATTATTTCTTCATTTAAAGTTTGGCAAAGCGCCAGTGAGAACAAAATTAAATTTATTCCTGATGCCTACGGTCCGATTGTCTCAAATCCATTGAATGTCAGCGACGGCGTTAACAGCGTCAGTTTCGGTACTCTGACCAATGCCGTCGAAGGCTGGTACCAAGACCCAAACGGTAACACCGGCTATCTCTCATTAAGCATTGACGCGGTTACCAGGCTGACCACCGGAGCGACCAAGGCTTGGGCTGATCCCAACACCGGGTTGATTTATGAAGCTGATACCGTACTGAACTCCTCGCTAAGCTGGAGTGCTCAACAGCCACCGCCAGCCAACACCTGGTATCTGCCTAACACCATGGTCCATGAGGCCGGTCACTGGCTTGATTTGGCCGACCTGAAAGACGCCGGAGAGATCGAACTGACCATGTATTACGCCACTGCTATGGGTGAAACTAAATACGCAACACTGGGCCTCGGCGATAAATTTGGAGTCCGGGCTATTTATCCCTAGTTTTTCACTAAACATCTGACAATGAACTACCATTGGCTTTTAGCCGGTGGTAGTTTATTTATTATGTCCTCTACTAAATAAAAGTAATAAAAAAATTTATGGAAAAGCTTCCTTGACACTACGGCTACTTAGGAATAAATTGAAGGCATTCATATATTTACACATATAACCACTAACCTAAAAAACCATGTCCAAAACTAAAAAAGTGATAGTCAGAGCCGTTTTGCTTGGCTTTATCGCGGTTTTTACCTTTACTGGCCTCCCCTTTCGATGGGTCAAGGCCGCCACCTGCTGGGCCGCTGAAAACGCAATTGCCATGAACCAAAGCCATCCCTCGTCTCTTCTCCAAAGCGTGGCCAGGATCGCCCTGCCGCTCCAAGCCGCCGCTGAATGTATGCCTAATGAGATACCGGCGGATTTTACCATGAACAGGACGACCTTGCCCAATCCGAATGATCCGGAAGACCCGATAAACTACTGCGATCCCTTAAAAGCAGATGCCAGATGTCCCTGGTTCTTCTGGTCTCAAAGAAGATGGGCGACTGAATCCAGTATTCATTACTCGATAAAATGCAACTCAATTCCCGGCAATCTTACTCAACAGCAGGCTATTAACGCCATTACCGCCTCTTTTGAAACTTGGAATTCATTGACCGAAAATAAATTACACTATATTTATGATGGCTGTGATAATGCCGCGCCGGCTGGCTGGAAAGAAGACGGAAAAAACATTGTTTCTTTTTTCTCACAAGATTCAGTCGGGCTGAACAAAACCTTCTACAGCGGCGCACTTCCCTTGCCGGTTGATGAATTCGGAAAAGCATACCTGCCAAATTCAGAATTTGACGTGATTTTGGACAGCACTCTGCCTGACGGCAAAACCTGGACTGTCGCGACTGAAGGCGCTAGTATCCCCGAGTATTACGACATTCAAAACATTGCTGTCCATGAAGTCGGCCATACTTTAGGTCTTAGCCATCCGCAAGAAACTGGATATCCGCAAGGAGGCGGCGCTGAATTGACCATGTATTCCTCAACAAACGAACTTGGCGTGACCAAGCGCCAAAGCTTGGGCACAGGCGATGTCAACGGCGTCAAATGCATCTATACCAAGCCGCTGGGCGCTGATTGCCGGGTCGGTTTTAATACAGGCGTGGCCAGGCGATAGGCGTTAATATAAATTAAAATAAATAAAAATAAAAAAACTGGAGGCTAAAAATGCCGAAAACAAAAACTATTTACCTTGTACATCGCTCTTTGAGTATAAAGCGCGTAATCATCACGGCCAGCCGATGGAGAAGGGCAGCGGTCATTGTCAATCTTAGTAAAAAAAAGAGGATTATCGCCTTTCGCGGCAAATGGTTAGTAATTTTGGGGGAAGTAATTTGTGAGTATGCCGCTTTTGCCAATAAAAAATTGGCGGAAAAATTCGTCCAACACATCAAAGAAAAACGAAACCTGGACAATTTTATGGTTTTAGTTAACGCTCAGAGAACCTGCACCATCGGCAATCGAGGTCGCTAAAAAACATCCGAGACGTGTGTTTTCCCAGATACATAGTCTCCTCCCGCCCCCGGTCCATTTGCTGATCGGGGGTTTTTATCCTGACCTCTTTAAAATTTACTGCTGTGATGAATATATGATTATTCGTAACGTGCTAATAGCCTAGAATAATATATTTGACTAATGACAGATTATCGTCAATAATGGTAAATAGCTCTTTTAAACTTTCTAGAGCAACTAACACCCAAAGGATTTCTTGGAGGTTTAGGCGGTTAAATTGTCCTTTGGGACATCCTCACAAACCCTTTACCGAATGGAAGCAGTGATGAGTTATGTTTCTCTTGTGGCGCTAGTCACTGTCGTTACCACGGCGTGTAAATTCATTTTTTTGGATATGCCGTGGGGCGGCGAGTAGTTTTATTGCCACTACCCCCCGTGTTTTGTTAAACGCGGGGGTTTTTATATTAGGCTTGACAAATTTTGGTATTGTGTCAAGATTACACGATCTTTGCACATTGACAAGAAAATATCAAATATTAAGTTTTGGAGGTTATTATGGATTTTGTTGACGCCAATTTGGAAAAATTTAGGGGCGTACTCGATCGCCGTGATTACTTCTGGACAATAGCCATGCCGATTATTCTAATCGTCGCAGTCAGCCTGTTGGTATCCTTGGTTTTAGCCGATATTTTCGCCCAGGATGTCGCTAGTAAAATGCAGGGAGCTTTAGACAGGGCGCCGGAAATGCAAATTATCAGGCCAGCCGCGTTTTTTTTCCAACTGTTGATGATGCTGGCGCATGTTTTGGTAGTATTGATAACGGGATTATTCCTGGTAAAAATGGTTTTCGGACCGGAAATCAGAATTGGGCATTGCCTTTCACTCCTGCTTTTAGGGGAACTGATTTATGCCGTCGGGTGGTTACTGACTGTACCGCTCATACTTTATAAAGGCGATATTGACGCAAGTTGGTCATTGCCGACGTTCTGCAAATGGCTTAGCTTTGGACATGAAAGTTTAGTTTTTATCATCGCTTCACGAATAACCTTATTTGTGATTCTTGAAGCGGTTTTTCTGGCCGAAGCTGTAAAAATTGTTTTTTGTAAACAACCAGCAAAATCCTATTTCTTCTCAATTTTGGTGATGTCGATCCCCACTGTTCTTTTATTCTTGATAAAATTCTTGATAAAACATTGATATTCCCCAAGCGCCTAGCAATCCGGGCGCTTTTTTATTACCAGCACTATTTTAACGTTGCATATTCGGCGCTCTGGCGGCGTGCCCCCTGTTTAAAAAACTAAGATTACGGGAAAATTATTGCTGTTTAATTTGCCTTGACACCGCCTACATTTACCCCGGACAGGGGGCTTGACATTTTACCTTCAATTTTATATAATCCAGTGTTACTATAGATTCAGTAACATACAAAAATTAAAATAGCAGATTGACAATAAAATATGGACATTTATTGGAGAGTTTTGTAATTCTCTGGGAATGTACGGAAGGATGTTATGGAAAAGAATTTAGACAAGCGGTCAGCTAAAGCAGAGATGCGCCAGTACCGCGTTAGAATGGTGATAAATGTATTGGCAATAATAGGCTTCGTGGCGATCATTTGGGCGAGTGTCTGGATATTAAATATTCCAGCGCAGAATAAACCAAGTTTCATTTTTTCAGAAAATATTGAATGGGCTAACGTCAGTCTTGAATTTTTTTCACCAGTGTTGCTTCAAAGATTGCATAACCAGGCTGATTCGTTGAAAATTGAAGTGGCCAAGCAGTACGGATTGGCTGAAAACCGCCCGCCGGGATGGCCGGAATATGAATTGCGTTTTGGCATTCGTTGTCAGGATTCTATTTATTCAATGTACGCACTAGCGCAGTATTTTTGCCAGTGCGGCTGTGATGACGATTCGGCGAAATTCGCTCTAGTAATCTGCCCACTGGCAACTGACGGTTTTAAAACGGATTCGATAAAAATCCTGTCGTATTCTGTCATGACCTGGCAGGAGTACATTGAAAAAATAACATTTTCAGAAAGGAGGTAGCGCCTATCTGATCTGATGGTTTAACTGTTAACGGCGTGTTCTAATCAGACACGCAAAACCTTTATCCGCCATTTTCAAGGAGAAACGAAAATGAAGAAACTCAAAAAAATCTTAGCAGTTGTCTTCGTAGTCCTGGTATTGTTCGCCAGCGTGGTGGTACCCCCCGCATCTGCCGGAACATTGGAAGAAGATTGCCAGTTTACCAGTGTTTCCTGCGTGTTTCACTGGATTATAAAAAACACGATGTGGGATTATTGGTACATTTTGTAACATTCGAAACCGTTAAGGAGTGGGCTTGTGTTGTTATGAGGAGGTGATGAAAATGAATCGAGTAGTGAATCCACTCAAAACTACGTACCAGAGGAATTTACTCATGGGTACGCTAATCAGTGCGCTGTTATTCCTTGCGCCAACTTTTATCTGGTATTTTTCTCAGGATCGGCAGACTGTTTTAATTGATATTAACGACGTGAAAGTAGTCAGCCGTAATATTGATTTGCCGAAGCCGACAGCGGAAAGCAGTTACGGAAAAGGCCCGCGGGGAAATTATGGCGGATTGATTTCAACTGAACGAGTGAGTGGGTTCAAAGTAGTGCCTGAAAGGGCGCTCGTCGATGTAGCTTCGCCGAGTTTTACGACCAAGCCCACTCCGGATTTTAATCTGATTTCCGAAACTAGCTGGACATTAGGAGATGAATTTGGAATTTTGGCGGGCACCCCCGAAGGAGATGCCTGGCCAATTGATCCAAAAACTGATAAAATTTCAGGAATCAACCGCGATTACCAAGTTGAGATTCAGCCAAAGATCATTGAAAAGCCGAAACCTAACTTTCCCGCCATAATTAAGGTCGGGCAAGAGCGCTGGCCAAAAAGAACATATGGCATCGATTCCGCATCAGTTACTATCGTGCTGTATCTGGACAGCAATAGCAATTACCTGAAAAAAAACGGCAGAATCAACTATGAACTGGTCAGCGAATATCCGCAGGGCATGGACTTCTTATATGCTCTATTGGATATGGTCAGGGACGGCTATATCAAAAGCCCCGTGCAAAATGGAATTTCAATGCCCTTTAAGTGTCAATTAACGTACATTTGGTGCCGAGGTAATAATTGTCCAAAGGACGTAACTGTTGTTTCGGGCAATATTATTGCTTCTATCCAGTAACACATTTCTAAAGATGCCTTTCTTAAATGACTGGCATCTTTTTTAATAAAAAACTAGACATCCTTTGTTATTGGATGATTTGATTATTATTGACACAATGATTCTAATAGTGTTACTATGACTTTCCCAAAATACCGTACTTTTACAATAAAAAACCAGCCATTTAATCGGGTTACTTTAGGAGGTGAAAAAATAATGCCTGAAATGTCTAAGGTAAATGACAGCGATAGCCGTTCATTGGAAATATATTTGAGGGAGATTAATAGGATTCCATTAATAAATCAGGCGCGGGAAGCCGTACTGGCCATGTTGATCCGCCGAGGCAGTAAACCGGCTCTTGATGAATTGGTCAAAGCCAATTTACGCTTTGTCTTTCACGTCGCCAAGAGCTACCAGAACCAAGGCATGTCACTGGCCGATTTGATAAATGAGGGCAATATCGGCTTAATCAAAGCGGCCGCGAAGTTTGACGAAACGCGGGGATTTAAATTTATTTCCTACGCGGTCTGGTGGATCCGACAGTCGATTTTAGGGGCCCTGGCCAACCAAAGCCGGATCGTCCGACTGCCCTTTAATCGCGTCGCTACGATTCAAAAAATCAGCAAAGCAACCGGAGCATTGTCACAGGATTACGGCCGTGAACCAAATCCCGAGGAAATCGCCAGCCAGCTGGATATTACCCCGTCAGAAGTCAATGAAGCTGGAAAAATAACCAAGTATTGCCTTTCACTTGACGCTCCGTTCAGCGATTCAGATGACAGTTCCCTGCTTAACGTGCTGGAAGATGAAAACCAGCCGCCGCCGGATAAGGAAATCATGGATCAGTCATTGAGCTTATTTATTCAGAAAATTCTGGATGGCTTGACTCCCCGCGAAGCAGAGGTGATATCTTATTACTTTGGCCTGGATCACGAGAGAGTCCTTACCTTGGAAGAAATTGGAGCAATTTTCAATTTGACCCGCGAGCGGGTTCGTCAGATAAAAGAAAAAATTATCCGCCGGTTGAGAAAAAACATATTACTACTGCAGGAATATGATGAGCGGGTATCCGAAAAACTGGAAGGAAATTCCGGCAGAAAAAAATACGCTTCCCAGAAATGGACAAGTCGCGCCCCCAGAAAGGCTGATGGTCCTTTAGAAGAGAGTGAAGGATATGGTTTGCCTCGCCAGAAAGAGATTGAACGGATAGTCAATCAATTAACCGCTTTGAAAGAGGACGGTAAAATCCCGGTTAGTCCAACTACTCAAGCCGTTTGGGACTACTACGGGCTAGGCGGCCATCTCCCTTACAAGCTGGCCGAGATTCATCCCAGCCAAGGAAAAGCCTTTATTTTGAAGAAGAGAGGCCTGGACAGAATTGCACGTTTGATCGAGATATCGGTGAGCGAACTCAAAACGAAATTAAATGAGCATCGCCGCGAAGCCAATATCCATTAGGATGTCTATAATTTATTAAAAAATAGGCATCCTTTTTTTATCCCATTATATCCCTTGACAATATGACATTCAAACTGATAAGATGATCCAACAAATAGAAAACAAAACCAATTAAAATCGTTTCATTACAAACCAAAGGAGGAACCAAATGGGAGCTTTTCTCTCTCCCGCTCGCGAGTCTTTCCGGATTCTGCCAGGCCTCACCCTGCTGAACCGCGGCAAGGTGCGCGACACATACGCTTTAGCAGACGACCAGCACTTGCTGATTGTAACATCCGACGGGATCAGCATCTTTGACTACGTGCTGAACGTCACCGTGCCGACGAAGGGATATGTCCTGAACATGATGTCCGTTTTCTGGCTCCAGATGATGGAGCAGCGCGGATTCCCGACGCACCTAATAACCGCAGGCAAGGGCATTGACGACTATCTGCCCGACGATCTGAAAAACGATGCCGATCTTCAGGCGCGCGCCATGGTGGTGAAAAAGGCCGTGACTGATCCCGGCGAATTCATTTACCGCAATGTCCTGACCGGATCCAGCGTCGGCCCGTACCAGGCCAGCGGCAAGGTCTGCGGCATTCCCCTGCCAAAAGGCCTGCAGGATGGCGATAAGTTCGATCGGCCGCTCTTCACTCCCACCACCAAAGCGGAGGTGGGCCATGATGAACACGTTGACGCCGCGGACTTCTTCGCCGACTTCCCGAGCCAGTCGTTTATGGGCTATCAGATTTTTCTGATCGCCGCTCGCTACGCTGAATCGCGCGGCATCCTCATCGCCGACACCAAATTCGAATTTGGCCGGGATAGCGACGTCCAAGTAATGTTGATTGACGAGGTGCTGTCGCCGGATTCCAGCCGTTTCTGGTCGCTGGCTGCTTGGCAGGAAATGCAAAAACTGCCCAAACGCACTTCACCGCCGTCTTTTGACAAGCAACCTGTCCGTGACTACGGCGCGCAGCTCGGGATCAACGACAAAAATCGTTCGCCAAAAAATCCCGCCGACCGCGCCTGGGTCTGGTCACTCGAGTTCCCCCAAAAACTCATCGATCATACGACCGTGCTGGACCGCTACATTTTCTGGCGTATCACGGGATTCACCGTCGAGGACTACGCGAAAAAACTCGGCGTCATTCTGCCGCGCCAACGGAAGAATATCGTCATTCTTTTCGGCAGCGACAGCGACCTGACTAAACCTATTTACCAGGCCATACGAACAGCGCGCGTCCGTTACATGCCGTCCGGAGAACTCTCCAGCCTCCGCCTGGTGACCAATTTCAGCTACCACGGGCGCCCCGACGCGCTCTGGTCGTTCGCCGAAACAGGCGAATTCACCGTGCTGGGATCCGAGGGCGGCAATAAAATCTTGCTGCTCGATGAAATTGATTATTTCATCTACGCGGCGGGCATAGCCGCGGCCCAGGCGGGCATCTTCGACGCCTTCCTGGCTCACCATAACCACCACATCCCGGTCATCGGCTTGGCGCTCGGCCCCGAAGGCACGGAAAATCTTCTGGCGGCGCAACTCTCCATCAAATGCCTGCCCGGCGGTCATGTGGTAACTGACGAAATCAACGGAAGCGTCTATACCAATGCCTTCGGACTGGAAGCGGCGATAGAACGCATCGCTAATGGCGAACTGCCGCCCCCGAAAAAACGCACAACCAAACCAATTGAAATCGACCCGAAAATCGATTGACGAAGAACATTCACGCAAAACAAAAGGTGATCCTGCAAAGGACCGCCTTTTTAATAACCCCCGTCCCACGGAAGTGATAATGTCATACTTGAGGGAAGTTAAAAATGTCACCCTATGGTATTTAACTGTACAGCCGTCGCTGCCGCTGTCAACGGGAAGTTAAAATGTCCCCTTTTCAGGGAAGTTAAAATGTCATACCTGGGCGTTTTGTTTAGCCAGGACGGCTGCACGAGCAGCTTGGCGCCAGGGATGATTAGAGGGCGGGATATGGGCTTTCGAGGCTGCC
>JAZDEZ010000020.1:0-36022 GCA_043808365.1 Patescibacteria group bacterium
ATTTGAAACCGATCCAGTTCTTTGGTTGACATAGTGATTAATGTCATAGACGAAATGGTTAATGAATCAGCCATTTCATTCTACTTGAGGTATGACATTTTAACTTCCCTCAAGTATGACATTATCACTTCCGTGCGACATGTTTACGGGCTTATTCAGTTTTCCTATGTATAGAGTACCAGCCCTGTCGGCGAAAAATAAGGAAAAATTTTATCGTCTTGTGCCGTTATTATTATGGCCCATTTCGTAAATATTGGCCATGAGTTGGTCGCTGGATTGTTGATAGTCGCTGGTGGTCAAATGCGATCCACTGGTTGGCGGGGAAATCGGACGGCCGATGGTTATGATAACCGAGCGTACTCTCCAGAATTTTATTTTCCACAGCGGGTAAATCGGCCATAGGCGTCCAGATTCTGTTATATGGATTGGTACAATCGGGATTTGAGTTTGATGCGATAGTACCACTGCGCCAGTATGTATGCGCCCTTGGCGCAGGGCCGGGTGAATGTCGCCTTCCGGGAAAATTCCGATTGATTGTCCATTTTGTAAAACTTTTCGGCACGTTTCAATACAGTGTTCACCAGACGGGATGGCCTGGCCGACGGAGAATAATATTCGTCGGTGATACCACCCCATGAGTCCGTTGGTTTGTAATAGATGCCGCGCGGCAATAAATCGGACATCCCGTTTGAGCGCCAGCATGATGAGGGAAGAGTCCAGGGGCCCGGCGTGGTTACTCGCGACAATGCACGGGCCAGCCGGAATGTTGCGCTGACCAGAAATGGAGCGGGTGTATATTTTCAATGGCTGGAATAATCTCCAGATTTTAAACATGGCTTATCCTGGTTTACCGGTTAATTCTAGCATGGCTACAGATGCTAATCCTAGGCCAATACCGACCACTTGCCATCCGGTTAACCCTTCCTTGAAATACAGCCAGCTGACAATGGCTAACGTAATGACATTGAAAAGTACGAAAATAACGGATGCCACCGCAATATTTTTATGCTTGAAGCTCTGCGCCAGGAACAGCATGCCGATCATATAGATCACTAGCCCGACGACATAAAAAAGGCGGCGGTTAGAGTTGACCCACTGCTTCATGAATAGGTCTCCGGCCGTCAGGATGACGCCGCCAGCTAGCAATAAAAAAAATGGGTAGAGCTTCATTATGCCAATAGTATAGCCAATTTTTTTTATTGTGTATATGCTATTGTCCCTGGGGCTGGCGGTCGGTCGGTATCTTCCCGTTTTTCCGGAGTTTATATATGAAGTACCAGATGGCGGCAAGAATCGCAATTATAATTATTATATCGATGATTTCTGAGTATCTCCTAATTACTCCCCAATTGCTTCCCAGAAGGTAGCCCAGGTAAGCGAGGAAGCTGTTCCATATCGCCGCTCCGATGATAGTATAGAGGATGAATTTTTTCAGACCCATGCGTCCGATGCCGGCCGGGATGGAGATAAGGTGCCGGACGACCGGTATGAACCGGCTGAAAAAAATGGTCTTATCGCCGTATTTCTGGAAAAATCTTTCAGTTTTATTGAGATGCTCCTCGTTTAGGAGCAGGTATTTCCCGAATTTCCTGACCAGCGGCCGGCCGCCGGAAGCGCCGATCCAGTAGGAAATGAGCGAGCCGACGATACTGCCGAACGTGCTCACGAGGGCAATCATCATGAAGGACATTTTATGGTCAAACCATAAGAACCCCGCGAACGGCATGACCGCTTCGCTGGGGACGGGGAGTATCATGCTCTCACAGACCATTAAAAACCAAACACCAGGATAACCGAGTTTGTCGATTATTGTAATAAAAGTGTTAATGAGTAAGTCGGTCAAGCCCATATGGTCAGTGGCTAGTTATTAGCCACTAGTAGTTAGTGATGGATGAATAGTCTATACTGTAACGAATTTATCGGTATTAAGCAATTATACGCCCAGGTGCTTATTTAGGAGGAATAACAATTCTGGATGGAATTTTTCGCCGCGCTTGATCATATTTTTAATCTCATCGATCTTGAAAAACACGATTTTTTCCACCTCATCTGGATTAGGATAAAATGGCCCGTCATATGTCGCGACGTACGTGGTCAGGAATAAATTTCCATTCTGCTCATTTTCATAAAAATCAAAAAAAGTCTTGTTCATCTTGGGTATGGTCGTGCCGATTTCCTCGCGGCATTCCCGGCTGGCAGCCTGGGCGTACGTTTCACCGGTCTGGACATGGCCGCCGACGGCCGTGCACCAATGGTCCGGACAGAAATGTTTTTTTCCGCTGCGCATCTGCAGGGCCATTTCACCGGAGTGGTTCATAATCAACACATGGACGATCCGGTGCAATAATTTTTCAGCATGCGCTTTTTTTACGTCGGCTTGGCCGACTACTTCATCTTTATCGTTTACGATATTAACTAATTCCATTTGGTTAAATAATCTTATTGATTAAATATTCTACCGGCGCGTGATTGTCGGTCAGAATCGGCATATCCAACGGCACTGGATTTGGATAAAGACGTGATAAATAGTCGTTCAGTTCCGCATTATTGCTGGTCCACGTCGGTTGCTCGGTGGATTTCAAAGCAATCAGGATCAGGTTTTGCGGAGTATCGGGTGTTAGCGGATCGCGGACAGCAAGGACATACACCTGTGGGAAAATATCGGAAAAGGTATGGTATTCTGCGCGCAAGAATTCACCGCGCGTCCCGGTAATGGCCGAGGCGACATTGATAATGGCCACGCCATTGGGATTTAGAATAGAATATATTTTTTTCACTGATTCGATTGTCGTGAGCTGGTATGGGATGGAGTACAGCGAGCGAAACGCGTCACCAAGGAACGCGTCGTACTTTTTCGCCGTCCTGTTGAGATAGGTCCGGCCATCTTCGTGGTATGTCGTCAGGCGGCTGTCGTCGGGGAGTTTGAAATACGTATCAGCCAATTCCGTCAGTTTCGGGTCGATTTCCACCACATCGATGGTGGCGTTCGGATGTTTGGCCAGGAAATCTTTCGGATATGAATATGCCGCCCCACCCAGCATCAGCGCGCTGGTCAGTCCCGGCGCGAAATGGTCGGCTAAGCGGTAGTATTTTGTGTATTCAAACACCAGTTCATCGCTGTCCAGGAACATCGCTGAACTGCTTTCGTTGTTCGTCTGCATCACTTTGATCGGCAGTTGCGTGCGTTCTTTGTCTATCGTATCGTAGATCCAGACACGGTTGTACTGCGTATCCAGGTCAATCGGGTGATGTATGTTGGTATAAGCTGGCGCTGTTATCATCAAGCCGATGCCAAAGGCCAGGATGGCGCCTTTAAGAATTTTTTGTTTGCCTATGAATAAAATAAGCGACGCTATAACCAGTAACGCGGCTAATCCGTAAAAAAGCCGCGTATTGCCAAAAGCCGGTATCAGCACGAAACCGGTTAAGAATGTCCCGACGATGCTGCCGAGCGTGGAGATGGCATACAGGTTGCCGACGGTTTGTCCGGACGTGCCGAGGCTGGTCATGCGGAGCTTGGCCGCATAGGGCGAAACGGCGCCGAGCAGAACGCTGGGCACGGTAAACAGGACGAGTGAAGAAATAATGGAATTAAACTGAATGCTGCTGTTACTGGCAGTCAGCCAGGCCAGGAATGTGTCCTTAATGACTGCGGTCAGTCCAATGACAATCGCGGCGATAAGTATGATCATGGCCAGTTTTCCGGCATCAGGTTGTCTGTCCGCCACCTTTCCACCCAGCCAGTACCCGAGCGCCAAACTGCCCATGATGACGCCGATCAGGCTGGACCAGACGAAAATGGACGTACCAACGTACGGCGCCAGCACCCGCGAGCCGACCAGCTCGTAGATCATCACGGCCGCCCCGCAGATAAAGACGATTGTTTCCAGTAAAAATTTTTTCATATATGTTTTTTCATTATACCATGCTTTTTATGCTTGACTTTTACCCAGGAAGTATTAAGGTGAGGTAAATATAAGCAGTCAATAATGCACTTTGACAGATAGAAATGGAGGTTTCTATGCAAGGAATCGAACGAGCCTACCTGGATGTCTGTATCGGCGCCGTTATTGGTGCCAATCGGACATTAATGGAGGTGACTACGACAGAAGCGCTAAATAAGACGCTGTATGGCAAGGGCGATACGCTCGGCCTGGATGCCAGTCCGGAGATCATCATTAACAAGCGCCTGCGCGACTACGACCAGCATGCTATTTTGGTGACCGAAGAGCTGGATGAGCAGGCAAGAGTCCGCTGGCCGACCGATGCCAATCCCGAACGCCAGCCGCTCATGTTTTTCTCCGACCCGACTGACCGTTCAAAGATGCTGAAGATGTTTTTTGAAATCATCGGCAAGGATCAATTGGCCATGCCCATTGGCGAATTAATGAAGCGGCAGGACTGCATCACACTATGGGAAGACAATTTCGAAAAGCCGGCGACTATCACCGGTGCCACGACATCCATCACATGTGTCCGCAAAGGTTCGATCATTTTTTCGGTAATCCTGAATTACATCACTCAGACGATTTACGTAGCCACGCCCGATGGCGTTTTCTTCATGAAATTGCCCGAATATACCGATTCAGGGCTCGACCTTATTGATCTTGGCTATATCCATGCTCATGGGCAGATCCTGATTTTCCCGACGACCAGGCAAACATGTCTGAAGCCCGATGACTGCAAGCAGTTTGTAACGTTCCTTGGCAAGACCGGGTACCGGGATAATTTCAGGGACAGTATGGTATTCGTGGAAGAGCCAGATCGTTTTCTTCACCACAGCGAGCCAGGGGGGCCGGCCCGCATCCTGTACCTATCTGACCTCCAGAGGGGGTATGGGCCGATCGGCTTCATTATGGCCAACGGCGAGAAAATCGGTGAATGGATTCATTGGCTGGCTTTCGCCAAGTTCGTGGAAAATCATGATGGAGGCGCCAAGCTGCTGGTTTATGAGATTTCCATTGAACGCCCATGGGTCAAGGACCGCGTGCTCATGTCAACGCCTGAACCTTATAGTATATTCCATACGGAGGATGGCGTTTCATACATTGACATCAGCCAATTACGGAATTTTCCGCGTCCGAACCGCTTCCGTTCCATGCTGGTAGTAGTCCCGGATGATAATGAGCGCATTATCCAAAGGATGCAGCTGTTCAAATACCGCGAAGTTACCGCGCATCTGTAATAATGATGCGATGGGATATGCTTCCTAATCCCGACCAGGCCTGGTCGGGATTTTTTTATATGGATGCATAGTGTATACTTATTGCACTATGAAAAAAGTCGTCATCGACATCGAAACGCAGAACAGTTTTGAAGAGGCAGGGAGCCCGGATCCGGCCGCGCTCAAACTGTCCGTGGCCGTAGCATATGAATACGACACCGACACCTACCATGTTTTTTGGGAACATGAGCTTGGCAAACTCTGGCCGTTATTAGAGCGCGCTGACCAGATCATCGGGTTTAATTTGGACCATTTTGACATCCCGGTATTGAACCGATATTACCGCGGCGACCTGTTTAAGCTGCCGACTTTGGATTTAATGAAAGAGGTCGTAAAATCACTGGGCCGCCGCGTTTCATTGAACGCGATTGCGTCAGCGACGCTTCATACAAAAAAATCCGGCCATGGCCTGGATGCCATCCGCTGGTGGAAACAGGGCGAGCTGGAAAAAATTAAAACGTATTGCATAGATGACGTGCGCATCACCAAAGACGTATATGAATACGCATTGAAGAACCGGGGCATAAAAATTTTTAACGGCGCGCAGGAGCAAATAATTTCCTTAGATACGACAAAATGGGAGGCAAAACCCCCAGCATCGGTAAATTTTACCTTACCATTTTAAGGCTTGACATTTATCACATCCCATGCTAATCTAGTGGGCTCTTTTGTTGTTTGACATATGACATTTCCATAGGATGAGGACATAGTCAAATCGGATTTGGCGAGTTCCAAAACTCTTTAATAATGGAGGACGTATGTTGATACGTTCCAAGTCTTTCAAGATTGCGGGAATATTGCTCATCGCGGTGTTACTACTCGTGTCGCTTTCCGCGCCGGCGTTTGCCAAGGCTCCGGCAAATCAGACGAGGGCGGCGGCGGTTTAGTAATGGCGGGCGCCGGTATCATTGCTATTATTGTAGTTGGCAGTCTCATTTTGGGCCGTCGATCTGACGGCACCGTCGGTAAGCTTGGCCAGACTGACAGTAAAACGCCCCGAAAAGACATTTCCAAGAACAGCGGACGGTAATTATTACCCAGGTTGCGGAGAGCCAGCATTGGCCCTCCGCTGCCGGAATTGGAGGTTTCATGAGAACCAAGGGCGAAGCCCTTGCACTGTATCGGAAGTATTTTGAGATTCTGGAAGGCTCCCCCTTACCCTCGACGTTTAGTATCGAGCTGTCTGACTTTGATCGTGGCGCTCCGGTAGCCTACATCCAAGAGGGGATCGGCATGATCGGCGCGAAGATTGAGCCGGCCGCATATTGGCGAGACCTGCCTGAGTCAGCAATTGCCGGCTTATGCGCTCACGAGATGGCTAACTATCTCCGGTGGCCGCCGCCTGCCATGATTCTCGAGCTTGCTGAACGCGTTGAGGAGGTTGATCATCAGTATGTGTCACCAGAGTATACTGAGGCCTGGCAGCGGCGAATAAACCGGCTGCGCTGGGAGTATGAGTACCTCTATGGACTGCTGGTCATCACCCTCGCTGACAAGCTGTGGATTGATTATGAGGCGTCAAAATTGCTCCTCAATGCCAATTTGCCGGTCAGCTGTCTTACTGAATTCCTTGAAGCAGAGCGCGAACAGGAATATAAGCAGGTCGAGCCGATTGAACGCAAACCCGGCCGCGTATTCGTGGCCGAAGTCCGTATTGCCCATGCCAGACTGCTAGCGCTTGGCGGCGACACTTCGCGACGTAAAGCAGAATACATGCGACATAGTTATGAACGATGGAGCCGTGAGCTTCAATCAGCTCATGAGAAAGCACATTCTTCCGAACCGAAAACCCCGCCTGCAAGTTGATCAGACATCAATTATGCAGTCGGGGTTATTTTTTTAAATAAATTATTTCGTTAAGCTATGATTGTTTAGCAAAGCTTTTTCTCTTTTCGTTGTAATGCATTACAATCATTCTTGTCGAAATTTTTTCCGGCGGAATTTTTTTAATATCCGTGTGAGAAAGTAATTTTATGCAAAAAATACCCGGTGTTTAATTGATTCTTTCCAAACATACCACCGGCGCAAGATGAGCCAGACTGGCCATTTAGTGAAAAATATTTTTAAATCGCGTTTACCGCGGTATAGGTAGCGGACAAATAGGATAAGGATAAGTATCGGCAGGAAGACAATTTTTAAATAATCGGACGGTTCAGCGGCAATTTTCCATTTTGTCGGACCGCCGAATACTAGGTAGTGTTTTGGGAATTTGGATTTTAACGCGGGCCAGACTGAAAGATTTTTAGCGGAAGAGAGGAGGCTTTGCGTGGTCCATTTATCCGGCTGGTGGAAAACAAGTGCATTCGGCGCGCGTTTATATTCACAACCCTTGGCCACGGCACGAATTGCCGTTTCGGTATCCTCGTTGTGGTATTTGTCAAAGTCGGAATTGAAGCCGCCAATTTTTTCAAACACTTCTTTTTTAAAGGCGATATTGGCGCCCCCCGGCCATGTACCTCCGCCATTGCTGGTCAGGCGTTCGGGGAAATACCCTTTGTAGTGTTTGCTGATGTAATACGTTGCCCCGAAAACAAAATCGCATGGGTTATTCCGTAAAACCTTTTCCAGTTCAATGAGCCAATTGCCATCAACAATGCAATCATCATCCGTAAAAGCCAGAATATTGCCACTGGCCAGGTTGATGCCGGTATTGCGGCTGGCGGACGGCCCCAGGTTTTTTAAATGGTGGATGGACTTTATTTTCGGTTTGTTAAATCGGTCCAGCCAGTCTCTCGTGCCATCCGTTGATCCGTCATTTACAATAATGATTTCATAGTCAATGTAGTTTAATGCCAAAACCGACCGCAGGCAGTTCTGCAGGCGATTGAGGCGATTGTATGTGGGGATGATGACGGAGATCATTTTACCTAGGTCAGGTTGGCCAGACTGCCATGGAGAATGACCGGCCGCGTGGCTTGTATTTCGGATTTATAATATTCTATTTCTGGAATGGAATTCAGCAGGAATATTTTTTTATCCAGGACGTGGGCAAAACCGATTTCCAGGAAAGTGTTGCCGCCGATATAATTTTTAATTCCTTTGCGGTCGTAGTTAAGCACTAGCAGGGCGTCGCATTGCTTGATTTTTTCCCAAAATTCCCGGATGGCGTCGTTGTGCATTTTATCCTCAATGGTCCGCCGTTCTTTTTCTTCCTGCGGCTGACCGGCGTATGATGCCGCAAAACTGGAAATTTCAACCATATGCCCCAGCAGTTCGAGTTCCTTTCTTGCTTCAAGCATTTTTTCTGAAAAGACCATGCTGCCGCTGATGGCGATTTTCATAGTAATTTCTTTAATTCCCTGGCCCTTTTACTGAGTTCGCTTTTGAATATTTCCTTTGCGGTTTTTGTGAAAAATGTGTTATCTCTCCGGAATTCCAAGAGTTGTTGCGGTGTAGTGTGGTATGAGGCGATATCACTATGGAATTGCTTTTTGAAAGCATCCGATAAAGTATCGGCATCGATCAACAGTTTTTTTTCTTTTTCCTTTGGTGATGCTGATTTATGAGCAATTATTATAGTGGTAATTTTTTTAATATCTTGCGGGGAATAATTTAGTTTTTTCAGGATAGTCCTGACGATTGGCGGTGCATTTTTTATGTGCAAATGCAGGGCCAGTTTCTTGTCACTGGTCTTATGGCTTGACTGCAGTTTTTTGGGCACTGTCGCCCAGCCGGTATCGTGGAGAATTGCCGCAGGCATCAGAAGACGAGCGTCACCGGATTCTTTTTTTAGCAGAAATTCCATCGCCTTGACTACGCCCTGGGTGTGCAAAACGAAGTTTTTTCTAATAGCCCGTTTTAAATATGGATAAGCCAGGTTCCATAACTTTTTATAACTTTTTTCCATATGGCAGTACGGTTTATGCATTGCGCCCATCTCTCACGTGGAGGATGGCCTTGCACGCTTTGGCCACTTCGTCATTATGAGTCACAATGACGAATGTTTGGTTGTGTTCCTGGTTCAGCTTTTTTAGGGTATTGATGATTTCCAATGACGTAGTGCTATCTAGCTCGCCGGTCGGTTCGTCAGCTAAAATTATTGATGGGTTGTTCATCAGGGCCCGGGCGAGGGCAACACGCTGCTGCTGACCGCCGGACAGTTCGTTGGGACGATGATGCATGCGGTCAGAGAGTCCCATCGTGTTCAGCAGTTCTTGGGCGCGTTTTTTCCGGTCAGTATAGTTCATGCCGCCGTACTTGCCGGCCAACATGACATTCTCCAATGCGGTTAGTGCCGGAATAAGGTTGAAGCCCTGGAATACGAAGCCGATTTTGTTGGCGCGGATCTGGTGCGCTTCGTATTCTTTCATTTTTGACGTGTCGATCCCGTCGATCTGCAACGTGCCTTCGTCCGGCGTGTCGAGCAGGCCGAGCATGTGCAGGAGCGTGGATTTTCCGCAGCCGGACGGTCCGACAATGGCCGTGAAATCGCCTTCATGGACTTCGATATCCAGTCCGCGGAGGGCCTGGACCTTGTTTGATTTGGCGAGAGCGTAGGTTTTTTTCAGCTGGGTCGCTTTGATGATTGTTTTATTCATGGTGTTTGATGGTTATAATTCACGGATAGCATCCACTGCTTTCATGCGGGAGGCTTTGATGGCCGGGATAATACCGGCGATGACGCCCAGGGAAAAGGAAAAGGCCACCACGCCACCGAGGAAGCTCGGGGAGAGCAGGAAAATTTCAGCGGATGTCTTGGAGTTTAAAATAGTCGCGAGAAGCGCGCCTATCCCCATGCCGATCGATCCGCCAATAATGCCGATAACGCCGGCCTCCAGCGTGTATTCAATGGCAATGGATTTCCGGGAAGCGCCGAGGGCTTTCTTGATGCCGATTTCTTTTGTCCGCTCCGAGATGGACATGATCATGGTGTTGATAATTGAGAAGCCGCCGACGATCAGGGCGATGAGGGCGCTGCCCAGGATCATGGTGTTGAAAATTGCCGAAGCCTTATCGATCATTTCCCCCATTTTCTTTGGCGAGAGAACGACAGTCTCGTCCTTAAATTGGTCCTTGATGCGATTTGCGACCGTATCGCCGTCCTCGCCCTCTTTCCATGAGACGGCCGCCATTTGGTTGATATCTTCCAGTTTGAAGGCCTTGGCCTCCTGGATCTGCTGGCGTGTCGCTTCGGGCAGCTTGGCGAGCGAGGCATCGGAAATTTTCGCTGCTTCGTCGGAGCGTTCTTGCAGTGATTTCAGGAATGGTACCGCATCAATGAGCAGCTGCCGCGCCTGGTTGATGTTCATGAATACGTACTGGTCCGGTCCAGTCAATGTTTGGTCGGCAATCCCGACTACCTGGAAATCTTTGCCGCGGACTCGGAAGGTGCCGCCGACTTTGAGGTTATTGTCATTCGCGACGGTATAGCCAACAGTAATGGCCGTCTCTGGGTCGTCCTTGGTGATCATGTGGCCGTCTTTCATGTCGATCGTGGCCCAATTTCTGTTTTCAAAAGTAGTTTCCAGGTCCATGCCCTCGATCGTGGCCGGCATGCCGAAGCTCATGCCTTGGCTTGACGGGTCATTGAGGTCCACTTCTTTGAGCGCCAGCTCAACTCCGCCGGCTACTGCCTGGACCCCTTCCACCTTGGCGATGTTGTTGAGCGTATCGACGGCCAAGAATGATGATCCGCCCATCGAGCCGTACGCATTGGCGGACGAACCCTTTGGCATAATAGTGATCTGGCCGGTGATGTACCGCTTGCCGCCGCTGATCATTTTGTTGATCTTCAGTGACATGGAACCCATTACAGTAAACGCGAAAATGCCAATGGCGATGCCGAAGATGGTCAAGGCGGACCGCATTTTCCGGCGCCACATATTCCGAAAGATTTCCTTCATAGACGATGGAGGTTAGTTGTTAGAAAGATAATTATAGCAAAAAAAAGAATCTGCGTCTAAGTCTTTTTGTATGCGGTAAAGTTGGCTAATTTTAGCCTTTTTTTGATTTTTCCACGGTAACGATTGCCTGCCAGACCCAGTGGTGGCGTATTTTATTTTCTCGGTACATTTTCTGAATTTCTTTGAACGTAAACCATTCGGCGTCCAGTATTTCCCGTTTGGGGAAACTTAAATGACCACCGATTATTTCGCCGAGAAATACATGACGCACAGGATGAAAAAGGTCTTCATGGTAGATAAAAAGTTTTTTCACGAGTTTCACGCGGAAGCCTGACTCTTCGTATGTTTCCCTGATTGCATTTTGTACAATTGTATGGTTAATTTCAGCCCGGCCGGCGGGGACAGTCCATTTTCTTTTAGCGATAATTTTTTTGTCTTTGAGCAGGAGGTACTTGTCATTTTTTCGGAGGACGGTACCGACGACGACTTTGACCTGGGCGTAGTGAGGCATAGTATTCCTTTTTTTAAAGTTTAATGCCAGTGAACTGACATGCTATTCATTTTATTTGAACAATTGGCGCACTGGCGAATAATTTCCGAAATGTTTTTCATTCTTTTAGAAAATAAGCGGCTTGACATGGAGTACGACCCGTAAAAAAAGAGCCAGAACAATGACTATCAGGGGCGAAATGAATCGCGTCGCAATTTTCACTTTTGAGCGGTTGAATTTAAATCCAATTGTTTCAAGGCAAAACGCAATAAAGGTAAGATTGTTCTTTTCTTCCCCGAACTGGACTCTAGTCAAGACGCAGCCTTTAGCGATAATGTGTTGGATTTGCAGCAGCACTGCCCCGATTATCACTAGCCACCATGAGAATAAAAGCCAGGAGATATACGAGACAATAATGATAATTAAGTGGAACCAAAATAGCAGGCCGTAATTGCTGTTCTTTTTGCCTGATTCAAACTTCATGCGGTGATAGATTTATTTAGGGGTTATAAGTATTTCACGAAAAGATTGTCTTTATCCACAAGGATATTCTTCGGTGTAATCGGCTGGTCGGTCAGCTCAAAGCCCATGACAATAATTTCTTCGCCGGTATGTATTATATGGGACGAGGCGCCGTTCATGCAAATAGTACCGGAGCCTTTTTTACCTTTAATTATATAGGTTTCCAGGCGCGCCCCCGTAGCATTACTTACGACTAAAACTTTTTCGCCCGGCCAGAATCCCGCCCGCTCGATCAAATTTTCGTCAATGGTAATGCTGCCGATGTAGTTGAGATTGGCGTCGGTGACCGTGGCCTTGTGGATTTTTGAACGGAGGACCCAGCGCATTTATTGTCGTATCTTATGAAGCATCAAGTAAAATTCATTGCTCAGCGGCACGACTGACGGATCGGCGGTCACGGCGGAGGCGGGACCATTAAAACGCTTGCCAGTGGAGGTAAATGAGGTCGGCGTGGTGCTGGCGGCGATATCGATCCCAGCTGTGTATAAATAGTAGGTGCCGTTATTCAGGAATACGTCCGGCACTGCGCCGCCAGAATAGGCGATCGCGCCCTCACCGAAGGTCAGGTCGTCCGTTGAAGTGGCCACGATAACTTTATTGCCGCCGCACAGCATCCAGGTTAATGAAGAAAATCGCAGTGGCGACAATGGTGAATGAGAATACGATGTCTGAAAGCGTTGAGATTAATACATTGACGATTGGGCTGTGGATTGAGGCGAATGGCAGGCCGATCAGGTAGCCGATGATACTGGTAATGCAGCCGAAGACAATCAGGTAGCCGATGACTTTCCACCACCGCCCTTGGACCACTGCCTTGCTGTATTTCAGCGCGGCCATGCCGCGCTGGCCTTTCAGAGCGACGACGTAGGTGGTAAAAGCCCAGTATACTCCTAAAATTATCGCCGGAATGACGAATAAAAACGTCAAGCCGAGCAGGAAGACCAGCATAAGCAATGAGGTGCCGATTACCGGCAGCCACCGTGAAAATGAGAAGCGGATGGCGCCCTTGAAATCGATGGGCTGGCGGTCAAGGTGCCGCCTGACGATGTGCGCGATCGCAACCGGGACAAGGACCCCGGCCAGCGCCAATAACACAGACGAGATACCGAGACCAACAGCGGATGCCGCATTAAATGTTTCGGCTGTGGCATCACTGCCGGGTAAAAAAGCAGTAATGATGTTGAGCGGCAGAAAAACGGCCACGGTCACCAGCACAATGGCCTGGATATGGTCGGAGAAGATTTTCCAGGCGCCGGTGATAATGTCGGAAATAGTCAGTTCCTGACTGGTGATGTTGGCCAATGAATTTATCGGTTGCGGCGCGTCCATAGGCGTTATTGGATGGTTAATAGTAGATATTTTTATTCATACTGTATCGAACTGCCCGAACGATAATGGCGATAACTATTCCGACTGCGGCAATTGGCAGGACGATTTTCATGACCGGGTTGAGCCAGCCAAGTTCAAAAAATCCATGGAAGTCAAAGGGGAAAACGCGCCATACCCGATACGCCGCATAGATACTGACGGCATCAGAGAATGTCCGCGAGATGAAATAAAAACCCCGGCTGTCATAGAACAAAAACAATATATTGATCCCCAATGTCACGCTGAGCGTAAGGTTTACGGCCGGCAAGACATCAGTCCATTCGTGCTTTAGGAATTGCGCTTCCCAGACGAGAAGATTGTTCGCGACATAAAGAAGCAGGGCGTTTATGATAATGGTGACAAGGCAGTCAATCCGGCGCCGCCGGGGGGATTTTATTTTTTCAGCTGCATGTTTACCATCGGCGGCATCCATCTCATTGGTAGGCGTAGAAGCTTCCATGAAAAATATTTAAAAATTAAACTAAGCTGTTTTGTACGTTGTAATGCATTGCAACATAATGTTATTTTTTCTTCTTGGTCAGCCGCGATGAAAGTTTTTTCGCCCGGCGGCGGGGGAAGGGGCGGGCCATATCAAGGAAGTTAATAGGAAGAAAGCTTGTCAGATTAAATCAGTGATTTCATTATATCAAAAAAAGAGGAATTAATGTATCGCCGTCCGGACGGCGCTATTGATTAAAAAAGCAAGGTTTTTTTATCAAACATCAATTGCCACGCCATCGCCCACCCTAAAATAACTGGCGGCATAATATAGTCCGCGGCAAAGCGGATACGATAACCGTTGGGAGTAAAGCCGAATTTCACGAGCACGTAGTAGTAGAACGTCACGCTGCGTTTTTTCGTCAAAAATTGACGGCGAGTCAAGAAACAATCGCCCAGAAATAGTATTTGCAAGAAATACATAAAAATACCAATAACAATCAGCCACCAGCTGAAGAGGAATGGCGATGCCCAGATGAGCATGATGGCCACCAGATGCAGCCAGGACAGCATGGTGAATGGCTGATTTTTTATCTTCCGAGGGTCAATTGTTTGCCGGCTTTCCATTGTTATTTTAATAGAGACGGAAATTGTTTCTGCGGTTTTGCCATTTTTGGACTGATGACGGCTAGTTGGGAAGAGGTGGTATTATTGGGCATATGTAAGTAGGGCAATGTATTATGTCTTGATTGTACGCCAATAGTACTGCACTGACAATAAAAAAGAGACGACTTTGTTAAGCCGCCTCAATCCGCACTTAGGAAACAGCTACCAACTCAACCAGCAAACTAGCATACTTACCGTGAACGAATGCCCGGTGAGGTTAATCAGCAGCTCGTCAATGATGCCTATGATATTACATACAATAATCAAGCCAACCATTGAAAGCGTTACCGCGCGCGGCACATACTTTCCGACAGCTGATCTATACTGAGCATAAGATTCGCCAAACTGAAGTGCAAGCTGCTTCTCCTCTACGTTACCCCTCACGATGTCGGTTACGAAGTAACACGCCCCCAGCATGAGCAGAGCCAGACTGCTAGTCGCGAAAAACGTCCCGAGCAACATGATGATATTACTCGTATACACCGGGTGCCTCACCCACGCGTATGGTCCCGCGCGGACGAGTGAATGGTCTTCATGTATCGTTGGAGCGGCTGCCCAATTCTTGCCAAGAGCTGCATAGGCACGCATCTTTAAACGAATTGACGCAACGATCAGAAGAAGACCAACGATCTCCAGCCAGGTAACCTCAAGCGGGTGCATGATCAGCCAGAATATTGCCTTTGAGTCAAACGAATACAGAAGCAGCGCGAGAACAATTATTGGCAGGATAACATACTCTTTAATGACAATGACGACGCGTACGGGCGCGCTGATATCAGTATTGCTATTGCGGATACTCCTTTTGGGCTGTTTCCGGAACTGCCAGTAGGATGATAGTGTGTGTAAAAGAACGGCGATGAGTATGGCCGGCCCCATCAATACCTCCTTTGTTTTTTAAATGTGCTATCTCAATAATTAAGTAACTTTAGCGCGGGACAGCGGAAGTGTCAATGTTCCGTATAACTTCTTTATGTTATAGCTACGGGATTGGTTATCGCTAGAACTATCGAAACAAGCCTCAGGAAACTAGGGCATTTTCTGTCAATAATAAAAGCGTCCTAGAGTGGGGGGATGCCCATTAGTTATTTCCATTAAACTACTATGTATATATAGCGTAAAATGTGCTTCCCGGAATTAGTTACGTTATGCACCGTACGCGGCGGGTTATAGGCAACGTTGCCAGCCTTGATCTTTTTTTTCTTTCCGTTGGCCAGGAGTAGGGCGGTGCCTTTCAGAATAATGAGGATTTCTTCATGCCGGCCAGTAGTATGCTCGCCGACTGACTGGCCGGGCTTCAAGACGTTAAAACCGGCGCGCAGCCGTTTGGTGCGGGGAGGGTAAAGCAGCCGCCCCGGTTTGCGTAAAGGGATTATTTTCATGGTTTGATTAATATAGAAGTCATTCAGGCGCTCGGAGTAAATCAATAGTCTGCTGAGCGATTTGGGCGTGGTAATGATTGTCCGTGATGATGCCCTGGATGACGGCGCGGTTTTTTTTATCTCTGAAACACGGTAAAAGATCCGAATAAAGTTGTTCTGCCTTTACTTTCATGAATTTAATCTCCATACAGTCGTTAATTAATTTTTCAATAGAATCTTTCATGGTTAGCATTTTAACGCTAAATCAGCCAGAAGCATCTCGTGCCGCTCAGAATCGCGCACTATAATCGTCAGCATTTGCACGACTCTATTTCGTTTTTCCTCTGACAATCCCTCGTACTCCTCAGTCTTATAGATTTGATTGACAATAAAGTCAATGACATTCTTATTTACATTAATGCCCGCACTGATTTGATTTTTTAAGTTATTTACCATGGCATTATTGTAGCACGTCGGCCAGCAATTTGTTAATATATTCCATCGGACCGTCATCAGTGATAATAACGTCAAAATATTTTCTGTATTCAGGCAGGTGCTTACTCGTGTCTTCGTTCAGGAAGCCGACTGATATGAGGTTTGTATATTCAAATCCTTGGACCATGCCGATATCGTCAATGAAATCACCCAGTAAAATCACATTTTTTCTGTTTTTAACTTCCTTGTACACCGGGAAATTCTGGATTATGGTTTCATCCTTATTCAGTGAATGGATGATTGGCTGGTGTACGCCGATGGCTTTTCCCTGGGAATCCCACCTGATGCGGTTTGATATCAGATGGACGTTTTTGGTGAGTAGGTTTTTTGATGCCAGGAACTGGGAAATGGCGTCGTCCCCGATGCCGCTGGCCGACATGATGACCAGCGGGATATTATGGGTATCTAGTGATTCAAAGAATGTCTCGGTGCCGTCGCGCAGTTCAATTTGGGATGATGAAATGGCCTGTTTGATATCATTTTGCGAGAGACCTGATGCGATAAGCAGCTCAAAATGCTTTGACCACCATTCCAGCATAAGTCGCTTCCTTTCAGCCAGCGGTACATTGGCATCTTTTTCGATCGGATAATAATGGGCGGCCAATTTTTTTGCCTGTCTGGAATAATCTGGTGATAGGCAGTCATTATCCCTCATGATGGCCAGGAGAGACCAGATTTTTTTACCGTTGACGTACGCTTTGATAAGCGTGCGGTCAAAGTCGGACAGGATATGCAATGAATCCGGACCGGCCTCACGGATAGCCTGGATTTTCTCATCAAGTTTACGTTGGTTGGGGATGACGATGTTTTGCATATATCCATTATACCAAAATAGTGGAACATTAGCTCCACTATTTTATCTATTAGTTGGATTATCTGACTATGCCCAATCCGCGGTACCACCCCTGGGGCTTCTGGCACAGCGGGCATTTGCCCGGCGCGAACTTGCCCTTGTGGACATATCCGCAGTTTTCGCATTTCCACTCGATCTCTTGGTCGCTTTTGTAGAGCGTGCCTTTTTTCAGTTTGTCGGCCAGGATGCGATACCGCTCAGCGTGTTTTTCTTCAACGGCGGTGATTTTTTCGAACAGGAGGGCGATGTCTTTTTCACCCTCTTCTTCGGCATCTTTCTGGAAATCCGGGTACATGGTGCCGAATTCGTATTCCTCTCCCTCGGCCGCATGCTTCAGGTTGGTCAGCGTGTCGGCCAGCGGGTGGATGTCGTAGGTATTGGTCATCACTGTTTTTTCGGGGATTTTTTCCAGCTCCTCTTCCGCATGGGCGCGCTCGTTCTCCGCGGTTTCCTCGAACACGCGGGCGATCCACTCATGCCCCTCTTTGTGGGCAACTTTTGCATAGTAGGTGTATTTGTTCCTGGCCATTGATTCGCCGGCAATGGCTTTCAGGAGGTTTTGGTAGGTTTTGTTCATAAGATTTTTTAAATAATTTATATACTTAATTAACAATAATTTGTGACGCAATATGAATATATATTAGAATGTTCAACAATAAAATAACGGCATAGAATAATTTATTTTTCTTTGTACTTAATATAATTAACAAAATAACAAATATTGTTGAAAAAGACAGAGCAATTATTATACTTAGGGAAATCCAGCCAACTAAATCAGAATAGTCCGGAATAAATACGTCAAGTACTGTAAGTAGAAAATAAGCAATTACCGGAAGGCAAACGATCCATTTATAAGTTGGTGCATCATATTTAGTGATAGTTGTTTTGTGTTCATTCATACTGAATCTATCTTTTATAAACTATATAATTATTGAAATTATGGAAACGGTTGGTTGACGAATTGCCCTGAGTGGCGTCATAACCGGCCGGGTAGGGGGACTGGAAACCATGGCCAAATTTCAGGGTGCCGTCGGATATTTGATAGATATCGTATATCGTGGACCCCAAATCCCGGTCAGTGAGATTTATCTGGCCGGACTGCGGAATTGTATAGGAATAGTTATTTACCAGCGTATCGCCGGCAGTGCAGTTGTGGTCGCTGCCTGACCATCGGGTATGAACAGCCGTACCGTCCGCATTGATGACAAACCGGTGTTTTTCTGACCAAGCGCTGTTTTGATCAGGCACCAGGCAGTCGGACGTCCACGTGCCGACAATAGACGATGCAGACGCACTATTTGATATGCCGCTATTGCCGTTTAGTGTTGACGTGTTAGTAGCCGGGTTATTAGTGTTGGCGGCAAAACGTTCGGCCGCGTTGGTTAGCGCATTATCAAGTTTTGGATTTTTTTCGTTTTCATTGTCAGACATGAAGCTGCTCCA
Source organism: Patescibacteria group bacterium (assembly GCA_043808365.1). Classification (GTDB taxonomy): domain Bacteria; phylum Patescibacteriota; class Patescibacteriia; order UBA10025; family JAHIVO01; genus JBAYGJ01. The sequence continues at coordinate 18,701 of JAZDEZ010000020.1, forward strand.
AAAGAAAAGCCCCCCTGAAAAGATGAATAGCAGAATAATTATGACAACGAACCAGACAATGGCTTTTGATTTTGTCGGTGATGGGATTGGCTTGTCCATAAAGTTTATTTGTTATTGATTAAGAATTTTTTCATCGGCTCCCAGTAATATTCCTTCCAGCCTACGGCCACCGACTTGGCCCGCTCAATAGGCACGCCTGTTTGCGTAAAAAGTAGCTTAGTCCCGCCTGGTGCCGGCAGGAGGTGTACGGTCAAGGTGGAGAAATGCCCGGCTGGCCAGTCGTCAGCGCGCCAAGTCTGGATGATTTTCTTGTCAGGGTTCAGCTCGATGTTCTTGCCGGTCGCCCAGCCGCCAAAGGTGGCGAATTCCCCGCCGACGGCGCGGCTGATGGTCGCCTTGCCTCCGGTGACTTCGGCATGTTTTTTTTCGTCCATCCACAGCTCATAGACTTGGCGGGTGGTGCCAGGGAGCATACAGCCTTGCTTTATGGAAATTGTTGTTGATTTTTTATTCGGATCCATAGTTGAGTATGTTATGGTAAAATTATTTTTTCAATAGATCCCTGATTTCAGTTAATAGTTTTTCCTGGGTGGTCGGCTCGGGCGTTTTTGCCGATTCTTCACGCCGTTTCAGCGAGTTAATTAACTTTACCATTAAAAATATCACGCTGGCAATAAGCAGGAAATCAATAACCGCCTGGATAAAGGCGCCGTAATTCAGGGTGGCCATGGCGGTTCCGTCAGCAGCTTTTTTCAAAACGATTTTCAGGCTGGTAAAATTTATTCCGCCAAAGAGCATGCCGATAAATGGCATGAGCACGTCATTGACAAAGGACGTGATGATTTTACCGAAAGCGCCGCCGATAATGACCGCCACGGCCAGGTCCATGACATTGCCTTTTACAGCAAACTCCCTGAATTCCTTGATGATTTTCATAGGTATGTATAGTTAGAAATTTAAATCATACATCCGGTATGTTTTATATATCCGGGCGCCAAGTTTTTCTAAGACGTGGCGCATGGGGATGTTCGACTCATTAATCAGAGATGCCTCGGCAAAAAGGTAGCCTTTATTACGGCCCACCTCGTACGTTTTTTTGTAGAATACCTTGTCAAAGTCATGGTGCCGGTATTTTTTCAATATACCCATGACCAGTACGCGGACGCCGTTGATTTTACGCTTGGCCCAGAGCATCTTCAGGAAGCCGAAAGGGAATAGCCGGCCGTTGGCCGCTTTCAGGGCCTGGTTAGCGTCCGGTATGGAGAGTGAAAAGCCGATCGGCTCGCCGTTTATTTCTCCGATATAGGCGATATCCTCGTCAAGGATCATTTTCAGTTCTTTGGCCAGGGCCATGATCTCCTTATCCGTGAACGGCACAGCGCCCCAATTCTCGTCCCAGGCCTCATTGTAGATTTTATTGACAATTTTTGCCTCATCGTCCAGGTTAGCTTTTTTCATCTTGCGCACTTTGAATTCCGGATGGTTTTTTTCCACTTCCTCGGCTCGCTTAATCACCGAATTTGGTATGCCAGTTTCGGTGTAGAGCTGGTAGGCGTACATTTCCTGGGATGTCTTGAAACCGTATTGCTTGAGCAGACGCTCATAATACCAGGGATTGTAGGTCATTAACACGACTGGCGGAGAATCAAAGCCCTTGACCAGCAGAGAATATTCGCCGTTGATGGAAAAATTGGCCGGGCCGCGCATTTTTTCATATCCGAGATTTTCCAGCCAGTTTTTTCCGTAATCAAACAGCGCTTTTGTCACTGCGAAGTCGTCTATACTTTCAAAAAAACCAAAAAAACCGACCTGCTCATGGTGTTTTTCTACGTGCAGGGTGTTTTCATGCACTGACAGCCTGCCGACCGGCTCGCCCGCTTCGCCGAATCGAGGCGAGCCGTCGCGAAAGGCCATTAGGAGCATGACTTTTGAATGCCGGTAGAAAGGATTCTTGTCAGCATTGAAAAAGTCGCACTGGCCTTTGATCAAGGGCGGCACCCAGTTGGGATCGTTTTTATAGATACGCCAGGGGAAAAGCACAAATTGTTTTATCTCTGCTGCAGTTTTAATTTCTTTGATTGTGATCATGGCTTAATTGTATGCGAAAAAACCCAACTCGGCAATGAGTCAGGTTGGCCAAATTTTGGTGAAAATTATTGTCCGACTTTTTCTTTTTCCCGCATTTTATCGAAGAATCCGCCGACGCTGGCAGTATATTTCCGTGCGTCACCGTAGATATCATCATGTCGTGTCTGGAATGTATCAGTCATAACGGTAGGCGCGTTTGTCAGTGCATCTGTCACTTTTCCCATTTGTTCAGCGGGAAACATTTGGTCTTTATTACCAAAAACGACATAGGTATTGGCTTTGATGTGCGGCAGCTGTCTGAGGAGACCGCCCTTGGCAATGGTAAACGCTTCCCAGATGCGCCATTTCAACCCTTCCTTATTCACCGTATTTACTTTTGAATCGGCGGCAATATCTCGGCCTACGCGTGTGCGAAATTCTTTATCCTGCCGCTCTGCCTGCAAGAAGTTGTAGTCACCCTGTCCGCCGGCGAGTTGGTACGATTCTTCAATGGAGGCGCCCGGTATTTCGTGGAGTTTGCTGGAGTCGGCGACTCGCATGTTTTTGTTTTTTAGCGTGGACTTTCCGGCCATATCGGCATAGGCTTGTTTCAATTTTTCAATATAAACCGGATCAAGTTCATCGGTAGGTTTGTTTGATCTTCTGTTTGGCAGGAAATTTCTAATTACCGCCTTGACGCCGCCTTTTCCGCCGATGGTTTCCGGGAAATAACGGCTGGCCAAAGCAAGCACGCTTTCCTCATTTACGCCGCCTGGGTGCATAAGCACTAAATCTTTTACTTGGTCCGGATGCTTGACGGCAAAATCAACGGCAATTATAGAACCCATTGAGGATGAGGAGATGCTGAGTTCCGGCGTGGTCAATGGTCGGCCGGATTGCTCCTCTTGTTGGCGGATGGCCTCGAGTGTTTTATCGACGACATCCGCGAACGGTTCAAACGATCGTTCGGTCCGCGACCACTTCCGCCATTCCTGGGGGGCATTGTCCGAGCCACCGGTAGATGGCTGGGAAATGATGATGACGCGCTTCTTCTCCTTTACCGCCATCAGTTTTTCATATTGCTCGTTGGCGCGGTATGATGAGCCGAAGCCCGGGATATGGATGACTGTCCGCTCGTTCATTTCCTGAGCACGAGCCAAGTCGTCCTGATTCCGGGCATCCAGGATGACATATTCAATTTTTAGTTTTTTTCCCTCCACGCCGGGTGCGTCAATTTCTACGAATTGTGGGTTGTTAAATTGGGATTCAACAATCTCCATCTTGCGCTTTTCCTCCTCGGTCAGTTCGCCGTACTCCATGGCAGGCAGCGTTTGTTTTTCCTCTTGAGGCACCGCCTCTGGCGGTGGCGTGGGTATTTCGGGGTTTGGCGCCATAGAAAAGTTTATATAGTTCGATGGTAGATGTTATCACGGGTCTTTCTGACTGCCGGTTTTTTTATATTGATTTATTGGGCTGGCTGAAAGAATGTAAATTAACTGACCACTTTCCCATCCCGCATCTCTATGGTTCGTTGGGCGCGCCGGGCGATATCCAAAGCATGGGTAACGACGATAAGCGTCACTCCCTTTTCACGGTTAAGCTTTTCCAGGATATCCATTATCAGAACGCCTGTTTTGGTATCTACATCGCCGGTCGGTTCGTCCCCCAAAATTACGAGCGGGTCATTGGCCAGTGCCCGGGCGATAGCCACGCGCTGGCGCTCACCGCCGGACATCTCAGTCGGCTTTTTATCCGCCAGGTACTCGATACCGATTGTTTTCAGTAATTCCAGTGCTTTGTTCCGCTTTACTGACGCTGAGCCGGCGATTTCATGCATCGGGATAATGACGTTTTCCAGGGAGGTCAGGTGGGGCAGTAAATTATGCAACTGGAATATGAAACCGATTTTATGGCTGCGGATCTCGTCAAGCGGGCCGTACGACGCCAAATTTACGCCGTCGAAGATTACTTCACCGGAAGTTGGCCGGTCCATGGCGGAAATCATATTAAGAAGTGTTGACTTACCGCAACCCGATGGACCAATTATTGACACGTATTCGCCTTTTTTCAGGCAAAAATTTACACCATCCAGGGCTTTAACCCGGCCGTCTTCAAAATGTTTCTTAACATTTTTTGTCTCAATAATATAGTTGCTCATGAATGTGTAGCTTATTCATAACGCAGAGCTTCCATGGGAGAAAAGCGCGAAGCTCGAAACGCAGGATATGCAGCACCAAAGATAACGACACCAACCGCAACCGCTAGCGCCTGTAAAAATATTGATACATTGAGGCTCATATCGAGAAAGGCCCTGCCCATGCTCGTCTGCATCAGCAACCAAACGATGCCCAATCCGAGGAGTATGCCGATGACGGCAGCAATGAGGGCAATGAAAATTGCTTCTCCCAGAACCATAGCCATAATTCGTTTGCGCTTCCAGCCCAGAGCCCTCAAGACGCCAATCTCGCGGGTCCGCTCAAAAACCGACATGATAATCGTGTTCATCACGCCAATGCCGCCAATGACGATAGCGAGCACTGAGATTACCCATGAAATTGAATCAACGACCACTAATCCTTGGTCAATTTTTCCGTAATCGTCCACGTTCACAATACCGAGGAGCCCCGAGTCAGCTGCCTCTATGCTGTCTGCCACCTGGCGCGGTGAGTACCCTGTTTTTATTTTAACCATAGCAATGCTGACCTGGTCGCTCTTCAGGCCTTGGAGTTGCTGGGCTTCGGCCAGCATTGTAGCAGCTCCGCCGTCCTGCAGCGTTACGCCTGTTTCGAAGATGCCGACAATTTTATATCCTTTGTTTTTTATAGTGAGCGTGTCGCCGACTTTGAGCCCGCTATTCTTTGCCGTAATGCGACCGATCGCCATCTCGTTTCCATTTTCATATATCCGGCCGTCGGTTAAGTGCGCGCCGAGCATACTGACATCATCCGGGTCAACGCCGCCGACGATAAAATACGGATTGCCCTGCATAGCAGTCATGGATATAACGTACGGTACGACGGCTTCAACGCCCTCGGTGTTTCGTATTGTCTCTATTTGCTGATCTGTAACAATACTGACGATCATATCAGCTACACCGGCCTTGGCTACGGAAAAATCCGCTTTGCCCGGCTTGAAAGCAGTACCCAGTGTGTTTGTTAACCCGTTTGTCACCATGCCGAAAATGACGATTGTAGCAATGCCGATGCTGATGCCGACAATAGTTAAAATCGTCCGCGTTTTGCGGTTAAAGAGGTTTTTGATGATGAGGCGGAGGAAGAGCATGGGGGGGTTAAATTATATTGAGAGTATACAGAATTTTTTATACATTTTCAATCACGCGGGAGAATGCCGTTTATATTTATCAAATCGGCGTCCCTTAGTCCGCATTTCCATATTAATTCCTTAGTGCAATTCGATGAATTACTGACGATCGGGTCTGCCTGATATGTTGGGTCTACCGGATATGCCGGATCCACTGTGCAATATTGTATATAACTTTTTTCACATGTCATTTTATCATTTGGACACCCGCATATTAGACAATTGTCCAATAATTTCAGTTCATTGCTGCAATATTTTGGGACCGCATCGGTGCAAAATCCTTCGGGAGTCCCGTCGGCGCACGTTCCGCCGATTTCACTGAAAAATAATTTGTTGCCTTCATAAGGCGAGATAAAAACAAATTTATTGTCATAGATGTACGGCATGGTTCCTGGGTTCGCCCATGGATTTCGGTAATCGAATGTAGTCAATTCTTCATTTTGGAGATTATAGTAATAAATATCCCAGCCGGAATAAAAAATCGCGTAATATTTGCTAAGGTACGGCCCCGTGTTCATATAGGGAGACGCTTTTTCAAACAGGACTTTTGTTGAATTGTCCGCGATGTCCCGTAAATAAAATGAATTATTTTCAAAGTACGCCAATTTATCGTTATTAACAGCCGGTTGGATGGAGTCATTTGCGCCTCCCACTAATAAAGTTTCTTTAGAATTTGATATGTCATACATAAATACGTCCCAGTTGCCGTTGCGCTTGTCTTGCCATATCACTTTGTCGCCATATACGCCAGGATATTTTTTCGCGGAATAATCGTTTGCGCTGATAAGCGTAGTGCTTGCATCACTCAGATCATGCATGAATATTTTGTTTCTCGGCGCCGAATGTTCGACCCAAACGATTTTATCCTGATAGATTTTTGGTTCTTCGTCGTTGCCTTCGGAATCCGTAATTTGCGTTTCTGTTTTTGATTGGATGTCATACATAAACACGTCCCAGTTGCCGTTGCGATGATCTTGCCATACTATCGTATCGCCGTATATATGCGGATGCCGCTGGTCTTCATAATTCTCGGTAACGATGGTCCTTTCTCGAGTTTCAAGATTAAAAAGATATATATCGTCATTATAATTCCAAACAATATTATCTCCATGCACCACCGGCTGATCCTCGCGAGCAACGGAATCGCTGATTTTAAGTAATCCGAAATTCACCTCAATATCCTTTTGGGTTTGGTTCCCGTATTCGTCTTTTACGATCAGTTTAATTTTTTTGATGGTAAATGCGCTTGAACTTAGATTAATCGTATTTGTTCCATTATTTTGCAGTTCATTGTCTACGTACCAGGCATAAGTACAGTTGTCGCACGCTATTAGCTCATCATTTTTGATTGTTTTAACCTCGGCTTTTATGAGAAGCGGGTCATTTAATTTCGATTCAATTACCAGCCCTGTTTCACTGAGATCATTTTCATTCGTACCGGATAGCAATGTTATTTGCGGAATTTCCAAGCATGCTTCCCCGTCGTAATAATCGTTTGAATTGTTGCAGCATACGCCGTCAACAGGAAATTCATCGGGATCGTCGCCGCAACAGCCCAGCTCGTTCCCGGACAAATAGCTCCCAAATTCATTTTTTTCACCCCCATTGATCAATACATGTTCGCCGCAATATAGTTCTGCTTCGGAACATGCGGTTATATTGGCATCTGCATCGTTGCAATCATTAATGGTATTATTTTCGCAAGTGCTCGGGCAATTGTTCGGTTTTTCCAATATTCCCCAATTACAATACCCATCAAGGTCATTATCAACGCATAATTTTGTATAAGGGGCATTATCAGGAGCGATTGGCAAAATTGGAACTGCAAAGATTGTTTGGGTTCCATACAAAGCACGGGGAGAAATTCTAATTTTATAATAGCCATCATTGTTAGAATCCGCCCCCCAACTGTTCTTGATTATCCAATATGATCCTCCTTCATCATATCCATAACCGGACAAGACAATGGCATGGCTCCAAAGGCTTAGTGGCCCGGACATCGATAATGGGCCATATTGGTTTAATAATTTTTTTATTTCAATATCCTTGCTTGGCGCGCCCGCTTTGATGCCGCTGAATTCCTTAAAGCTCCACCTCTCTCCATTTTCACACAAACTACATTGTTTCGGTTGCGGAAACGTATACGGGAAGCATTCCTCAGTGCTGATTCCATTATTCCGAATATAGTGTAAGGCCGATCCCGCCTCTCCGCTACCGCAATTTCCGCCCCCTCCACAACTAACTAATTCTTGCTCCGATAAATCAATATCCAAATGCTGATTAAAATATGCGTTTATTACGCCCTCCAGCGAACCTATGGCGCTAAATGCCCAGCAGCTTCCGCACAAACCCTGATCTTTTACCGGGGTATTCCAATTTTGGCCGTGACGATTCCGCCAGTCAAAGCTAACATGGTCATTGCTATCGTTTATGGCAGTGCCAGTTGGGTCCGCCGTTGTTTTGCCTGATGCAGATTTATCATCACAAAAAGTGAACACGCCTTCCCCTGTAAAAAATTCAAACCCGCAAGTGTTTCCGAACCAACCGCCAAATAAATTTTTCTTATCCGAATATTTTAAGTGTGCAGCAGATGTTAACCCAGCCGTCCACCCCAAATTGCCCTTATTTATCAAATTAATTTTTAACTGTATTTGCGAACCAATTGAATCCCGTGATTCAATATCCGCATTTTCTAAGGGCGATCTCAGGTAGTCCTGGCTGGTAAGATAATTGATTTTATCTAAATATAGAATTGAACCATCATCAGACAGTTCGACAGCAATTTTTTTTATCAGCAGATTGCTTAAATTGCAAGTTTCTTCACACACCTGGTCGATATTGGATATCTCATTGAGCGGAAATCCCGCTTGGTAAACTAATAATTCATTATCGGATTCATCAACGGCAATAATTCTTACGAAACTGTCTCGATGGGCCAAATTAGCTTCGCCTGTGATAGTTAACGATTTAATTTTTTCATTTATGCTTAATCCAATTTCTTCGTTGGCGATAAATTCCTTATTTATCTCGAGGGCATGCGCATCGGTTAATGGCATTGAAAATGTATTTTGGAATTCTTGTTGTAGGGCTAATTCAGCATTAATCGAATTGGTTGGAAATTCATCTAAAGAAGCGATGGGCTCGGCTTGTATAATTTTAGTAATTATGACTCCGCCCAACAGGATAGATGAGGCCATCCCATATATCAGTCCAACTTTTTGAGCGATTGATATTTTTTGTTCAGTTTTAACCTCAGTTATATTTTTCATAATTTTCCAATAATATTTTTTTAGCACTCAGTACTTTTTCCAAAATGGGAGCGATAATTTCGTGAGCCAGCAGGATCTTTGCTCCCTTGCGTCATGTTCGGGGTCGCTTTGGAATTCTCACTTTTTCAAACAGGGAAGGTGGGATTGCTCAGCGCGGAGGAGGTGAGATTCTCTGTCCTAGGCGGATCCCCGCCCACCTGCCTTACGCCTGCCTGTCGGCAGACAGGGCAGTAAGGCGGGCGCGGCGCCCTCACTTGATTAGATTTTGGTGGGCGGAGAACCTCGTTAAATTATATTCCAGGTGGATAGTCCCCAGAGCGGAGGCGGAGGGATTCGGTCACGAATAAATTTCCTGACGGAAATTTTTCGCGAACCCGCCTCGCGGTGCTCGCTTCCCGCAATTGGCGGGAACTCGCACATCGCTGCGGCTTTCTCATCCTCACGTCCCGCAAGCAGTTGCGGGACTCCGTTCCTCATTCACGTTGTTCATTCGGAGACGGGAGGATTCGAACCTCCGAGACCCGTTAAGGTCTACTGGTTTTCGAAACCAGCGCGTTCAACCACTCTGCCACGTCTCCATTAGCGTTGATAGATATATATCTTACTCGTTGTGCCAATTACGTCAATAACCTGCTTCGGATGCCACTGCGGGATGGGGTAGCCGTAGCAGACCACCTGGCTGCCCGGTTTTAACTGCTTATGTAAGTATACACCGACTCGGGGCATCAGGCTCTGGATAAGGAAGCAAAATACTATGTCGGCTTTATGGAGGTCAGCTTTGAAAAAATCACGCCAGTAAACTTCTGTTTTTGCTTTATTCCGCCTGATATTGCCAAGCGCGCGGATGTAGGTGAATGGCGAAGCTTCATAACCGATCGTCTGGCAGCCATACTTTTTTTCCACGGCAATGAGCACACCGGCATCTCCGCAGCCCAGGTCACAGACCAGTTCTTCCGGTTTGATGGAAATATTTCTAAGAATTGCTTCAATAGCGCCAGCGGGAGTTTTGACGTAAGGAGCTTTATATATCAGAAGCAGAACCAGCCAGCCGAGGGCAATCAGGAAGGCGAGGATGGAGGAGACGAGGAAGAGGATGGCAAGGATGAGGATTAGCATATGGTAGTATATTGGGTAGCGGTAGCGTTTGCGCCGCGCGTATCGTGGGGTGGTATAGTTTGCGGCTTTATTGCAATACCGCCAACGCTACCGATACGGGCGGCGACACCCCAAACGCAAACAATTTACAGTAATTTTTCCTGCTTCACTACGTATTTTTTCCGTTCAACGTCGGTAAAAACTTTTACGATACCGTACTCGCCGTCATAGCCGGGGATAACGGACATTCTACCGGCCCGGACGCGCTTGATCGCTTCGACGATGGTCAGGTCGGTCATTTTTTTCAGCTCGTCGATGGACAGATTGAGCAGGATATTGAATTCATTCTTGCCTTTGGCCAGTAATGAGTCATATTCGGCAGTGACACGTTTGGTATGCACGCCCTGGTTGATGCTTTCCGCGATTATTTCGCGCAAAGGCACTAAGCTTTTGAATGGCGGGCGGTTGGTCGGTGTATAACCTTCCGGACGGTCAGCCAGTTTTTCCACGCGGCTAAGCACTCCGACCGTGACCGGCTTTTTGCATTTCGGACAGATTCCTTTGAGCTTTCTGGTTTCAGCCGGGGACAAGCGGATTTTGCATTTGGCGTGCCCGTCCCAATGGTAGCGGCCTTCCTCCGGGTAGAATTCGATTGTATGGGCAATTGTATTTTTAGCGTTGGCTTGTTTGAGCGCGGCTACGATGTTTTTATATGACAGCGATTCCAGTTCAAACACTGTTGCCTCGCGGCCGAGTTTGTCTGGCGAATGGGCGTCGGAAAATGAAACGATTGAAAATTTATCCAATTGCGACAAGCGCCAGTTCATCGGCGGGTCGGAAGATAGGCCGGTTTCAATGGCGTAAATGCGTTTGGTTTGTTTGCCAAAACATTCTTCCACTGTATCGAATCCGGACATGGAGCCGAACATGGAAAACCACGGCGTCCAGATGTGGGCTGGGACGACCATTGATTCTTTATCCGTCTGCTGGGCGATTTCTGCTACCCGTTCGGCGGTCAGTCCAATGATCGGCCGGCCGTCGGATTTTACGTTAGCGCCCTCGCCAACGAGAAGACTATTGAATTTTTCTACTGCTTCAAGTGTCGGCATGATGACCACCAGGTGGATGCGCCGGGTTTTCCCGCCTTGGGAATAGATGCAGGAAATTTCCGTGGTCAGCATGAAATGCATGCCGGTCTTTTGGTTTTTCAATTGGTACAGGCCGTTCGGTTTCAGTTCAAGTTTTTTCTTAAGTTCCGCAAACCAGGCCGGGTGCGTGAAATCGGCGGTGGTAACCAGGTCGAGCCCTTTCGTTTCGGCAACCGCGGAGATATGCTCAAGATCCATGTCACGTGAGACGGCGCGGGAGTATTTGGAGTGGAAATGCAGGTCAGTGATGTATTGCATGGAATTAGTGTACCATTTTGCTGTGTTTTTTTCTATTTATGAAGTAGTTTCGCCGCTTTTCTGTGAATCCAGAAAAGCGGCAGAAAAGAGATTCCGCGCCGGCTCAGTCCTCTTGAAAATTGGGTTCATCGTCGCTCCCGACCCACAACCGCTTCGCTCGAGTGGATCGGACCCTTCGACTCCCCCTCGATTCGCTGCGCTCACTCCGGGTCGCTCAGGGACGCTCGTCTTCGCTCCAATTTTACTACGAGTCCTTCGAGGCGCGGAGAATTTGGGAAAAATAAATCACGATGAGCAACGCACTTAGATATCAGAAATAGAATGCGTTTATTATTTTATCACGCCGTGTTTTTTTCCAACCTTAATGAAGGCGGCGACGGCCTTTTCTACCTGTTCAGGTGTATGGGCGGCGGACAATTGCACGCGGATCCGCGCCTGGTTTTGTGGCACGACCGGATACCAGAAACCGATGACATAGATGCCTTCCTCAAGCAGGTCAGCAGCCATGGCGCCGGCCAGCCGCGCATCGCCGAGCATGACAGGGATAATCGGGTGTCCAGCGCCGCGTAAAGTAAAGCCGGCCTCAGTCATGGCAGTACGGAACTGGTTCATGTTGGCGTGAAGCTGTTTGCGGGCGGCGGCAGTTTCATCGGCATGGTCGAGGATGTATTGGGTGGTGGCCACGATGGCGGGCATGAGCGAATTGGAGAATAAATAAGGTCGTGACCTCTGGCGCAGTAGATCCACGATTTCCTGACGGGCGGCAGCGACACCTCCGGATGCGCCGCCAAGCGCCTTGCTAAAGGTGGTCGTGATGATATCAACGCGTCCTTCAGTGCCAGTAGCTTCGATGCTTCCATGGCCATTTTCCCCAACAACGCCGGTAGCGTGCGAATCGTCTACCATGACTGCGGCATCGTATTTTTCAGCCAGGTCGCAAACACCAGGCAGATTGGCGATCTCGCCATCCATACTGAAGACGCCGTCTGTCACCACAATCCTGGCGCGCTGGCCTTGGGCTTCCTTTAGTTTTGCTTCCAGGTCAGTCATGTCATTATGTTTGTACCGGTATCGCGCTGCTTTGCACAGGCGGACACCGTCAATAATGCTGGCATGGTTCAGTTCATCGGAAATAATCGCGTCCTGCTCATTTAATAATGTTTCAAATAAACCGCCATTGGCATCAAAGCATGAGCTGTACAGTATGGCGTCTTCCGTGCCCAAGAATTTGGCCAGGTTTTTCTCCAGCGCCCGGTGCTGCTCTGATGTGCCGCATATGAATCGGACAGAGGACAAGCCGTACCCATGCTCGTCTAGGGATTTTTTTGCCGCCTCAACAACACGCTGGTCATTAGCTAACCCTAAATAATTATTGGCACAGAAGTTCAGGACTTTTTTCCCGTTGACTGTAATTTCTGCTCCTTGCGCAGATTCGAGGAGGCGCTCTGTTTTCCAGAGGCCCTGGTCCTTGATTTGCTTGAGGGTATCGCTGGCGGTCTGTTTGAGTGCTTTGTACATGGTGTTTGTAAAATATTAAGTACAGTCAGTGTATCATTTTTTATTACTTTGAGCTACCAAGCCAGAAATAAATATGGCACACGGTACACTTGGCAAAACAGCACAAATACATGTGGCGGTAGTAGATTCCGTTATATCCGAAAATTTTCCGGTTTCTAGCTAAAAAAACACCGCCTTGTGAGGCGGTATTTTTGATTAAAAATTTATTTTAATTCATGAGTAATTCTCCACCACTCATTCCAGGATCCGTATAATTCTTTCGCACCTTTTACTCGGGCTCTATAATACCCATCTAGGATTCTGCCGGTCATGTCGCGATTCGCTTCTACGGCTTGGCGAAGTTCGGCGTCTTTTGGGAAGGCTTCAAGTATTCGATTGGCTAGTTCGGTAGGGATTCTCGGCTCCTCTTCATTTTTTTCTCCCGATGGTGTGATATGGGAAACGAACTTGTCTTTCCCGTTAATCCGAATCCATTCATCGCGCTCCTCGGCAGTCATAAGTTTGATTGTCCCGTCATCTGCCTGCCCCAGGGCCTTTTCGAATTCCCCTAGGTCATATTCAAGAATATCTTCATGATGGGCATGGGCATTTTTGTTTGAGAAGTAATCCTTTGTTTGAAAGCTATCGTAATCCATCAGGGCGCGGACTTTTTCCAGGACTTGTTCTGGGGTCAGTTCCCGGCCGCCGTCAAGCTGGCCGATCATAAGGTGCAGTGCGGATCTCGCTTCACCCCGTCTCGGATCACCCGTTGATTCGTTCCAGGCGTCAGCCAGGACAGATTGGAAATAAGGGACTTCTTTCAATTCCCCCCATTTGGTTTCCATATAGAGCCGGTGCATGCCGACTTTATTATAGAACTCTTCTGACGTGTCCGCGGTCGCCTCGACGACCATGGAATCCATTTTCAATCCGTTTTCTGAAGCGAATTTTTGCGCATCAATAGCCCGCTTCCGGTACAGTTCAATATCCAGGTCCTTGTATTGTTCGCCTTTTTTTACTGCCAGGTAGGCATCAAGCATTATGGATTTTTTATTTCCTTTTGGTTCGAAATCGTCATTCATGGCCTCAAGTACGGCAGTATGGGCCGTGCCCACTACTTCTTTTTCATTCTCGACTGTGTGGATCATCAACGGGATGTCTTCGCTCTTTTCATCGCCGACAACCTTGCCCTGCATAGCGGCTTTTATGGTGCGCAGGGAATCCATTTCATCCTCGCCGAACGTTTTTGAGAGTAATTCATGTGAGGCAGCGACCCGGGGATCCTTATGGTTTTCTAACTGCTCGACATTGTAGATTTTCCCTTCCGGCGATTCGACTTGGGTATTTCCTTCCGGCAGGTCAATGCGTGTATGCTTGCTCTGTAAAGCGATTTCATTCTTGTAGCGTTCAATGGGACTCATGCCCATTTCCGCACCTTCATGCCTAGACATAATTTTTTAAATTAATTGTTTAGCTAATAAGGTATTGTATCAGATTTTTACCGATTTGTCAATAGAAACGGGATCGTTATGTATTGATATGCTGAAAATTTTTCTGGAAATCAGATAGCTGACTGCCGAGAGGATGATGGTGACCGGTATTTGCGCCAAGATGTACCAGATATGCATAAGCGTAACCAGGACAAACATAAGTGCCAGGTTCGCGACAAAGAGAGAGACGTACAGTATAGCGTATTTTCTCGCTTGGGCACGGACAGTATTGCGGTCCTTATTCCTGAATGTCCAGAATTTCTGGAGTAGGAAATTGGACGTAAAATTGGCAATGGACCCGATGGCGGCTGATAAGAGATACCACCAATCAGCATATTCAGTCAGGGTATACAGGAGCAGATAGTAGAGGCTGACGCCTATACCACCAGCTACGAGATACCTCATGGTTTCGTACAGACGATGTGGTAAGGCCATGTAACCTCCATATTTATAATGAACGTTAGGATAGATTATCACGTGTCAGGTTTTTGTCAACCAAAAAACTCCCCTTGCGGAATTGTCGTCCACTTTTCTTTACGCAAAGAAAAGTGGACAGAAAAGAAGCGCCGCCCAGGATAAAAAATTTGCGTAAATTGGCTCGTCGTCATTCCGCGGCATAACTCGCTCCTCGCTGCGCTGCGTTCGCTCGAACATGATGCCGCGGTTGCCCATGGGCAACCATTCCTCCTCACTCAATTTCCGAACCCATTTTTTATATGGGCGGGGGGATACGGGAGCGAGGGGGTATTAGATAAAACAAAAAACGTCTCAAATCAATGAAACGTTTTTTGATATAACTGGCAGTCGCCTACTGTCCGGGGCTGTCCGGTCGCTTGCTGGCGACATCGTCCAGCCCGCCTCGTCCCGCGCGAAGCAAAGTAGTTTGCTTCGCTTGTAGACTCGGCCCCCGTGGATGCCCCGTAGTATCACCCGCCCACTGCGACCGCTTATAACAAAAACTACCGCTGCGCGGTAGTTTTCAGCATATAGTACCGGGCATCGGCCTACTTTCCCCACGGTATGCCCCGTAGTATCATCGGCGCTGGCAGGCTTAACTGCTGAGTTCGGGATGGGATCAGGTGTGACCCTGTCGCATGAGACACCCGGAACTATATGCTGAAATATTATTGGAATTTATTATTAACTTATAAGCGTAGCGGTCGGGCGGGTCGGCGTTTCTTGTAGGCTTTCAGCCGGAGGCTGATCCGCCTTTGGCGGAAACTGCTGAGTTCGGGATGGGATCAGGTGTAGCCCCGCCGCTAAAAACCACCAGAGGCCAGCCGGCAATATGTTGCCGCTCTCGCGCCTCTTACGGTTTGATCGGTGTCAGGTAAAATATGAATCCAAAGAAAGCGATGACCAGGACAAACACGAATACGAGTTTGAGGTCAATAATCTTGTTGTTCATTTTTTTCAAAGAGTGATGAGATTAAAATTCAGTGTATTAGTGATTGCAATTGGATTTATTAGTACTCCTCCGCTGAAACCCTTACGGGCCTTACACGTGGAGCCTATCAACCTGGTAGTCTACCAGGAATCTCATAATGAAACCTAATCTTGAAGACGGCTTCGCGCTTATATGCTTTCAGCGCTTATCCGTGCCGAACGTAGCTACCGAACTTGTGCCCTTGACAGGACAGCTCGTTGACTAGAGGTTCGTCCTTCCCGGTCCTCTCGTACTAGGGAAGAGCCTTCTCAAGTTTCTAGCGCGCACGACAGATAGGAGACCGAACTGTCTCACGCATGTTAATCCATTATTTCTAATGGCATGGACTATATCTTCATCCTTCTCTAGATTATTCCTAAAGGGAGGAGCCGACGTATTATATCTCTCAGAGGAGAGATATCTCAGTGTTAGCGCAGGGCGCCTTCACCTCAGTCTCTACGGGGAAAAGATGCGTGTTGGAGGAATTCTTTTATCACTGGATGTGTATTCGTCCTCTTTTTTGAGTAATTGAACCTTGCCGTCTCATCTACGAGAACGCTCAAGGACAATAATGATTTGGGCGTCATTTTTTTAGGATGAGCTTTGATCAATTTTAATACACATTTTGCGAGAATTTTTTTTAATCGAAGATGTGGACTCAGAAGCACCAATACTTCTTCCACTTGGGTCAACCCCACGATGGTATATTCGGTTATTCCGTCTTTACGATCTCGAATATATCCATGGCGTAATTTACCTTTCAGCCATTTAAGAATTTCTCTGTGGGTGGTTTTTTGATAGAACACGATACTTATCCTGACTTGATATCCGTAGATATAGTCTTTTCTGCGGATAAGTTGTGCCATAATGCAACCATCACCATCAAGAAATCCTGCTATGTAGGCTTTCTCTTCTTCCAACATACATCTAATCTTCCCTCGGTATTGCCCTTGCAACCAGTTCGTTGAGTTGCGGAGGGTTTCACCGATATTAGTCAGATTTATTGTACCGCATTTCTGCGGTAGAACGCAATGTAACTTACGTTCTGAACCCAGCTCGCGTACCGCTTTAATTGGCGAACAGCCAAACCCTTGGGACCTTCTTCAGCCCCAGGATGCGGTGAGCCGACATCGAGGTGCCAAACCCCCTCGTCGATATGGACTCTTGGAGGGGATCAGCCTGTTATCCCCGGAGTAGCTTTTATCCGTTGAGCTTCGACCATCCTATTATGGATCGTCGGATCACTATGTTCTGCTTTCGCAACTGCTCGACTCGTCGGTCTTGCAGTAAAGCTGGCTTGTGGCATTGCCCTATACAACTCGGTTTCCATCCGAGTCTAGCCAACCTTTGTAAACGCCTCCGTTACTTTTTGGGAGGCAACCGCCCCAGTTAAACTACCCACCAGACACTGTCCCCATCCCGGTTATACGGGATTAGGTTAGAAATAAAGAAGCCTCAGCGTGGTATTTCATATTTCGACTCCGGTCGCCCCAGAAGGCAACCCTCAAAGTCTCCCACGTATTCTAAGCAGATGCAACTCTATCTCAATGCCAAGCTATAGTAAAGCTTCACGGGGTCTTTTCGTCTAGCCGCGCGTAACTCGCATCTTCACGAGTCTTGTAATTTCACCGAGTCCCTCGTTGAGAGAGTTCTCAAGTCGTTATGCCATTCGTGCAGGTCGGAACTTACCCGACAAGGAATTTCGCTACCTTAGGACGGTTATAGTTACCGCCGGCGTTCGTCAGCGCTTC
>JAZDEZ010000021.1:0-192525 GCA_043808365.1 Patescibacteria group bacterium
GCCTCGAAAGCCCATATCCCGCCCTCTAATCATCCCTGGCGCCAAGCTGCTCGTGCAGCCGTCCTGGCTAAACAAAACGCCCAGGTATGACATTTTAACTTCCCTGAAAAGGGGACATTTTAACTTCCCGTTGACAAATAAGCCCGTAAACATTGACTTAGTGCGGCCCTTATGGTACCGTTACCTGCCGATAGGAAACAATCAAACACTAAGCCATTGCCTATGGTTTTGGCCAATCGCATCAGGATGAATTCTGCCAGCTTGCAAAAGGCGTTTCCTGTGGTTTATAAGGAATTTTTCTCTAAGTGTTCAACCGTGGTCTCGGCGCCAGGGTCATTTTTTTGGTCAGCCGGGCTGGCCGTCCTGTACGGGGGAACGGGCATTATCCAAAAAATTCCCCAGCGGGTGTATGTCGGCATTGAACAAGACGGCAGCCCAGACCTCAAATACGGCGACTATGTGGCATACGCGCCGCACCAGCAGCAATTCGAAACTTTTTTTCATGACCGGAATTTCGAAATAAAATTCATTAAACTCCTTAATCAGCTCCGCCATACATTGCCGAAACAGATTTCCGGAAAACTGTATGTTTTGTCCGAAGTGCCGCGCGGCGCCGGCCTGAACCAATCCGGGGCCATCAATATTTCCATCGCCTCATTATTGGCACTGGAGACTGGCCTGGCCACACCGGCCAAACTCACTCAATTAGCCGCCACCAAAACTCCCGATATCATGGCTGACGCCACCTTCCAAAAAATTCTACGCTTTGCCTGGAAGCTCGAATCATGCTCCCATGACGAGGTCGGCAGCGCGTCCGCCCCTTTTGCCGCGTTCATCGAGTCCACTACGCCTATGATTTTCTTCTCTGAGCGCCGGTCCGGCAGCTACCGCCACCATCCGTACAGCCGGATGCCGTCTGACATCGAAGGTCATCATGAAATTTTCGACGGTATTGCCTGGAACGGCTACCGTCTGAAAGACCTGTGGCACTGGCAGAACGACCTGACCTGGCCGATAGACTACGGGCTCTTTTATCTCGGCCAACAGAAACATTCCGGGGTGTACTTGAAACCGATGCGAATCGTCAAGGAAAATCTCATGGAGCTGGAAAAATTCGTGGCCGGCGACCTGAAAAAATTCTACCATGCTCCGGACGAAGCCATTCCCGCTTTCATTGACTTGGCAAATACCAACCACCAATACGGGTATTGGGAGCATTGCGTGGATTTCCTGATCATCCTCTCGGTCAAAGCCATCTCCGACCTGAAAAAACTCATCGAAAACGGCACCGCCGAATCGCTGGACGAGCTGTGCGACACGGTCGCGCTCCAGGAAAAAGTTTACGAATTCTTCACTAAAGGACTGCCCTCATCAGGCGAACGGGATACGCTCCACCATATTAAACAGGTCTTGCGCGATAAAAACAATAACGGTTTACGGAGCATCCGCGTCCTGCCAGACCGGCCCGATGGCGGCGGCGACCTGCTCTTTATCGCCCCGCAAGGCTATCTCCAGGATAACCTGGAGCAGTTCCAAGGCTCGCTCCGGTCGCACGTCAGCCCATTGATACGCATTGATTATGCCTCATGGATAGACGGCGAAGAATCTGGCGGGATCGGCATCGAGCAGGACTTCCGCGATAATATTTTCTCCCCGTTCGTAACCCATGGCACTATCGGAGTCAAGGAATGGCAGGCGAACACGGCGCCAATCCAGCGCGTCTACTCGCAAGAGGCTTTTGAAAAAAAACGCAAGGATATCGACCTGCTTCTCGATCCGTTCGAGCATAAAATTTATATCCAGGGCAAGCTCCTGACCTCAAAAAAAATAAAGTCAGCCAAGGGTACTATTGAAATATTAAAAATCCTCCTCAATCATCTCAATGAGGATGTCCGGGCGTCCGACCTGCCGCCGTCCGCTTACGTGGAAAGGAATGAAATGCAGAGCAAGATCATCACCCCGCTCTGCGCGGTATTCAAGGAAATTGCCGGCCATAAAATCCCCCTCCATTTACAAGGCGGCTTGCGCAAAAATTTCTCAATCAAGCTGGAAGCGCCGAATTTTGTCATTGGCTTGGTGGAAAAACAGATATAAATTCACCGCCATTATCGGCGATACGCGCTCCGGAACTCTACCGGAGTTTTTCTTTTTTTCTCCCTTAGTTTTCGCTATGGCTCTGCTCTATGCTGAAAGCGCCGAAGATACGCTTCTTTAAAAAAGCCTTAAACATCAAGCCATCGGCTGCCAGTCAAACCACATCGCACTGGCTTTCGCCTTTGGCGGATTAACGACATTCTCAACCCTGGAGCGATCTGGAGTTGAGACAACGAGGGGAGTCCCCCTCCCTTCTTGTCTAAATTTCAGAACAAATATGGCTGTTTGAAAACTTAATACCAATCTTGTAAAAGGAGGTTTCGAGAACATGAGTACATTAATGATTCTGCTGTTAGCCGTGGCTGGAATGGGGATAGTGCATTATTTCCAGTCATGCCGTCCAGACATCGGCAAGAAAAACACTGCCGATTTTCTCAAGAGAGACAGGGAAAACAAGACTAAGGGGAATGAGGAGGATGTCCCCAAGAAACTGTGCGACACTGTAGATAGCGTCATGCCATCATGCGAATATTCGGATACCGTAGTCACCAAACTGATAGTCGGCTTATTCCAGCTCATACTCATCCCACTACGACTGATCAACAATGCTTTCGTGTTGTTCATTGGCTTTTTACTGACTGCCATCGACGAAGCAAAACGTGCAATCCATGAACGATTCAAGAAACAGAATACCGCTAATGGTGAATATTCACGCGGCCTCATGATTTCGTTCATTGCCCTGATTGCTCTGGTCGTATTAACCATGGCCAATTACCAGATCCTAAAAATAGGATTGCCGATCATCTGGCCAGTGGACAAAAGACCAATCATGAACATCTTCGGCATGGATGTATATGTTGTCAACCTGCTGGCCATCCTTATGATCGTTGCGGAATTCACCGCCAGCCTGCTGGCGTACGAATATCGTAGTTCAAAGGGTCTCATTGTAAAAAAAAGCAAGAGTACATCTGCCGTCATGTACCTCATCCTTATCATTTTATGTGCGGCTGAGGCCTTATTGGCAGTTTACCGTACTCAATACCAAACGAACTACAATAATAGCCTGCCGCTGTATGCCATTGGCTTCATCTCCTTCATCGTGCCGCTCCTCGCCGCCTTTTGCTTCGAGAAAATTAGCATGTACTTGGTCTGGATGCTGGCTGGTATCATGCTGATTGTCGTCGGTATCCTCTGGCTGCCGTTCCTAATTGCCGAAATAATTGTCTCCTGGCTGCTATCACTGGCCCTCTACCTTTTGGAGGCCATATCAGCGCCTTTCCGCATGGCACACAAGGCGACTATAGACATCCATGAATGGTCAACCGATGATGACGAATGCCAGGAAACGGAACCGAAACTGCTTAAACAAAAGATAAACGCACTCCAAACCAATGAAGGACGGTGATCACCATGAAACGCCTACTGATCCTACTACTGCTTGGCTGCATAGTGATGGTTCTGGCGTCATGTTCAGAGCCCGTTCACCAGCAGCCAAAGTTCGTCATTGCCATTTTTGACGAACCGTCATCTATGAACGAACAGGCGCTGGAACAGGGGAAAGTGTTCATCGACAGCCGGATCGTCCCGTTGTTGGAGGGCGGCGACAAATTCGGCATCATTTCTATCAGCGGCAACTCCTTTACCTGCCCGGACACTGGCCAACTATTCACGCTTGTATCGTCGCCAATAACCTGCGACAGGGAAATGGACTCGATCAACTCCATAACGTTAAATCAGATCCATCGCCTGATCAGTGAAGTGCGCATCCGGCCAGAATTCACTGCCAGTGACATTCTAGGCGCCCTGGCCAGGGCCAGCACCTTCTTCGTCGAGGATACTCTGTCCGAAAAAATCCTGATCATCATCAGCGATATGGAAGAAAACGTCTGGCGACCGGGGATCACCGACCTGATCAAGCTCAACGGCGTCCGCGTCTATGCCCTTTTCATCAGCCACAAGTTCAAAAACATCAAGGATGATGTCCAGGCATATACGGCCAAGAAACAGTACTGGGAAAACCTCCTGCATTCTACCGGCACGGCCAATTCGTTCCTCTGGGACGACGACATCTCCCGCCTGAAAATGGATTGGTTAGTTGAGCAACTTGAGCAAAACTAACCTTCAGCACCTTGCGCCAATCGCACCCTTTCCCGCATGTATCCACCATGCGGGATTTTTTTAATGAAAATGCACTTTTAATAATTTGAAAGATTTTTTTCCTTAGTTTTCGCCCGTAAAGCGAAATATAATTGAAACACAAAACAAAAACTGGAGGTGAGCCATGAAAAATAGCTCTATAACCAAGCCTTCTGATACGGATAGTACAGATAAGGAAAAGCAACCGGAAGATCAGGACAACACTCCTGAACTTAAGTCACGTTATGATGACCCAAACTATTCACCAGATGGCACGGATTTCTAACAATCCGGATCGATTATGCAAAAAAGCCTCGTCTTGCGGGGCTTTTTCTTTTACTTCCGTAGTTTTCGCCTACCCCACCCGATACCCTAAAGGTAGAAAACAAAAACCCTGTAAATAAAGGACTTTGACAACATAATAAGGAGGTGGTTATTGGCACTTCTGTTAACGTCGCGGAGTTGTTCGAAAAAACTAAAAAACCCCCATATTCCAGGAGGAAAATGTATGGAGGCTTTTTTATCCCCTCGCCAGCAATTAATAGTTTCTGAAATTCTCAACTTCAAAAAATAGGAGAAAATGCCATGAAAACGGCAAGATTCTTTTCTACGGTATTGCTTGCGGCATTTGTGTTCGTGGGCATCATGTCGGTTCAGCTCGGATGTGATAAACACCAAAATCCAGTCGAACCGACAAAAGCACCTGACATAATCACAATGGTTGGCGGTTCCAATGGGGATTCTGCTACTCAGACTGAAATCGGTCCTGTTGCAGCATCCCTGAACCAGACACCAGTGGTCATTGGCCCCAACGACCTCATCACGGTCACTGATTACCAGCCAACGTACACCCAAACGGTTAACCTCACTATGCCGGATGTGGTGCACCGGGGGGTCATTAACCGTACTGGCATAAAAGATGTGGTTGTACATGAGTTAAGCCGTGTTACTGGAAATCTTGTAACAATCAATGAAATTGTCCAGTACCAGCCGCTAACAAACACCATAAAAGGTGTGAGTATCTATGCCAAGTATGGCGCGACGGGACTTGATATCCTAAACTCCATTGATACGTACATGAATGGTCAGGAATGGGAATACTATGCGATAACAAAGAGCACCAAGACTGACTACTTCCTGTTACCCAAGAAAGCAGTGGCTATCCCGCCAGTCTTCGGACCTGGTAATATCGCCAATCTTTTGCCGAAATACCAGGAATTACCCAGTCCGATAACAGTACCCCAAATTGCTGGCAAAATAAAGGAAGTCATCCTCACTACTTCAAAGGGGTTATGCATTGCAATTGATGTTGGCATAGTCTTGA
Source organism: Patescibacteria group bacterium (assembly GCA_043808365.1). Taxonomy (GTDB): domain Bacteria; phylum Patescibacteriota; class Patescibacteriia; order UBA10025; family JAHIVO01; genus JBAYGJ01. The sequence continues at coordinate 5,555 of JAZDEZ010000021.1, forward strand.
GTTTAGTGTCCGGGCCAGAAATAGTTGGTGTCGGTGCATTCGCGTGTGCGCTCGTTGCCACGGACGACTTGGCCCAGCAAGTTGTCGACATGATTAAGCAAAGTTCGAATGTCCGAGTGTACTTCAAACGAATTGAGTATGACGGGACAACTGATCCACTCATTCTACTTATTTCCACGCCTATACCGAATCCGCAGCCGATTTTCCAGCTTGATATCTTACCGAATACTCAGGTTGAACTCATGCAAGGTGAAACGAAGCAATTCAACGCTTACCCACGTGATGCATCCGGGAACATTGTCGGTGCTCCCGTGAGTTGGTCAACAACCTTCGGCACTATTGATGCAAATGGTTTGTATTCTGCTACTACGGTTGGTCAAGGGACCGTTACGGCAAGTTTAGGCAGTGCATGGCCTAACGTACCACCTGCTACTGTCAAAGTGGTCGTAACAGCCGTCATCGCCAACCGCCCGCCCATCGTCAGTGTGCCGGCTTCAGCCAGTGCGACCATTAACATGCCGATCACTATCAATATCACTAAGAGTGATCCGGATGGAAATGCGGTACAGATTGCCGTTGACCCTGGAAACCAGACAGTTGAATGGGTACAGGGCACCAGCTACACTCACACATTTAACGTAGTGGGCGTCTATAATGTCCGTTTCACTGGGTATGATGGCAAGGCATGGTCGCCGACCGCCATCTGTGTCGTGACGGTAGCCGGTCCGGCTAATCGCCCGCCTGTGGTGAGCGTTCCTCCGACGGTTAATGCGACCATTAACGTGCCGGTCACCATCAATATCATTAAGAGTGATCCGGATGGAAATGTGGTACAGATTGCCGTTGACCCTGGAGACCAGACAGGAATCGAGTGGGTGCAGGGCAATAGCTACATCCACACGTTTAAGGCCGCTGGCATGTATAATGTTCGCTTCACCGGGCACGACGGCAAGGCATGGAGCCCGACCGCCATCTGTGTTGTGACGGTAGCCGGTCCGGCTAATACTGCGCCGACAGCCTGCATGTCGGTTTCACCACAAAACGGCAGCGGCACAACTGCGTCAGTCTTCACCTTCACCTCATGCTCAACGGATCCCGAAACCCCGGTTGACGCCCTGCAGGTCCGCTGGCAAATCGACGGAGTCTGGACAGCCTGGACCACGTTGAAAACGCAAACAAAACAGTGGACTACGGTTGGACAGAAGACGGTCGTTCTTGAAGTGAGGGACGCTGGTGGGTTGACAGCACAGGCAACTAAAACGGTTATTGTGAACCCGCCGCTGAACAATCCGCCGACTGTAAGTGTCGCCAGCACGACTACGGGGCAGGTTGGTGCAACAACCGTAATACCGTATACGGCAAGCGATCGGGAAACACCTTCAGCTAATCTCTGTGTGGCGGTAGACTGGCTCGATGGATCAGCGGCCGTATACTTCTGGGGTGGAGCACCAGCGACATACATCTTCAAATCGGCCGGCACGTATGATGTGCGATTCACAGCATGGGACGGGACTGACTGGTCGCCGACGGCGATTTGCAGAGTGACTGTCACCAGCGGGTGCTCCAACATGCCAACGCTCCTCGGGCCGATCAACGGGCAAACGGTCAGCTTGAGCGCAGGTTTCTCGTTCTACTGGACGAAGGTCTGCGACGGATTCGGCGAATACAACCTATACGTGATGACTGCGCCGAATTCAACCGGCAAAACTGTCTTCGCGGAAAGAATGACCCCGACTTATACGTCGCTCGGTTACTGGGGATCCGGCCTGCTGCCCAATACGACGTACTATTGGTGCCTGCAAATGGGCAACTTTGTAGGTGCGCCGCTGACACCGTTTGCCTCGTTTAGAACGGCGCCATAGTATGTTTCTTGTTCTTTCTCACGGCAGAAGCCTCTACTTCTGCCGTTTTTTTACAAAAAACGCCCTGGCAGAATGTCCAAGCCAGGGCGGTGAAGTTACACAAATAATCATATAGACGATTCGTCCAGCCAGACCCGAAAGCGACAGAAAATTCTGTCGGAACGAGGAATTCGCCACTGTTCACCTCTTCCCTTGACCGCGGTGAAAGGATGCACGCGGTTTGACCAAGCTACTCCGGTGATCATTCTCTCGCCCCGTATGCCTAACAGGGCCGTCTTCGAACCGTTGGGTTCGGTTCGCAGAGATAGTCTGTTTGACGTGGCGCCAGCGCCATCACTCCGTGATAGCCGCTGACCTTTGCTGGAGCGGACTCAGGACTCGCCCAATTCTTTCAATTCGCATTCCTCTCATGCGAGGAACTTCGACTCTCCATATGATTATTGTGTAAAAGAGCATCTGCCATAAGCGTACGCTTAATAGTCCCGTGCGTCAAAATGTTCAGAACAAATCATTAGGGATATAATAGCAGTATGGAAAATGTCGCGGACAAACTACGGCCAAAACCGCGCCGTCCCGCCCGCTGGGCGGCAATTCTCACAATAACCATTGCCTGTCTTATCGCTGGCGCAGTCTGGATATGGCAATACAACAGTTCGCGATATGACAAACAGCCTGAATTAATATTAAACGCCCAACGCGCCATATCGCCCGATGCCGCCAACAGCAACAAAAATAGCGCTACCACGACGCTGATCGCCGTCGGCGACATTATGCTGTCGCGGGATGTTGAGCAAAAAATGATCAATAAAAAAGATTGGCGGTTCCCGTTTTTAGAAACAGCCGCTCTGACCTCGGCCGGCGATATTGTTTTCGGCAACCTCGAAACGCCCCTCATCAACGGACCGAGGGTGCTGACCGGGGAAATGTCATTCCGCGCAGACACCCGATCAGTGGCCGGCTTAACGTATGCGGGATTTAATGTCCTGTCATTGGCGAACAATCATGTGAAAAATCAGGGCGAGGCGGGCATCGCTTCAACGATCGAAACGCTTGACCAGGTAAATATTTTACACGCTGGAGCCGGATCAAATGATGCGGCCGCGCGCGAACCGGCCATTATGGAAAAAAACGGGCTCAAGTTCGGTTTTCTGGCGTATGTGGACAGCGCGTTCACGCCCGCATCGTATGAAGCGACGCCAATTAGGGCTGGCTCGCCTTTTTTAAATGAAGCTGCTTTAGCGGACGACCTGGCTGGACTGAAACCGCGGGCTGACGTCATTATCGTCTCAATGCACGCCGGCACTGAATACCAGGACTCGCAAAACCAAAAACAAACCAGCTTCGCCCGGCGGGCCATTGACCTGGGCGCCCAGGTGGTGATCGGCCACCATCCGCACGTCGTCGAGCCGGTCGAACAATACCGCGACGGCTATATTATGTATTCACTCGGCAATTTCGTCTTTGACCAGATGTGGTCGGCCAAGACCCGCGCCGGCGCCGTAGCGACAATCACCTTCACCGGAACCAAACCTTCGGATATTAAAATAACTCCCATAAAAATATTTGAGTACGCCCAGCCGAGAGTGATCGAGGGCACGGAAGCTGAGGCAATTTTGGCCAGGATGAATAGTTTTACAAAATAGACGTTTTATGATATAATCAACGCATCCTAAAACAACAAAAATGAAAAAATCATTCCCAAAAATTACGAAAGTCATCATCCCGGCCGCCGGATTCGGGACGCGTTTTTTGCCGGTTACCAAAGCCATGCCGAAGGAAATGCTGCCGATCATCGATAAGCCGGTCATCCAATTCGTCGTGGAAGAGGCGGTGTCAGCCGGCATCAAAGACGTGATCATCGTCACCAGCTGGCAAAAACGCTCGCTCGAGGACCATTTCGACTATTCGCTCGAGCTCGAACGCCAACTGGAATCAACCGGCAAATTAGAACAACTGAAAGAAATCCGCCGCATCCCGGAGCTGGCCAACTTCATCTATATCAGGCAGAAAGGCCCCTACGGCAACGCCACGCCGGTCATTTCCGCGCGCCATCTGGTGGAGCACGAGGCTTTCGCGGTTTTATGGGGAGATGAATTTTTCCACAGCGACCCGCCCCGCCTGAAGCAGATGATGGCCGTGTACGAAAAATACGGCCATTCGGTCATCAGCGCGGTGCGCATCCCGAACAAGAATGACGTCTCAAAATACGGCATCGCGGACATTGAGCCGGTAGAGGGAAACGTATTCCGGATTAAATCGCTGGTGGAAAAACCAAAACCGGAAGCAGCGCCGTCCAACCTCGCCACGCATGGAGCCTATATTCTGACCCCGGGCATTATCCAGTCGCTTCGCCAGCTCCAGCCCGGCAAGGACGGTGAGTTGTGGCTGGTCGACGCGATCAAGGACTTAATGACGCGCGAACCGGTGTATGCCTGTGAAATCAAAAACAGCACGTACTACGATACGGGCAATAAGCTGGAATACCTGAAAGCCAACATCGAATTCGCCCTCCTGAGGGACGACCTGTCACAGCCTCTGCGGGATTATCTAAAAACTCTTCCTCTATGACAAAACGCATGGCCGTACGGCGCCATCAAAAAGGCATCTCGAAATTATTCATCCTGATCATTCTGGGCGGCATTGCGCTGGTCATTGGCGGGGTAGTTTTCATCATTTTCGGGCCAAAAGGCGCGCCAGATCCAAAACCGGTCAGCCTGGCTATTTGGGGCGTGTGGGACGAAAGCACTGACCTCGCGCCGATGACCAATGCCTACAGCCAAGCGCACCCGTATGTAAAGATTACCTACGTAAAAAAACGGCTGGAAGAATACCCCGACGCGCTGCTCAATGGCTGGGCGACCGACACCGGCCCGGATATATTCGTTATTAACAATACCTGGATCAACAAATACGGTTCGGAATTCATCGCGCCGATGCCGAAGTCAACTACCGTATACACCTACACTACCAAGAAAACTCTATTCAAAACTGACACGAAAATTACGGCCACGCCGACCGCGTCCATTACCACTGCTGACATCAAGCGCAATTACGTCACGGCAGTGTATGACGACGTTATATTTGACGGAAAAATATACGGCCTCCCCTTGAGCGTCAATACGCTCGTGATGTATTACAATCGCGATCTCTTGAGCCAGGCCCATATCGTGAATCCCCCGAAAACGTGGGTTGAATTCGCCAATATCCTGCCGAAAATAACCCTCCTCGATGATCAGAATAATATTGTCCGGGGCGGGGCGGCGCTCGGAACCTATGACAACATCCCCGGCGCCAATGACATTGCCACCATTTTGATGATGCAGAACGGCACCGTGATGGCGAGCGGCTCAAAAATAACTCTTGGCGCCAGCGCGACGGGCGATCCCGCGTATGTCCCCGGCGTGCAAGCCCTCCGATTTTATACTGATTTTGCCAGCCCGAACAAAACCGTCTACACCTGGAACAAAGACATGCCTAATGCCCTGGATTATTTCGCGGCCGGCAAGCTGGCATTTTTCTTCGGCTATAAATACCAGGAAGCGGACATCAAGGCGAAAAGCCGCGGCATCGACTACGCCATTGCCCCTCTGCCGCAAGTAAATTTGGAAAATGAGGTGAACTTTGCTAATTACAGCGTATTTACCGTCTCGAAAAAAACAAAAAATTCCGCCGTGGCCTGGAATTTCATTCAATTCGCGAATGACAAAAAATTGAATGCCGCCTACACAAAAACTACCAGCCAAACCAGCGCCCTCCGGGCCGTCCTCAATGACCAAATAAGCGACCCCGACCTGGGGATCCTGGCCCAGCAGGCACTGACCGCGACGAGCTGGTACCATGGCCGCGATCCTGAAAGCGCCGCGGCGGCGTTTAGGGAAATGATCCAGACCGCGTCAGCCGATCCCAACGACATAAAAAAAGCTCTTGACGCGGCGGCGGTAAAAATCCAGCAGACATATTAATTCCTCACCATGAACGCTCAGAAAAAAAACCTACTGCTCATTTCCATTTTCTCTCTCATTTTTATTGTCGGCGTGTCATTGCCTTTCCTGACCCATGCGGCTGACGATACGGGCAGTGGTTTTGAATTTATCCCTCAGGAATGCACCGGCAACCAAGGCCCAGATGACCCTCCTTGCGATTTGAACTCCTTTGTTAATTTATTCGTCAACCTGGCGCAGGTGGCGCTCAAAGTCCTGCCCTTCCTGGCCATGCTCATGATGATCTGGGCCGGATTCAACCTGATTACCGCCGGCGGCAGCCCGGAAAAAATCCAGCAGGGCAAAAAAATGGTCACCTCCGTCGTGATTGGCGTCGTTATCGTCATTTTCCTGGCCTGGGGATTCGCCGCATTCGTTGTATCTACGCTGACATGTAATCCCCAGGATCTGGCAGCAGGGAAGACATGCCTCGGTACAGTATTCCCAGGCTACGGCACCCCATTTGAAAAAGACTGGTGGGGCGGCGGCGAAGCTAACCCCAAACCCCCGAACTCCGGCTGCTGCGTCGTGGAATTCAGCGGGTGCAAAGAAGTCACGCAAACCGAGTGCACTTCCTGGAGTACGCTTTACGACGACGAGGTCCAGTTTATGGGCGAAAACGTATTCTGCTCCGAAGCCAAGGCAGTCTGTGAAAATTATACCAAAGGCTGCTGCGTACCGAACGATCCCACTGAAAAAACATGCTACTGGCCGGACGCAAAGACGGGCTGTATCCCCTATCCGACGACTCAACATGACCCCACGGCCTGCAAGTATCTTGGCCAAAAATGCGACAAGGATAAAATCCAAGGTGAAGGAACGGCAGACGAGGGCGTCACCGGCTGCTGCGTCCAGCTTTCAACCTGCTCCATGACAAAAATTGGCGACTGCCAGTCCGGAGGCACATTCTTGCAGGGCAAAGACTGCTCTACTTCAGACGAGGGCAAGGACTCATGCGGCTCTGGCTGCTGTATCGGCAAGAATAGCTGTACAAAGGGCAAGGTCGGCTGTGACAGCAAACTCTGGGATCCTCAGGAATGCTCCAGCCTGACTAATGATTGTGAAACCAACTGTTGCGTTCAAGATCCGGGTGGCAATAACAACTGCTATGACAACACTACCCGGAGTTATTGCGGCTCCGTGCTCCAAGGTAATACGCAAGCTGTGCCTTGTTCATCAGTTCCTGTATGCACAAACGGATGTTGTGCAGAAACTTGTACCCCAGGAAATATTGATGGCGCTTGCACTGATTATACATATGTCAGCGGTACTGCCTGTAATGTCCTGCCAGAATGCCAAGGCGTCTGCTGCCTGTACGCCAACTCTCTTTCATGCTCATCGAATATTTTGACGAGGGATTGCCAGGATGCCGGTGATGTGATCATCCCCGGAGGTGCTCAATGCCCAACGGCCACTGACGAAACATGTGAGCAAGTCACCTGCTTAGAATCTGACAATGGCACCTGTCTGACAAAAGCAAGAAGGCTATGCGTAGCTCCAGACGTAATAAACCCCGGGGGTGGCCTCTGCGATACCGGCTGCTGCTTTATCCCGAATGACGTCGCTTGCCACGACCAATATACCCGTGACCAATGCGGCCGAGCTAGTGGAACTTTTTCCCATAACACCTCCTGTTCAAAAGTCGATAACTGTAACGGCTGCTGCGTGAAAAAACATGACACCTACTCCTGTTCCGAGTCCTGGACGCGCGGCCAATGTACGGCCGATAATGTCGCCAACACGTTTTATCCCGGAGACAAATGCACTGACGTCACTGAAGCTGGCCAAAAAGTGTGCACCGTCGGCTGCTGCCACTACTGCCTGAATAATGACTGCGTGGCCAATCCGGACATCTGCACCATGCTCTCGACGCAACAATATTGCTCAACCAGAGGCCCGGTGGTCGAATTCGTCCCCAATGATCCAGCCTGCTATGTCCTGCGGCATCGGGAGATAAACCCCATTCAATGCGATGTCGTAAACTCAAATTAATATTGAATTATATTTTTATTTGATTATTTCCGGCCTAACTATATGAAAAAAAACATCCTGCTTCTCGCCGTCATCTTCACCCTGACCGCCATCTGGTCGGCCTCCGTCTTATTGTACCCCGTCCACGTGCAGGCCCAAGAATCCGAAACAACTGCGACCACGCCGTCATTGCCGAACCCTCTGGGTAAAAACGTCAATTTGGTAAAGGTAATATTGCGCGTACTCCAGATCATCCTGGCCGCGGTGGATATTTTTGCCCTGTTCATGGTCATCCTGGGCGGGTTTGAATTCTTGATCTCCGCCGGCAACCCAAACCTGGTAAAGAAAGCAAAAGACACGCTAGTCTGGGCGATTGTCGGAATTCTGGTCATTACGCTGAGCTATTCCATTTTAAAATTTATTTTCGAAGAAATTCAGAAAAAACTTTAATGGCGGTTGACAAACAGAATGAAAAAAGGTATAATGCCGACAGTCGTCTATTTGATTGCTAATAACAGATACTTCCAGTATCTTTTCAATATGGAAGGGGGTGAGAATTGAATGAATAAAAAATTATCTGTCGGTTTATTAACTATCGCGGCAGTCGCCCTGCCATTTGTCGCATCAGCAGTTACGGTCGATCCAGTCCTCGGCTCAACTTTAACATTGGGCACAGCAGACCTCGAATCAACAGTCATTAAGATCGTGCAATGGGCGCTCGGATTCCTCGGTCTCGTCGCCGTGATCATGATCTTGATTGGTGGCTTCCAATGGATGACCGCCGGCGGCAACGAAGAGAAAGTTGCTGGAGCTAAGAAAATTATCTCCGCGGCTGTTATCGGCTTAATCGTCATATTGCTGGCCTGGGCTATCGTCATCTTCGTCGTCACGCAGACCAACAAGGTCACGACCTAATACCGCCTATTAACGTAGTTAATACATATTCATCCCCCGCACTGTTAACAGTGCGGGGGTTTGTTTTTATGGGTCACCTCGGATACAATATATTCATGCTACCAATAGAAAAATCAATTGCCTGGGTTGAAAAAAACCGGCCGCTGCTCGTCTGGGGAGCGATTCTGCTTGTATCGACGGTAATGATATGCGGCGTGGCGGTGAAATACATCCATCTTGGTTATAACGCAATGGATCTGGGCATCTATAACCAGGTTTTTTATAATACGGCGCATGGCCGGCTATTCGAGTTCAGCGTCCACCCTCACTCATACTTGGGGGATCATTTTGAGCTGTTCATACTTGGCCTGTCGTTTCTCTACGCGATATATCAATCCCCAATCACCCTATTGATCCTGCAAGTGCTGGCCCTGACCGTCGCGGCGTGGCCATTGTACCTGATCGCGAAAAAAATCCTGCCCGGCGCGTTCCCCTGGCTGGCGGCGCTGGCATGGCTCATCAACCCCTTCATGTGGAACATGGCTTTTTTTGAATTCCATATTCTCCCGTTTGCCGTCATCCTGATACTGTTCGCGTATTATTTTTACGAACAAAAAAAATTCTGGCCTTTTGTACTATGCTCTTTCCTGGCCATGACGGTGCGCGAGGATGTGGCTTTGGTAATTATTATGTTTGGGTTTTTGTCCTTGATCCAGCGCCGGTCATGGCCATGGGTCCTCCTGCCAATTATTTCCGGCGGCTTATGGTTTATCGCGGCCATGCAACTGACCGGCTATTTCAATATGTACGGCTCATATAAATTTTTATCCATGTACCCATGGCTAGGCGCTACGCTGGCCGGCGCGCTTAAAACAATACTGATAAAACCATGGCTGGTTATCACCCACCTGATCACTTTCAAAAACTTGCTTTTAGCCATTGGCCTGCTGCTTCCACTGGCCGCGCTGCCGATCCTAAAACCAAAAACGCTGATTTTGGGCGCGCTCATTGCCGTCCAGCTTTTTTTATCAAGCTTCAGCCCGACGGTAGTTCTGGAAACGCATTATACCGCCCTGATCCTGCCGTTATTATTTATATCAGCCATCTCCGGACTGTCCTATCTTGTGGCCAATCCTACCCCCGAAAACCGCAAAAAACCGTTTATTCTGCGCTATCGCGGGCTTTATGGGATTATTATCGCTAGTGCCATAATCTACTCATTTATCATCATCAGTCCCATTGCCGCGCTTGGGCGCTCAATTTTTTCTGATGCCTGGAATGAAAATTCTATAAAAACTAAAAAAGCTGCGGCGCAACAAATTTCACCTCGCGACGCGGTGGCGGCAGGATATGATTTCTTGGCCCCACTATCCAATCGGGAGCGTCTCTATTCATTGAATTACGCGTTCCTGGGGAAAAAACAATATTCAGGCCAGGAGTACCGCCTGCCGCAGGATACAAGCCGCATCATCATGGACGCGTCAGATTTCATCGCGTACCAGCTCCAATACAGCGACAAGCCTGAATACCGCACGGGCGCGGCCAGGATCGTCGCATATATCCGGGACTTCAATCTCAGGATCGATTCGGTTCATGATTCAATCGTGACGTTTTCAAAAAATGGCAACCCTGAAATAAAGCTTTTTGAATTCATTGACACGTTGCCAACAGATGTGAGAATTGCCAGCCAGCCAATTAATCAACAATTAACTCTTATTGGCTGGAATAAAAAAAACTACCTTGATGAAAAATCCGGCGCCCAGGAAATTGCACTAATGATGTACTGGAGGCTGTCCGCGACAGTCTCGGAAAATTTTGACATCATGTTCAGTATCAAAGGCGGCGATGGGAAAAAAATCTATGAAAAAATATTCCCATTCGGATATGGGCTGGCGCCGACGTTCAACTGGCCGGATGACAAAATCGTTGCCACGTATTTCTGGCTGTCAGCGCCCCAAATGAACTCATCCATTACTGCTTCTGTAATAGACATCAGCGGATACCTCGACCTGGATGGATGGCGGTCGGCAAAAACCGTCTTTACGAAAAAAAATATTGTCGGGCCTGAAATTCCATTATAATCACTCCACGCGGAAAATCGTAACGTCGGGGTTAGAGTAAACTTTTTTTAAATATGATTTGGACGCGGGATCATATGTGCCCGCTTTTTTTTCGTATTGGCCGTACCATACGTACGTCGCCCGACTGTCTTTCAGTAAAGTGTATTTCTCATCAGCGTCACTGTCGTTGCCCCAAAACCATATTGACTTCTTGAATTTTTCCTCGATATTTATGGTCTGCGGCCCATGGCCCAGCCACACCACGCGTCCGGAATACGCCGGTATGAAATTGCCGATTTCATACGTTGAAAAAATAACGTCAGCCAGTGAGGCATTGTCTTTCAGCCACGCCATTGCCTCGACTTCAGTCCTGTCCATATAATAGGGATATTTTTTTTCTGTCTGGTAATTGTACGCGTCTTGCCCCATGATCTGGAAATTCGAGAGCGGCAGAAGAATTATGAGAGAAATCACTAGCGCGCTTAACTTTATTTGCCAGCTTGACGGCGATGGACTCCGGAGCCGATCAGCTAACGCGATAATTCCGACCGTGGCTAATATGGCTATGGGGATATGCAGCCCCTCGGACAGCCGGCGCTGGAAATATATGGGGAAATACAACAATAATGATGAGGCAACTAGCCAGGCCACGATAAAAATACCCTTATTTTTCGCGATTTTCAGAGTTATCCACAGGCCATACAGCGCGAAAGGAACCAAGATCCCATAACCGATAATATACATCCACGCTGTTGGCGATGGCAGGAGATTTTGTTCATTCCACTTACGGATCACCCAATCTGCATTGCTCATATAATACATATAAGCCACGACTGGAACGGGGAAAACGCACAAAATAAAAAAATGTTTTATATACTGCCAATAAATTTTCCTGTCCCGCAAAAATATTATGAGCATATAGGTAATCAAAACGCCAAAAATGGTCGGGCCGTTGAATGGATGGAACCACAGCAGGAAAAAACAGGCAATACCCGCGCCAAGCGAGTAGCGGTATTTATCGCGGTCAAACGCCAGGAGCATCAACAAGAAAATTAGGATGATCAGCGTCAATGAGGCAATCAAGTGCGGCGAATGGTATAAAGTCAGCCACGTCACGCTTTCCGGCACCCACATGTCGGTCGGGTGCTCGTAGATTTTACTTACATCAAACAAAAACGGGTTGAAAAACAGGCCAAGGCCGGAGGCGGCGCAGATCACCAGCATCATCCATATCCTGCGTTTTGGATCCGAAAAGATGTATGCGAGGAAAAGATACATCACGCCGGCAAAAATTAAAATCAAGAGCGAGCGGGCGGCATGAAATGCCAGCAGGTTTGGTAAATGGAAAATTTTTGCCATCCACCCGACGCCCAGCCAAAATGGGTTGAGATAGATCCGGCGCTGCGGCTCGGACGTATACGGATTGATGAAAATGTTCTGACCCTGTTTCACCTGCTCGATGTTGGACAGCATCACATTAGTATCGCCGGGCGTCAAGTAGTGTATGCCCGTGAAGACCTTCCCTGACGGCGCGGTGAAATACCCGTACAGATACGGGATGGCGGTAACGGCTACCATGACGCCGGCCAAAACCAACACCAGCCGCCATTCTTTTTTTGTAATCGATCGCCACAGCTCCTGCATACTATTCCTTATTAACCTCCGGCATTAAATTGTTCTTGGTGGCATACGGCTTCATTTGCTGGCTGACAATTACCAACATCCCGACTAACAGCACCGTCCGCAGCAGGACAAGCATATTATAATGGATCGAATCAAAGCCAAAAATATTTATTGCCACCGGATACTCCAAATACCCGCTCAGGCCATACGCTATTACAAACAAAGCGGCCAGCCTGGTCGGCTGCCAGACCATCAGCAATGGCACGAGCCATAAAAGCCATTGCGGCGAATAATACGGGGAGAAAAGAATATATATGAGAATGACAATTATTGACCAATTTATCACATTTTCGGGTTTTGCGATAAATCGCTTAAAAAAAGCATGCCCGCCGAATATCAGCGCCGGCAAGACGAATTGGATGAGAATCATTACCTTCGTCGAAATATGCATGATGGCATTCACCGCGCCGACACCAACCATTGACCAAATCCCAACGATAAAAATCGTATATATAGATCCAAAGGCAAAACTGCGCGTTGATTGGAAATAATACGGAAATATTCCGTTCTTGAATCCGGCGAGCATAATACTGATCAGTACTCCGGCAATAACCGTACCGACAGTCAGCCACAGAACTTTATTTTTCCATATTATATTTTTTGTACTTCCGGTCTGGTTCAGCCAATATATGAAAAAAATCGGGAATAACAATACAGCATACCCTTTTGCCAGGACGCTCAGTCCCAGAAAGAAAAAAGACCAATTCCATCGCTTGGTGAATAATAAGAGCAGGCTCACCTGAACAAGCAAAGCCGGCAATATGTCAAAGCGGTTAAGCGTAAAATATACCGCTCCTGGTAAAAAAAATAGCCACAATAATGAAGCTGGTCTATTAAACCATACTAACAGGCGATACGTGACATACAGTAAAACGGCTCCTACTACGCTGTTAAGGATCATGAGTCCCAGCGAAAACCCGGACTGGCCAGAGGCGAATAACGCCGGAATAGCCACATACATCGCCCCGAGCAGCGGGTATTCGATGCGGCTTTGTGCATACGGGGCTGTATGCTGATAAATAAAACTTGCCCGTTCATGATACACGGAAAGTTCCTGCCCATCACGAAAAAGATTTACCCCGCCGCCAGGCAAATACGTCGCGAATTTTGCCGGGCCATGGTTGGCGACCAGTATCGCTGCCGTCATAATACACGCATACGCAACCAAGACAATTACGAATACTGACCGTGTTTGTTTTTTAGGCTGTTCAATAGTCGTCATGCGGTTTATTGGACCTGGTAAAGCGTGGCGTCTGCGTCTTTATACGCCTCCGTAAAGCCAGAGCTGGACCGGATGTTAGTGTTCATTTTAAAATGGTTCGCCTCAACCAAGACATACGTAGCGTGAAAATTCTGGCTGATCAGCTTGTGCAGGTCGGTGGTCTGGTTCCCGACGGTGATATCAACCATCTGCCGGTATAACGACTGGCTGTATTCATACGTAAACGTCGGATCCAGCCCGGCAATATAATAATCCTTGCTATTGTGGTAAAAAAGCACGGGGAACTCGTCCCAACTCGAGTGGAAAACAATATCGCCTTGCCGTGAATTGTTGCGCAACCACGCACTAACTCCGCTGAATCGCGTTACGGGAATGCCCGACGTAAAATCATGGTGGGTGCTGTTGATATCCTTGATGATAACGGTCGGGATGGTAGTCAGGAAATACACGACCAAAATGGTGCCGACAACTCTGTGGCGGAAATACAGATCCATCCCTTTTGACCAGACCTTGTGCCAGTCTAAATGGTAGAGGTGCTGGCCCAAGGCAAAAGCAGAGAATAAAATCCCAAACGGCACATAATACTCGACATACCGGCGTGATTTCAGCGTAAAGGCAAAAAATAAAAGATAAATAAGGAAAAGGGTGATTGTTTTTTTCGTCGGGACGCGCCACTTTATTATTGAGGCGAGCACCGCCACAAGCACTAAGATGGTGACGAGGGGCGTATTCGCCGTCAGGTCAAAAAAAGAATATGAGTACCATTCGTTGCCCACCGGAATAATGGAACGGTAATTTATGATGCCGATCTGCACCAGCTGGTGCCAGTAAAAACTTAAGTTATTCGGGAAATACGGGTTAATTATCAGTCCGGCAATGACTCCGAGCACCGAGACGACGAGGAGCCGCACTTCCCGATTATGGGTTATGACCAGGAATAATGCGCCAAAATCGCGCGTCCGCATCCAGTCATACGCCACTGAAACAAAGGCATAGAGACCGGCAAAAATGATGATCAATATAAAACCGCCGTATGCCCACACAAAAACGAACGACAATAAAAACAACAGTTTATAACGGTGTTTGAACAGCAGATAGAGGCCGATAATCAGCAGAATGATAGACGCCACCGGCGCTTTTACCAGATTGATGCGGAAAACAAATGGCATAGTGGCCAGCAAGGCCAAGGTGAAACCAAAGGCGAATTTGATTTTTTGCGAGCGCAATAGCCAATAAAACAGCGCTACCAGGCCCGATCCCAAGAAAACTGTGGCCAGCTTTGCGCCCTGGATCGGGTTCATGAGGTGGGTAAAAGGCGCCAAAAAAACATGATACAGAAAATGCTGGTCAATGAACGAATCTTTCAGGATGGTGGCCTGCAGCCATGGGAATGTCGTTTGGATCCCGTCCGATGGGATCAGCAGGGACATTTTGGCATGATAAAAAGAATCCGGGTCAGGAAATGCCGCCGGCGCCTGCAGCCACGTGAAAAAGACGAAGGCAATAATGAATATGCCCAGGTAGCTTATCCAGGACCAATGGTTATAAAAAAATTGGCTAATCTTAGGTGACTCTTGCATGGGTACATTATATCAGCCATTCATCCAAACACAAAAGTCTCCACCAAGCATGGCTGTGGAGACATGTGTATACTACGCAAACGTCGGGAAAGCGTCAATACCTAATAAATTAAAAACGCATGTTACCGCTTCAGTGCGGCCTTGAAATAATCCACAAACAGTATGGGTGACGGGTCTAGTTTATTGGCGAGCGCCAGGTAATAATTGGCGTAACTGCCGAACAGCAGCGCCTCCATCACCTCAGCTAGTGGTGTCTGGCCTTGCGTTTTATAAGTGAAAAATTTAATGCCGTTTTTCTGCAGGACTTTCTTGGTGATGGCAAAGCGCTTGGTCATGCTCGGCAAATATCCACTAGATTCCAGGGAAACAAAATGCAGCATTTTCCGGTTAGCCCGCGGGAAGTGGAGCCCCTCCATGAGGTGGTGGTTAAGTTCGGAGAGGAGATAATATGCGGAAAACGTCTTGGCATTTTCATTGATTTGGTTAGCCAGGATATGCGCATTACCCGATAAATGCTCCGCGGCCATGATGATCGGGATTCGGCCAGCCAATTCCACGGCCAATTTCTTGGCCGGATTCTTTTTAAGCAGGGTTTTGGCGCCAAATTTCTTATGCCAAACATGGACGGCGCCGACCGCGCACTGGAAATCGTTTTCGGTGATTGATAAAAGTCCGCATTGCTTTAATAAGGCGACCTGGCCAATGATCGAATACCCCAGTCCCATGCGCGGCTGGTTGCAGGGATTGAACCGCGGTTCAAAAATATATGCGGGAATTTTGTATTTCTTTGCCAATTTAGCCAGCTGGCCTCCGGCGCAAATAATAAGCAACTTAGTATGGCGCCGGCGCGCTTCATTAAATGTGGCCAATACTTCTTCAGTAGTCCCGGAATAGCTCGAGAGGACGTACAGCGTATCGCGATTGACCCAGCCGGGGAGCGTATAACTGTTTATCACGTGAAAGGGTACGCGCAATTGCTTATGAAATATGGCGGCAATAACATGACCGCCAAGGGCAGAACCGCCCATGCCGTTGATGACGATATTTTTTACCCGGCGGCAGGTTAGCGGTATTTTTACCTTCTTCACTTCTGACCAGGCCTGCTGGCATTGCAGGCCGACCGACTCGATAGAACCGAGCATGTTTGACCGGTCTAATTTTTTCATTGCCTTTTGGTCATCTAAAATGTTCATAAGAAAATAATTAAACTGATGAATATACTGCCATTAGTATACGTAATTAATGCGGAAATAACAAATCAACCCCGTTAGAAAATGCATAAAGAATCATTGCCTGATAGAAGGACAGTAATTGATATTAACTTCCTTTATTGTATTAACAAAAATTATACAATTTCTAACGGGGATTGATTTTTCGTTCGTTTTATGATATAATCAACGTTGAAATTGATTATATTTTTCATCCCAGATTCACATGTCCGGGCATTCCAAATGGACACAAATTAAAAGGCAAAAAGCGGTCACTGACCAGCGGCGGGGAAATTTATTTACCAAGATGGCCAATACGATCAGTGCCATTGCCCGGCAGGGCGGGAAAGATCCGTCCATGAATTTCCGCTTGCGGATGGCCATTGATAAGGCCAGAGAATCAAACATGCCCAATGAAAATATTGAGCGTGCCATCGCGCGAGGGTCTGGTGAGATCGAGGGAGTTACAATTGAAGAAGTAATGTATGAAGGATTCGGGCCGCATGGGACAGCGCTTATTATTGACGTGACAACTGATAATAAAAATCGGACAGCCTCGGAAATTCGTTCAATTTTAGCCAAATATCACGGCTCACTCGGAAATACCGGAAGCGTAGCCTATATGTTCACCAGGAAAGGGGTTATCCGAATCCCAAAAACCAGCGTAAAGGACAAGGATGAATTCACCTTAAAAATGATTGATTCCGGTGCCGATGACATTGCCGACGAAGAAGAGGGATTTACCATCTATACGGCACCACATGAGCTGCAAAAAGTCAGCCAGGCAGTCGGGCAGGCCGGACTAATATTGGCTTCAACGGGCCTGGAAATGGTACCGACGTCCCGCGTGACATTGCCCGATGAGCCGGCTAAAAAACAATTGAGCACCTTGCTGGAAGAGCTCGAGGCTAATGATGACGTAAGCGATTATTTCACCAATGCCGAACTCTAAAAATTCATTTTTAATATTAGGCATCGATCCCGGCTATGCCATTACCGGTTACGGGATAGTCCGACATGACAGGCAAAAAGTGGCGGCTGTCGCACAGGGAGCGATCATGTCAAAACCAGCCGTGCCGTATGAAGAACGGCTGAAAAAAATCTTCGTGGGGCTGACCCAGCTTATCAAGAAATACCGGCCTGACGCCATGGCCATAGAAAAGCTTTTTTTCGCGGCAAATACGGCAACAGTGATGCGCGTTGGCGAAGCGCGCGGCGTGGCCATCCTGGCCGCCGGCATCGCCGGCATTCCCGTGCGGGAATTCACGCCGCTCCAGATCAAGCAGGCCATTACCGGCGACGGGCGGGCGGACAAGCTACAAATGCAGCGCATGGTCAAAGTCCTCCTTAAGCTCCCGGCCGTCCCCCGGCCGGACGACGTGGCTGACGCATTGGCGGTCGGCATCTGCGGCGGCATTAAAAATTTCTAAATGGGCATGACAACCGACAAAAAAATCCAAAAAATCCTGGCCACCTCGCGCGAAGTCATCCGGGACTGCTCGCTGGAAAACGGCGCTATCGTGGCGGCCAATACCGACGAACCCTATACGCCGAAAGAAGGGTCTGACTACCGGTACGTCTGGA
This sequence comes from Patescibacteria group bacterium, assembly GCA_043808365.1. Lineage (GTDB taxonomy): Bacteria > Patescibacteriota > Patescibacteriia > UBA10025 > JAHIVO01 > JBAYGJ01. Next base: position 23,599 of record JAZDEZ010000021.1, read on the forward strand.
TACGCGACGCGGCCTTTATTTGCGTCGCCGCGGAAATCCTCCAATTGCCCGTCCAAGAAAAATTCTTTGCCTGGGTCACTGAACGGCCGGAAGATTTTGAGATTACCAAATTACTGTACTCGAACTACTCGACCAACGGCCGGATCGCCACCATGGGCAAGCAATTCCAGGCTGACCAGACGGGCACGCTCCTGTGGGCTATCCATCATTTTTATGAGAAGGACCTGAAGGCATCCGTAAAATTCCGGCCACTGGTCGAACGGCTGGCCGAAGGGCTGTCCAGTTATTGGGAAAAAGACCATTTTTCAGAGCCGACCGCCGATATCTGGGAATCTTTCGAGCGGAAAACTTCCACCCGCCTGAAGAACAACTTCACCTATTCATTAGCGGCCTGCGCGCGCGGCCTTTTTTGCGCGAATGAGATCGTCCCCAATCACATCTGGAAAGAAGCGGCCCACCAGATGGTCATGGTCATGAATGAGTCCTATGACCCGACGCGCCGCTTTTTTTATCGGAATAAGGGCGTTATCTCTGACCCGAATATTGACGCCTCATTGCTCGGGCTCGTGTACCCATTTGACCTGATCGAAGCCACTGACGAACGGATGGTCAATACTGTAAAAAAAATGGAAGAACATTTGGTTATCAATGGCGGCGTGCATCGCTTCCAGTTTGACTACTTTGACAGTGAAGGTTCAGCGCAGGAAGGCGGAGGCGCCTGGCCGGTATTGAACTGCTGGATGGCCATCTACTGGCATCTAAACGGGCAAAAAGCCAAAGCGTTGCAATATTACCATTGGGTAGTTGAACGCGCTGAAAAATTCAATTACTACTTGCCGGAACAATTTTTTGAAGACGTGCGCGTGGGCATTTACCCGCTGGCCTGGAGCCACGCCATGTTTGTCATTGCCAGCCGTTATTTAGGAATGTTGTAACATCATATGCCAAACCTAACCAGACCATTGCGCATCGCTAGTGTCTCCTCTGAGGTCGCCCCGTATTCAAAAACAGGCGGGTTGGCTGATGTGGCAAAATCTCTGCCAAAAGCCCTGGCGGAAATGGGGCATCATATCGCGCTGATCACTCCATATTACGGATTCATCCATAAACAACAGCTCGATCTAAAAAAGATCGAAGGCAAGGCGACAGTTGAAATCGGCAGGCAAAAACATGACCTAACCTTTTTACGGCTCGATTTCAATGACCATCTAAAAATATACTTTATCGTAAACCAGGAGCTTTTTGGCCAGCATTCGCGGGTGTACAATTACGCGGATGATAATGTCCGCTTCCTGGCCCTTGATTACGCCGCCCTCCAGCTGCTGGAAATCATCAAATTCAACCCGCATGTCATCCACTGCCAGGATTGGCAGTCCGGACTCATCCCCAATTTCCTTGTTAAACGGGCTGGCGAATTTCCGTCCCTCGCAAAAGCCGCGACAGTATTCACCATCCATAACCTCGCCTACCAGTTGAGCTGCGACTGGTGGACCGTTCCGCCAGACCGCGTTGATGACGGGAAATGCGACCCCATGAAGCGGCTCAAGGACATCAACTACTTCAATTTCGCCAAACGGGGGATTTTTTATTCCAACATCATCAGCACGGTCAGTGAGCGCTATGCCGAGGAAATTACCACGCCGGAACACGGACAGGGCCTGGATCGATATTTGCGCCATAGGAAAAAAGACCTCTATGGAATCATCAACGGCATAGACTACACGGTGAATAACCCCGCATTTGATGACAATATAAAATACAAATACGACTGGAACACGTTGCGGCGTAAAAAAAAGAACAAGATCGAGCTCCAGCGCATCGTCAAGCTCGAACGCAATCCCGACATCCCTCTGATTGGCGTCGTCAACCGGCTGACCGAGCAGAAAGGCTTTAACCTGATCATGGAAACCATTGACGCCCTGCTCCGGCTGCAAATGCAGATGGTGATTATCGGCACCGGGCATAAGGAATATGTCGATTTCTTCAAAAAAATCGCCCGGAAACATCCAAAAAAAATCGGCTTCTATACGCCCTTTACCGAGGATATGGAATCGAAAATTTATGCCGGCTCGGACATGTTCCTGATGCCATCACGCTTCGAGCCGTGCGGCATTTCCCAGCTGAAAAGCCTGCGCTATGGGTCAATCCCCATTGTCCACGAAACCGGGGGACTGTCGGACACGATCACCAACTTCAGCCCCAAGACGCGCAAGGGCAATGGTTTTACGTTTAAAATCTACAGCCGCGAAGACTTCCTGATTGCCCTGACTCGCGCCCTGGAAAACTACAAATATCCCCAAGTATGGGAATTCATGACCTGGAATGCCATGCGCCAGACGTATTCGTGGCAGCTGCCGGCCAAAAAATACATCCAGCTCTTCCGGATCGCGATCAATAGCAAGCGCAAATACCTGCAACAACGCCACTAATGGCTAATTTACTAACTACTAGCTACTAACCATGCTGTGGGCGAATTTTTTCCATATTTACCAGCCGCCAGGCTGGCCGAAAAAAATCATTGACAAGGTCGTTCGCGAAAGCTATCGGCCAATATTGGCCATCCTCAAGAAATACCCCCGGCTAAAAATTACGCTCAATATAACCGGTTCACTGACCGAGCAGTTGGCCGCGCATGGTTTTCAGGACGTTATTAAAAACATACGCCAGCTCTCCCAGCAAGGCAAAATCGAACTGGTGGGGAGCGCCATGTATCACCCCATCCTGCCATTACTGCCGGAGCATGAGATCGAACGGCAAATCAGGCTCAATGACCAAATTAACGGAAAATACTTCGGTCCAATCTATCGGCCAACGGGCTTCTTCCCCCCGGAAATGGCGTACGGCCCGGTGCTGAATAAAATAATTAAAAGGCACGGTTACCGCTGGCTCATCATTGACGAAATTGCATCGAATGGTTTCTTGGGGCAAGCCAGCTTTGATCGGACTCACTCGATCAAAGGTTCATCACTGCAGGTAATCTTCCGAAACCGGAAAGTAAGCGATTTCCTTTCATTCCAAAGCCATTTGGGGTCGACTGCCCATTTTTGGAAGACCGTGTCCGCTGATAACCGCAGCCGCATCGTCCTGGTCACGGGCATGGACGGCGAAAATCTCGGCCACCACCGGCCCGGGCTGGACTCCTACTGGGCCAAGCTGGCAACTCACGGCAGCGTGACCACGGTCACGGTAAGCGAATTGCTCAAGCAGATCGACCGGCGCCGTATTGTGGCTCCGCGCCAATGCTCCTGGTCCTCGCAAGAACGCGAGTTGAAACACCGTAACCCGTTCAGTTTGTGGCAGGACCCGACCAACCCGATCCACAAACTCCAGTGGAAAATGATCTATAATTTAATTAGCATCATCGAACAGCACAAATCCCACCCAAAATACGCCGAAGCCCGCCAAAACCTGGATAAGCAGCTGGCCTCAGACCAGATGTGGTGGGCCTCCGCCAAACCGTGGTGGAGCCTGGACATCATCACCAGGAAGACTAATGAGCTCTTCCAAACCGCGCTTTTCATGGAGCCGGGGAATCGCAGCTTAATCAGCCTGGCAGAAAAAATAATCAAGCAAGCAGCCGCCTGGCAGAAAAAAAATACTTACCTAACCATCGCCACAAAATATCTAGCTACAAACCGCCATGACAACATCCGCTACATTGGCGGGAAGAAGATCACCATAAGCTAGTAGATAGTAATTAGTAAATTAGTAACTAGTGAGTGAGTCAATTTCAGTGCCAACTGCAAACCTAATACCTATGACCATAACTTCGTACAAAGACCTCATAGTATGGCAAAAATCAGTTGAGTTAGTTACGCAGATTTATCACATAACTAAAGGTTTCCCCAAATCGGAACAGTTTGGGTTAACGTCACAAATCAGGAGGGCAGCAATTTCCATACCCTCTAACATCGCAGAAGGTTGTGCCAGAAAATCACGACTTGAATACGCTCACTTTATTAGAATTGCATCTGGCTCCGGTGCTGAGCTTGAGACACAACTATATATTGCCCTGCAACTGAATTTTATCGATAAAAATACTTATAACACCGCCGAATCCTTATTAAATGAAATAATGAGAATGCTGAATAAACTGAACCTTTCTCTAAAATATCACTAACGTACTAATTACTAAACTACTAACTACTAACTTACTAATAACTAACTACTAACATGTACTGGGCAAACTTCCTCCACATTTACCAGCCGCCGACACAGAAAAAAATCTGGGTGAAAAAAATCGCCGAGGAAAGCTACCGCAAAATCCTCCGCGGCATGAAAGCCAATCCGCGCGCCAAGATGACGCTGAATATTAACGCCGTCCTGACCGAGCTGTTTGACCGGTTCGGATGCCTCGATGTCATTGCTGACATCAAGCTGCTCGCTGAACGAGGGCAAATCGAACTCACTGCCAGCGCCAAATACCATCCGTTCCTGCCGATGATACCGAAAGAGGAAATCATCAGGCAGATTGAGCTGAACACCGTCACGAACCTGAAATATTTCGGGCCAAAAGCATACCACCCGAACGGGTTTTTCCCGCCGGAAATGGCTTACAGCCGACAGGTCGGAGAGATCATCGCCCAGCAAGGCTACAAATGGCTGATCCTGGACGAACTCGCCTACTCCGGAAAAATAAAGGATATTGACTGGACCCAGCTGTACACGCTCAAAGGGTATCCGGACTTTTTCGTCTACTTCCGCGAACGGGAAGCCAGCTTCCGCATCCTCTCGGCCCAGATCGGCATGAGCGTCTTTTCCGGCAGTATGCTGGTCAAACTGCTCGGTGACCGCGTCAACCGCGACGAATACCTGATCACTGCCATGGACGGCGAAACATTCGGCCACCACCGGCCGGGACTGGAAGATCTCCTGTTTGATATGTACAACACGGAAGAACTGAAATCAGTGACCCTGTCAGAACTGCCGGCCATCTTTACCAAGCACGCCGCCATCGACCCGCGCTCGTCATCCTGGGCGCTCATGAAGAAAGACATAGAAGACAACACCCCGTTCTCCCGCTGGATGGACAAGGACAATGTCATCCAAACCATGCAATGGGAGCTGACCAACCTGGCGATTAATGCCATTAAGCTCATTAAACCGACTGACCCGATCTACGCAAAAATCCGCGGTGAACTGGACGAAGCCATCCATTCTGACCAGTACTGGTGGGCTTCGGCCATGCCATGGTGGAGCATAGAAATGATTGAGATGGGCGCCAAAGATTTGAAAGGCGTGGTGCAGGACTCCCCCGTACCGCCGGACATAAAACAAAAAGCCCAAGAACTGTACCAAAACATAATCTTCACCGCATTTGAGTGGCAGCGCAGCGGCAAAGTGGATGTCATGGCCAAGTCGGCGGATGAAGACGTTACCCAGCGCATTACCACCGACATGCCGTACATCCCCGAATCGGAATTCAATAAGATTGTCGGCAACCTAGCCAAACAGATGCTGGAAGCGGCCAAAGCGCAGGAATACGAGCGCGCCGCCCAGATCCGCAATCGGGTGAAGGAATTGAACGATAAAAAAGACCAAATTACAAGAAAATAATATGGCCAGGCAAATCCAAGAAGTCGGTCGGGCTGCCTACATGCGCCGGTTTTTTAGCCGGCATATGAAGGAATTCTGGCCAGGCGCGAAAAAAATCACCTTCTTCTACAGCAAATACATGCGTTTCCTGTCAGAGGAAAGCTACACTATGAAATACGAAATTGACCTGCTGATGAACAACGGGCAGGTCAAACGCAAATCCATCCGCGGCAACCGCGTGCAAAAGCCGACCTACGAGCTCATGAAGGCGTATTACCCGTATTTCCAAAAAAACGGGCAGCATGTCATTGCCCGTCCGCTCTATTACATGGACAATCTCGGTTTTATTTTATACGAGGAATACGAGGGGTGGGTGCTCAGGGAATTCGATCACCAACTGCCGATCCTGCAAAAGGCCGTTCCTGCCATCGCCCGAAGGCTTGCTGAAATCCACAATCGCCAGCTGCGAATCAGCCCATTACGCACCTGGCGGGATGAGGAAGCATACTTCAACTTGTCTGAAAAAAAAGTGGCCAAATACATGCCTTTTGTTCGGCGCAAATTTTCCAGCCTGAAAAATCAGTACCTGCGGGGTTTGAAAAAAATATACAGCGAACGGGAAGCCATCTCGATCCATGGCGACTTCCAGGCCAGCAATATCATCTATGACCTGCGCACCGGGGACATCGGTATCATTGATTTCTCCTCCACTTCCCAGTTTTCCCCGGCCAATGACGTGGCCACGTTCATGACCCATCTCCGGGCCATGGAATGCTTCATTTATCCTGACCATGAAATTACCCGGATGGAAAAAACATTTCTGGCCCGCTACTTGCGACATGCAAACCAACCGATAATGTTATTGGTAAAAAACCAACTACCGCTCTATCAGGCACGGATCAGCCTGGACATCATCACCACTACGGCAGTCTTTACGGAATACAATAAAAGCCCGCACTACTGGAAAATCATCAATACCATGTTTGATCGGGCGGCTAGCAATCTTAAAAAATTAGCCAACCAAACATGACTAACCCACTCAAAATCCTATTCGTTGCCGCTGAACTGAACCCGATCGCTAAAGTCGGCGGCCTGGCTGACGTGACCGGCGCCCTGCCGATTGCCCTGAAAAAATTAGGCGTTGATGTCCGCATCGTCATCCCGAAATACGGCATTGTCGACGAAAAAAAATATCCGTTTACCAAAGTCGCAGACAACGTCGAGGTGCCATTTAATCATGCCGTAGAAAAAATATCCATTTACTCCACACCGCTCCCCGGCACGAACATCCCCGTTTACCTTCTCGACCATCCGGAATACCTGGGTGGCGGCGGCATCTATATCGAACCGGATGCCTCCTCGAACGGCTCAATCAAGGAAGCCCACAGATTCTTATTTTTATCCCGTGCCTGCTTAGCGATATGCGATCCGCTTGATTGGTACCCGGACGTCATCCATAGCCATGACTGGCATGTCGGCATGGTGCCGGTCTTGGTAAAAATCCTCGGCCGCAAAAACAAGCGGTTAGCATCTGCAAAAACAATCCTCACTATCCACAACCTGGAATACCAGGGCTGGTATCCAACAGAGGTGATTATGGACGCGCTTGGTTTGGCTGGCGGAGAGTACCCGACGCTGGCAGAACGCCGTAACGCCCACATGTCCACCCTCCAACAAGCCATCCTGGCCTGCGACCTCATGACGACGGTCAGCCCGTCATATGCCAAAGAGATCCTTACCCCCGAATACGGATCGACGCTTGATCCGCTCCTGGCGCCGCGGCGCGATAAATTGATCGGGGTTTTGAATGGCATTGACGTCGCTCGTTTCAATCCGGCGACAGATAAGGATATTATTGCGAATTTTTCCGCTGACGACCCGACCAACAAGCTGCCATGCAAAGCCGACTTGCAGAAAGTCTGTGGACTCTCGGTCAATCCAAAAATCCCCATCCTCGGCGTCGTCACCCGCTTTGCCGAACAAAAAGGCATGGACCTAATCTGTTCCCTGAGTGAAGAATTGGCCGCATTCGATATCCAATTAATCATGCTGGGCACCGGCCTGCCGCCGATCGAAGCCGCGGTCAAAAAAATGGTGGCTGCCCATCCGGATATCTTCTATGCGAAAATAGCTTTTGACGCGCCATTAGCCCAAAAAATTTATGCCGGATCGGACCTGTTTCTGATGCCGTCGAAATTCGAGCCGTGCGGCTTGGCCCAGATGATTTCCATGCGTTACGGCACTGTCCCGGTAGTCCGCGCCACCGGCGGGCTGATTGATACGGTCAAGGATTTCAACCCCGAATCGAAAGAAGGCGATGGCTTTGTTTTCAACGCCTTTGACGCCAAAGAACTGTCGGCCGCCATAAAAAGGGGGCTGGCGCTTTATCAGGACTCTGAAACGTGGTATAAAATAGTCAGGCGCATCATGCAAAATGATTTTTCCTGGAACAATTCCGCTGAAAAATATCTCAAATTATATCAACAATTAGCCCCATAACCATGGTCAGGATCCCACCGGTCAAAAGCGAGATACGCGAGGACTACATCCATAACCGCTTCGTCATCATCGCCCCGAAGCGCGCCAAACGGCCGCATGACGTGGCGGAACACCGCGACACGCCGGTCAAATCAAAAGACTGCCCGTTTTGCCGCGAACGCGAGCACGCGTCCCAGCGCCCGCTATACCAAGTCGGGCCGGACCAATGGTGGGAAATCAAGGTCATAAAAAATATCTTCCCTGTCGTCAGCACCCAGACCCCAAAAACATATGGCACCCAGGAAGTGATCATCGAAACGCCGCACCATAACAAGGAGCTGGCTGATTTTTCCGAAGCGCACATCGTACGGCTGCTGAAGGCGTATGCCAACCGGACGGAAGAAATCAGCCGAGACAAGAAAATGAAGTACATCCTCATTTTCAAAAACCATGGCGGTAAAGCCGGTGCTTCGCTGGTCCACGCGCACTCCCAGATATTTGCGTCAGGTTTCATGCCACCCCATATCGTCAACAAACTGACCCGCGCTGAACAGCACCAGCTGAATTTCGGCGCGTGCTACTATTGCCAATTGGCCAGGAGGGAATCAAGAGGCCCCCGCCGGATCGGCAGCGACCGGTACATGGCCGCTTTCACGCCGTACGCTTCCACGTACAATTACGAAGCTTGGATCATGCCGAAGCGTCATGTGGACAACATCAGCTTACTGAATGATGCCGAGCTGACCTCGCTCGCCCACTATATGCAGCTGATCATCAAACGCTTGAACAAGCTCCAACTGCCGTATAACTATTACCTCCACCAGGCTATTACCGAGAAGCACGAACACCTCTACATTCGCATCTGTCCGCGACGCGACGTCTGGGCCGGCGTGGAAATGGGCTCGCGGCTGGTCATCAACTCCGTGGCTCCGGAAGCGGCGGCAAAGTTCTACCGCGGGGGAAAATAATTCTAAATAAAACAACATGAGTAGTTTTATGTTGTTTTTTAATCTATTTTTTTAAAGGTTTTCGAAAGTATGTCAGCTTGCCAACTTTATACACTCCTGGCTTGGCCTCTTCATTCGGGTCTTTAACAATTTCGCCATCATGACTGACTGCTCCTTGTTCGACCAACCTTCGAGCCTCTGATTTTGATTTCTTTAAAACATCAGCCACTGTAGCTACGACTGTGCCAGCAGAACCAGAATAATTAATAATTTCTGACGGAAACTCTTTTTTTGAAAAAACTTTCTCAAACTCCTTTTCCGCGGCGATGGCGTCATGCTTGGTGTGGTAGAGTTCCACGATTTCCTTGGCCAATCGAGCCTTGAAGTCGCGCGGGTTGGCGCCTTTTTTCATGGCCAGGTCGAACCCGGCAATGTCTACGAGAGGCACATCGGTCAGTAAAGTATAATATTTAATGATCAAATTATCGGGAATCGACATGAGTTTGCCGAACATTTCTTTGGGCGAATCGTTTAAATTTACCGTATTGCCGACGCTCTTTGACATCTTTTCTTTGCCGTCCAGCCCGACAAGCAATGGGACGGTCAAAATATCCTGCGGATCCTGCTTGTACGCCGGTTGGATGACCCGGCCCGCGAGGACGTTGAACGTCTGGTCAGTGCCGCCAAGCTCAATGTCCGCGCGCAAAGCGACGGAATCGTACCCCTGCATCAGCGGGTACATGAGTTCATGTATCCAGAGGGGTTTTTTTGCGGCCAGGCGTTTCTGGAACATGTCGCGTTCCAGCATCTGGTTGACGGAAAACAGGCTGGCCAGCTGGAAAAATTCCGCCAGGTCCATATTCTTATGCCATTCGGAATTGTACCGGAACTCCACTTTTGACAGGTCCAAAATTTTCCCGACCTGCTCGCGATAGGTGGCGACGTTTTCCTGAATATCCATATGGGTGAGCGGCTGCCTCGCCGAGACCTTGTCGGACGGATCCCCGATCCGGGCGGTAAAATCACCGACCAAAAAAATAGCCTGGTGCCCGAGGTCCTGGAACTGCTTGAGCTTGCGCAGGACGACCGTATGGCCGAGATGGAGAAGGGGGGACGTCGGGTCAACGCCCAGCTTAACTCGAAGCTTGGCGCCGCTATCCAGGCGTTTGACCAGGTTACTTTTAACAATAACCTGCTCTACCCCCCGCTCCAGGATTTCCTTGTTTTTTCCGTGTCGTAGCATAAGTCGTTTATATTATACCTTATTTTTGGTATACTAATAAAGCGAATTTGACTATTTTGCGCTATTTATGGCTAGATATACGCTCGGAGTAGATATCGGGGGCACTAAAATCCAGACCGGTCTCGTAAACCGGCATGGCCGGGTTTCGGCCAGTAAAAAATTTCCTCTGGACCGGCGGAATAAAACCACAGCCCTGGACAGCATTATTGAGAGCATCCGATCAACCTTTATCAGGCACAAAGTGACTGCAATCGGCATCGGCATTACCGGACTGGTTGATTATAAAAAAGGCGTGGTCGAAGCCAGCCCCAACCTGCCCCGCTCGTGGAAAAAAGTCCCGCTTAAAAAAATTATCGGGCGGTTATTCCATGTGCCGGTATATGTTGATAATGACGCGCACTGCTTTTCGCTAGGCGCGGCCCATACGGGCATCGGTAAAAAATACCCGGTCGTGATGGCGCTAACGCTGGGAACGGGCATCGGCGCCGGGCTGGTGATAAACGGCCGGTTGTACCGAGGCAAGCTTAACGTCACGGAATTCGGCCACACGACGGTCGCCGACCATTCGCCTCGGTGCAGTTGCGGACGTACCGGCCACCTGGAAGCGCTGATCTCGGGACAGGCGATGAGCGCGCTATACAGGCAATTCAGCGGGCGGCGCTTAGACGCATTCGCGATCGAAGCCGCGGCAAAACACGGCAACCGGGCCGCGCGGCGAACCATCGGCACCATGTCCCATTTCTTGGCCATCGGGCTGGCTAACGCGATCCATTCGTATAATCCGGATTTGCTTGTTATCGGCGGAGGACTCTCCAGAGTCAAACTATTGACCAGGCCGTCTATCCGGAAGGCCCGCTCCCTCCTGCTGTACCCGCCGCTCAAAGAAACGAAAATAGTTACCGTAAAAGACCTAACGGAAGCGAACGTGGCCGGCGCCGCCCTTATTTGCACCCACTCATCGTAACTATGCCCATCCCACCCTTGCGCGAACCGAATTTCCGCATAAAAAGAATTGGCGCCCGGGTAGTCGACACTATCCGCTCTCAGCACCGCCATCCCAAACGCTGGCGCCGAATCATCGCTCGCCTGTGGCCGATAGCGGGCGTCTTGGTCGTGCTTGGGGTTGTTGGCATGGTCATTATGTTTGCCATAATATCCAGGGACTTGCCAGACCCAAACAAGGTCATTGACAGGACCGTCGCCCAAAGTACGAAGATTTACGCCCGGGACGGCACCACGCTGCTCTACGACATCCACGGCGAGCAAAAAAGGACGGTAATCCAATTATCGGACATTCCAGACGACATGAAGCACGCCACCATCGCGATTGAGGACAAAGATTTCTATAACCACCACGGATTCTCGCTGGGCGGCATTGCCAAAGCGGTCTGCCACGAGGTAATCGGCAATTTCGGCGGCCTGTGCCCGCCGCGCGGCGGATCAACCATCACCCAGCAATTCGTCAAGAATTCCATCTTGACCTCGCAACGCTCTTATATCCGAAAAATTAAAGAATTGGTGCTGTCATACCAGCTGGAAAAAAGGTTTTCCAAAGACCAGATCCTCCAGCTCTACCTCAACGAGATCCCTTATGGATCCAATTCCTACGGCATCGAATCGGCCAGTCAGACATTTTTTAACAAGCGAGCCAAGGACCTGACATTGGCCGAGTCCGCATTGCTGGCGGCCATGCCGCAGTCACCGTCATATTACTCGCCGTACGGCAACCATACCGAAGACCTCGTCAGCCGGCAGCACCTGGTTCTGAAAGTAATGGTTGAGCAGAACTACGTCACCCAGGAGCAGGCCGACGCGGCAAAAGCGGTGGATATATTGGCGCAAGTCAAACCGAAAAGCGACAATATCGTGGCCCCCCACTTCGTCATGTATGTCAAAGAGTTGCTGGCGGCAAAATTCGGGGAAAAAGAAGCTGAACAAGGGGGGTTCAAGATCATCACCACCATAAATATCGACAAGCAACGCGTCGCCGAAGAGGTGGTGACGAAATACGCCGACAAGAACGCCGCGAAGTACAACGCTTCCAATGCCGCCCTGGTATCACTGGATACGAAGACTGGCCAAATCCTGGCCATGGTCGGTTCAAAAGATTATTTCAACACGGAAATTGACGGCAACGTCAACGTCACCCTGCGCCCGCGCCAGCCTGGGTCGTCATTCAAGCCGATCGTGTACGCGACGGCCTTTAAACAGGGTTACACGCCGGAAACGGTTCTCTTTGACCTGGTCACGAACTTTGCCACTGATTCAGGCAAAGACTACACCCCGCATAATTACGATTCAAAAGAACATGGCCCCGTATCGATTCGCCAAGCACTGGCCGGATCACTGAACATCCCAGCTGTTAAAACCTTGTATCTGACGGGAATAAAAAACGTCTTGGCGACGGCAAAGGATCTCGGCTACACCACCCTGAACGATCCGAGTCGGTTTGGCCTTTCGCTGGTCTTGGGCGGCGGGGAAGTGACGCTCCTGGAGCATACCTCGGCATTTGCCACATTCGCCCGGGAAGGCATCAGGCATCCGGTCGCGGCCATATTGCGCATTGAAGATAACAAGGGCAAGGTGCTGGAACAGTTCCAAAACCGCGAAGAAAAAGTTCTGGACGAAAACGTCGTCCGGCTGCTTAACAGCGTCTTATCGGATAACGAAGCGCGCGCGTATATTTTCGGGTCGAAAAACTACCTCACCCTGCCGGACCGGCCGGTCGCCGCGAAAACCGGCACGACCAACGACTACCGCGACGCCTGGACCATCGGGTACACGCCGTCAATCGCTACCGGCGTCTGGGTCGGCAACAATGACAACTCGGAAATGAAGCGCGGGGCCGACGGCTCAATCGTGGCCGCGCCGATATGGAACGAGTACATGAAACGCACCGTCGGCGGCCCGTCCGAACCTTTCAAAGCGCCAAAACCCAACTCATCCGCCAAGCCGATCCTGCAGGGGAAAATCGGCAGCGACATCAAATACTCGGTTGATTTATTCACCGGAAAAATTATTCCAGATAAATGCCTGGAAACTTACCCGGAAGCGTTTGTTACGCAAAAATCTTTCAAGATCGTCCACGACATCCTTTTCTACGTCAATAAAGACGAACCAGCCGGTCCAGCGCCCGCTGACCCGACAAAAGATCCCCAATACGCGCGCTGGGAAGAGCCGGTCCAGCGCTGGGCTGTGGCCAACAAATACCTGGATAGCGCCCTGCAGTACGAGTCGTGCGACCTGCGCTCGTCCGCGAATTCGCCGGTCGTGACATTTACGTCTCCGGTTTCGGGCACGACTGTCTCCTCCAGTACGTTTACGATTGAAGCTGCGGCTACCGGACCGCAAACCATAAAGTCAATGACGTACTATCTTGACGACGTCCAAATCGGTACGGTCAGCGCCTCACCGTTCATATTCACGTATACGGCAACTACGGAATTAATCAGCGGCTTCCACGACCTCAAAGCCGTGGCCTCAGACGCGATTGCCAATACCGGGTCAACGACTGTAACGATCAACTACCTGCCGCCGCAAGCCCCGGCTCCCGTTGATACGAACACTGCTCCGGCGCAATAGTTTTCTCGCTTAATGACTGACTGTAATTGGTGGGAGTAAAGCGAATATTTAACGTCGCCAAACACAATATAAAAAACCATCTTGTTCGTATAATAAACAGTTTTGTGCAATATTACTCAGAGCCTTCTTTATACGAAAGAATTAAATACTTTATAACTAATCTAAAATCATGGAACCCCCGTATATTTTAATTTCAATATTAGCCTTGTTAATAATTTTGATTGTAGTCTATTTTGTGATAGGTAAAAAAAGACGTTTAAAGGATAATCCATGGAGCTATCTTAATAAGATTCAATTTATAGCGGGAATTTGTATTGCACTAATTGGAGCTGGAATAATGTTTTATGGAAACATCTTTGGAGAAAGGAACTCTGGCATTGCTACAATTATAGGAATAATTGGAATAGGATTGATAGCTACATCTTATAGATTCAGATTGCTTAAATAAAAAAGGCACCTGCGTCATACTGTCGGTCGCTTCGCTCCCTCGTTCGCCTTGCAGGCTCACCACATAACAGCGTCTATACGCCATTCCACTTCGCTCCACAGCGCATGAGACGCGGACGTTGTATGGCATGCATTTTTATTAATAATAATTTACCATTACGCTTGCTTTGGATTTTAACTTCTCCAAAACCAATACTCTTTCCTTTTTTTGAGATAAAAAAATCCCCCGCACCAACTCTTTTTGTAGAGAGCCAGTGCGGGGATACGAACCTGACTGCCGTCAGGCAGGCTAAGTGGCAAAGCGCCGAAGCGCTTTATATGCGGTGAAGCACCTGAAGGGCGGCGCGCCAGTTGTTGAGAGTCCAGTCCCAGAGCTGAACCCAGCGGTCATCTTTCCAGTAGACACAAGCCATGCCCCCGGGATCATTAGGGAAGCGCCAGTCCGTGAAGACGAATACGACCTTGCCCCGCAGAACTTCCGGGATTTCTTCCTGGTGATCCAGGAGGTGCTGGCCATCGTCCTGGCCCAAATTCGCCTGCATCTCCTTCACGTGCTCAATTATCGTTGATCTTGGCACTTTTTTCTCGTCTCCCCGCAGGAAGCCAAGAATCTCGTACGTGCGGCCGGCGATGGTCATAGTGGTTGGTAATCCGTCTTTCACTAAGCCACTGGCGAATTGACGAACGGCTTCGGTGTTATCGGAGCTGACCAATGCGTTGAAAAGATTATCTCCTAGCTCGCGCTGTAAATGCGACGCTGATCGAAGAGTGTCCATTGCTCTACCTCCTCATATGAGAAAGAGTTCTCCTCGCCGGTATTGGCAAAGAGGAAAGCCGATCTGTTTAT
This sequence comes from Patescibacteria group bacterium, assembly GCA_043808365.1. Classification (GTDB taxonomy): domain Bacteria; phylum Patescibacteriota; class Patescibacteriia; order UBA10025; family JAHIVO01; genus JBAYGJ01. The sequence continues at coordinate 38,678 of JAZDEZ010000021.1, forward strand.
GGCCTTCTCCGTATGTGTATTTAATGTATTAATACAAAGCACGGAAAAAGCCACAAACAACTGAAAAGAACTAATGCAACAGTATATCACTTCCGACAGAAATGTCAAGCGTTGCTCGAAAGTGATTTACTTACTGTAAGCGTATTGGTAAAATATATATAGGATAAATGCACATCATACAACAGCGTCTATACGCCATCATCCTTCGCTAAAGCTTCGGACGACAGCGCATGAGACGCAAACGTTAGACGTTACGCAACTTACACACAAGAGCCAAATCAAACATACATTGCGACAAGGCAACAATATTCAAAAACAAAACAGGACGGAATCTCTTCCGCCCTGTTTTTTATATTTCTCACTAATTACAAATCACTAACTACTAGTGGCTATTGCTTAATCGGCATGATAATGTAGACATAGTCGCCGTCCTTTTCCGGCTTGATCAGGCCTGGGCTGAGGTTTGAATTTATTTCAATGACGCAGTTAGATGAGTTAAGGTTTTGCAGGCCGTCAAGCAAGAACCGGTAATTGAACACGATATGGTTTTCATCGCCCTCGATAGTCGCTTCCTGCACCGCTTCGCTTTCGCCAACCTGGGCGTTAGTGGTATTCACCGTGATCTGTCCGGCTGATTTTTCGAACTTCAAGACAATGTCATTGCCGCCCGGCTTGCAAAACAGGCTGGCCCGTTTGACGGTATTAATAAACTCCTGGGTATCGACGGTGATCTTCGTCCGGTACTCTTTGGGGATGATTTGCTGATAATCAGGGTATTGGCCCTCGATGACGCGCGAGGTCAGTTTGGTCTCGCCTAGGTCAAATAATATTTGATTTTCATTGCAGACAATAGCGACGGGGTCATTATAATCACCCAAGATTCGCACTAATTCCTGGATGGTCCGGATTGGAACGATGACATTGTGCTGGCTGGCCGCCGGCTTGGATAGAGCGACTTTCTTCTCCGCCAGACGGTAGCTGTCCGTCGCCACCGCAACGAGATTGCCTCCCTCAAAATTAAAATATACGCCGCTGATTTCCGGCCGCGTCTCGTCATACGCCACGGCAAATGCCACGTTTGACAGCGCCCGGCGCAAGGTTTCGGCGGGAATTTCAAATTTTTGCTTGGCATCAACCTCGGGAATCAAGGGGAATTCCGAAGCCTCCAGGCCCTTCATGACCGTCTTGGACTTCTTCCCCTTTATCTTCATGCTTTGGTCAACCACCTCGATTTCAATATTTTCTTTTGGCAGTAAATTCACGTAATCACTCAGGGTCTTGGCCTGCACGGTAAAGGCCCCTTCTTTTTCCACTTTGCCGCGCACCTGGCAAATAATGCCAATTTCAAGGTTTGTGGTGAGAAGTTTAATAACACCCTGCTCGGCGCGGATCAAAACATTGTTTAAAATCGGCAGGGTAATATTTTTGCTGGCCACATGACTGACCAAAGAAAGGCCTTTTGTTAAATTTTCCTGCGTGCATATTACTTTCATAGTATCTTTATAAATAAATTAATAAATAATAGTAATAGGGAGGTGGATATGTGGATGAAAATATTTTTTTAAACAAACCAGCTTGCTTTGATTGGATGTTTTTTATGAAATTGTTTTTTATCGGGAGTGAATAAGATTTGCAGTAACGGTGGGTGGGGTGTGCGTAAGACTATGTCCGGAAGCAAATGAATTTTTTACGGCTTCAGAAAAGGTTTTTATTCACAATGCGAGCGTGTGCATGTCCACATATTAGGCGGTGTTCAGAGGCCGGCTATCAACATCTTCCTCACTAGTTATACAGCCGCTGCCGGATTAATAAAATGTCCTGGCGGATTTTTTCGTCTTCATCGAGCGCCCTTTTAATTTTTTCGTATGCGTGCATGGCGGTAGTATGGTCGCGTCCGCCCAATTCTTGGCCAATCGCCGGGTAAGAGGCCTTTGCTTCTTCGCGCATGAGAAACATGGAGATTTGGCGCGGCACGACAAGCTCTTTTTTGCGGCTCGCGCCCAGTAAATCGCCTGAAGAAATTTCAAAAAAACTGGCCACCACAGAAATAATTTGCTTGATGGTGATGGCGCCATCGCGTTTTTGGTAGCGAGACAGGCTGGTGATGACGTTTTTCACCGATTCGACGGTGGGGGGCGCATGATTGAGCTGGTGATAGGCCATAATGCGGTTCAGGGCGCCCTCAAGTTCGCGGACGTTGCTCTGGACGCTGGTCGAGATGGCGGTCACGATATCGCTGGCGAGGGGGTAGTTTTTTTCCTTGCATTTGGCGTTAAGGATAGCCACGCGGGTTTCAAAGTCAGGCTGGGCGATGTCGGCAATCATGCCCCATTCGAAGCGCGAAATAAGCCTGTTCTCCAGCGCCGGGATGGCTTTAGGCGGCCGGTCTGAGGTGATGACAATCTGATTGTTTTGCTGGTGCAGGGCGTTGAAAGTATGGAAAAATTCTTCCTGGGTACCCTCCTTGCCGGCCAGGAACTGGATGTCGTCAATCAGCAGGAGGTCGGCGTTTCGGTAATGGTCTTTGAAGCTCTCCCCGTTCCCCTGGGTGATTGCCCGGATAAATTCATTAGTGAACTTTTCGCACGTGACATAGACTATTTTCTTTTTTGGGGAATTTTTCAAAACCTCATGGGCAATAGCCTGTAAAAGATGAGTCTTCCCCAGCCCGGCCCCGCCATAAATAAAGAGCGGGTTATACACTTCTCCCGGACGCTGAGCCACGGCCAGGCAGGCGGCGTGAGCCAGTTCGCTGGATTTGCCGACAACAAAATTCTCAAACGTATATCGCGCATTGAGGCCGTAACTATTTTGCGGATCTTTCGTACGCGCGGCGGCTGGCCCGGCCATGTTCTGAGTTTGGGGGGCGGCGATTGACTGTCCGGCCCGACGAGTTGATTCAACTTTGTATGCCACTTCTTTCACTTGGTTGCCGGTGGCGTTTTGCAGGCTTTTCAGAATTTCCTTGTGATATTTGGTTTCCAGCCAGGTTTTTGTGAAGGTATTTGGCACGCCAATAGCAACTTTTCCATCGCCGTATTGGGAGATGAAAGTGTTTTTGAACCATGTCGTGAAGTTGGCCTTGCTGATCGACAATTCTAACTCGCCGAGGGCGGCCTGCCACAGTTGCTCCTTGTCCATATGAGAAGGATTTTTTATGAGTAGTATTTATACTACCATACAATAGGATCCAAAAAAACGATTAAAATCGCCTCTTTTGTGCATAAACTGTGACTAATATGAGGATAGTCATTTTTAATTGACCAATGAGGGTTTTTCCAGTATACTTTAAAAAGATTTTTTATCAGTTGAAAAGCCAGGTATTATGCCAAAACGAACATATCAACCCAAGAAACGGCAGCGTGCAAAGGAGCATGGTTTCCGCAAACGGATGAAAACCAGGAATGGCCGAAAAGTGCTGGCTCGCCGCCGTAAAAAGGGCCGTCATGTACTCAGTTATTAATTTCTAGGACGCCATGCTGTCGGCGAAACATCGGGTCGTTACTGACCGGGATTGGCACAACCTTCATCGGCGCGGCCTAACCTATCATGAGGCCGACGCTGTGTTAAAAATACTCCCCCAGCAAAGGCCAGTTACGCGGTTTGGTTTCAGCATCGGCTTGAAAGTCCACAAAAAATCCACGCAGCGCAACCTCCTTAAGCGCCGACTCAGAGCCATTGCCGCGTCCCTGCTCCCCAAAATGAAGCCGGGCTACGACATCGCGATAATTGCGAAACCACCATTGAAGGACCTGACGTTTTTAGACTTAAGAGCACATATTATTAGCTTGTTTATTCGGGCAAAACTACTACAAAAATGAATCTTCCGCGATATTTTGCAAAAATTATTTTAGGGCTGATTAGGGCTTACCAACGAACCCTGTCCCCGGACCATGGGCTGTTGGCGTATCGGCACCCTTATGGGTACTGCCGTTATCACCCGACCTGCTCTGAATACGGATACCGCGCTATTGAGAAGCACGGCGTACTGAAAGGCGGATTTTTAACCATTAAACGGATCGGCCGCTGCCATCCCTGGTCCCGCGGCGGCTATGACCCAGTCCCTAAAAACATATGATCGGCGACATATTTAATGTAGCGCTATTTCAGCCGTTATTGAACGCGCTTGTTTTGATTTACAAGTACATCCCTGATCTGGGGGTAGCGATTATTTTGCTGACATTAGTGATAAAATTGATACTGTATATCCCTTCACGATCCTCTATCCGGTCGCAAAAAATCCTCCAGGATACCCAGCCGAAACTCCAGGCCATACAAAAACAATACAAGGATAACAAAGAGGAGCTTGGCCGTCAGCTGATGAGGTTTTATAAGGAAAATAAAGTAAACCCATTCTCATCCTGTCTCCCCCTCTTGATCCAGCTGCCCATCTTGATCGCCTTGTACCGGGCGTTTTTAGCCGTAGCGCAAACCGACCCATCTACCCACATTTTGCTGGCAGACCAGCTCAAGCACCTGTATGAACCGTTACGCGCGATATTCTCTGCGCACTCGATCAGTCCGATGTTTTTGGGGTTCGTTGACCTGGCAAAAAAGGGGAATTACATTTTAGCCATCCTAGCCGGCGCGGCGCAATTTTGGCAGACCAAGATGCTGATGGCCAAGCAGCCGCCCAAAGTGCCCGGTGCCAAGGATGAGGGCATGATGGCGGGCATGAACAAGCAGATGATGTATTTCATGCCTGTCCTGACGGTCATTTTCGGCCTTCAGTTTCCGGCCGGCCTGACCCTTTATTGGCTTTTCTCCACGCTCTTTACCGTGGCGCAGCAGTATTATATATTCAAACGGGATAAGGTCGTAAACAATACCCTAGTCGTCAAACAATGAGCCTTACGGCAAAACAGCTGATCGGCTTACCGGTATATACGCAGTCCGGCGAGCACCTGGGCAAGGTCTCGGATTTTGTGGTTGACCAGGAATCACAAAGCATCAGACAGTACTCCGTCCGCAGCCGCGACCTAATCGGCGAACTGCTCCAGCGCGATTTACTCATCAGCCGTGATCAAGTGCTTCAGGTAACAGAAGAAAAAATGACTGTCGAGGATTCCGTTTTAGCCGAAGCTGAGTTAAAAAAACAGCCGGCCAATAAACCGGTGCCGGCTATTTAGCAATCTGCCAGGATAAGACGGGCTATTTCCATAATGCCCGTTTTTGTATGGAGATTTTCCTGACTGTCGGGCTCACATAAGTGAAACGGACAACAGTTAAAGGGAGCCCCTTGAGCAGGGGCCGGAGCTTGTCCGCCCATTCGATAATACAGACCGTGTCCGAACGCCGCAGGTATTCCAGGAGGCCAATTTCGCGAATTTCATCAATCCGCCTGAGGCGGTAGGCGTCAACATGGCAAAAAGTTTTCAGCCCTGGCCTGTGCAATTTGTATACTTTCATTAATACAAATGTCGGACTGTTGATGGCAGTCCGTAAGCCTAAGCCTTTGGCAAAGCCTTTGGCAAAATAGGTCTTGCCGCCGCCCATATCGCCGACCAGGGCAAGAATCCCGCCTTTTTTGACTTTTTTTGCCAAGGTTAGCCCAATTTTAATGGTAGCGTTTGGATGCCTGGATATGAAGTTCATGCCAGTATTTTAAGCTATTCCCGGGGTATCTACAAATAAATAACATTTTTTAATTTAATGCCAATTCTCTTGACAGGCTGGCCGGGGTATTTTATACTCACCTATCACGTTTTTTAGGAATATCCCGACATATGGAACGCTCACCAATCCAACAGGCTATTGACCAAATTGAAAAAAGCGGCAACATTGTCATTGCGTTGCCGTGCCACCCCTCAACCGACGCTATTGCCTCCAGCCTGGGATTGTTTTTGGTTTTGGAAAAGATTGGCAAAAAAGTGAAAGTGGTGTGCAATGAATTCGATTTGCCCGTATCGCACCAGTTCCTGCCGAAAAGCAACGAGATCAATTCTGACCTGACGGCACTGCGGAAATTCATCATTTCTTTGGATCTCTCGCGGACAAAAGTCCAGGAGCTTTCATATGACATCAGCGACAAGAAACGGCTGAATATTTTCATCACGCCGAAGGATGGTTTTTTTGAAGCGCGGGACGTTTCCACGTCAGCTTCATCCTATGAATATGACCTGATTATCGTCATTGACGCGCCTGAACTCGAGGCGCTCGGGAAAATCTACGACGACAACACGGAATTCTTTTATCATACCCCAATAATCAATATCGATCATTCCGCGGTCAATGAGTATTTCGGCCAGATCAATATCGTTGATTTGGTGGCAACGTCAACTTCTGAGATAGTCTACGAGATGGCCAAGGGGTTCAAAGAAAATGTATTGGATGAGTATATCGCTACCAGCCTCCTGACCGGCATCATTTCAAAAACAAAGAGCTTCCAAAGCGCCAGCGTCACCCCGAAGTCATTGGCTATCAGCAGTTTGCTGATTGAAAATGGAGCCAGACGGGATGACATCATCAAGCATCTGTACCGGACTAAATCCATCAATACGTTGAAATTATGGGGCCGCGCGTTAGCCCGCCTGAAAACAGAATCGGGCGGCCGCATCGTCTGGTCGCTCCTCAATCAGCAGGATTTCGTGAAATCCGGCGCCGGCGAAACGGAACTGGAAGGCGTCGTGGACGAGCTGATGGTCAATACGCCGAATGCGGAAATAATCAGCCTGCTGTTTGAGAGCAATGACCGCACCATCAAGGCAATCGTCACCACGGGGCGTTCAATTGACGCGCTTAACATTTTCCGCGAATACAAGCCTACCGGTACGCGGAATTTCATCCGATTTACCCTGACCGCCCCCGATATCCTGGCCGCCGAAAAAGCCGTGGTAGAGATGAGTAAAAAATATCTCACAAACGCCGTCTAAGTAGCGGGGCATTATGCGCTTTAGGCTTGCATGTCTAGGGCGTTTTTTATTTACTCGGGCCATTATTACTGTTATAATCAGCATAGTATGAATGACGATATTACCAGCCAAAACGAAAAAAGCATCGACGACCTGATCGGCGCGGTGCGGGCTAACCAAAGCGGCAAGATACGCGTGAGTACCGATGAAGTCGAAGAAAAGCTGAAGAGCAAGATACGCGAGATCGCCACAAGGAAAAAGGAAGCAGACACGAGAGAGCGGGCCAGCTCAAGCGGCGCCGGTTATATTTTTCTCAAGGGTTTTCCGGTCAGTTCGGACGCCTTATCGTTGTTGCCGGAAGAAGAGGCGCGGCGCTTGAAGGCGGTCTGTTTTTTTAAGACAGATACGGAAATCCGCATCGGTGCGATTGCACCGGAGGATCCGGAAGTTCTGGCATTAGTGGAGCGTTTGTCGTCAGAGAGCCGGGCCCGCGGCGGCATCTACCAGATTTCCCGGGAAAGTTTTGACGCGGTCATGAAGCTGTATGAGACGTTGCCACGGCCGCGGAAATTCGTGGCAGGCATTGAATTAAAGGCGGAGGATTTGGAAAAATTTTCCGGCCAATTGAAATCATTCCGAGATTTGGCAGAAAAAATCCAACACGTTTCCATCACAGACGTATTTACCATCATCATGGCCGGCGGCATCCAGGCCCGCGCTTCGGATGTCCACATTGAGGCCCAGCAGGAAGACATCAAGATACGCTATCGGATAGACGGCGCCCTGTATGACGTGGCGGCATTGCCGAAAAAGATGTGGCCGCAGGTCATTAACCGCGCCAAGCTGATCGCCAAACTAAAGATCAATGTCGTAGATGAGCCCCAGGATGGCCGTTTTACGATTTATCTGGGGAAAGATTTTATTGATGTCCGCGTGTCCACTGTGCCGAGCGCTTTTGGCGAAAGCATTGTCATGCGTCTGCTCATGTCTTCCGCGACAAGCTTAACCCTGGACGATCTTGGCCTGGTCGGCGTGGCCTATGACATCATGAAAAAAGAAATCGACCGGCCAAATGGCATGATCCTGACCACCGGCCCGACCGGTTCCGGCAAAACGACAACGCTCTATGCCATCTTGAAGAAGCTGAATACAAGCGAGTCGAAAATAATTACTTTAGAAAATCCGATTGAGTACCGGATCAAGGGGATTACCCAAAGCCAGGTGCAATCTAGCGAACAATCGGAAGGAGATCAAAAAACCGGAAGCGTAAAAAAACATTATACGTATGCCAGCGGATTGCGCGCCGTCCTGCGGCAGGACCCGGATATCGTCATGGTCGGCGAGATTCGCGACCATGAGACCGCGGAAATCGCCATCCAGGCCGCGCTGACCGGCCATCTGATGCTCTCCACATTGCATACGAACAGCGCGGCCGGCGCAGTCCCCCGTTTGATGTCCATGGAAGTGAAGCCGTTCCTTTTAGCGCCGTCATTGAATGTCCTCATCGGCCAGCGCCTGACGCGGAAAGTCTGCCCGGATTGCAAGGAGGAATATACCCCTGACGCTGAAACATTGGCGCATGTCCAGGAGGTGCTGAAGTCTGTCCCGGACGATAAGAAACAGAATGTTGACATTAACGATCTGCATTTTTATCACGGCAAAGGCTGCGAAAAATGCAGCGACATCGGGTTCAAAGGCCGGATCGGCATTTTCGAGATCGTGACCATGAACCAGGATATCGAGAAGCTCATCCTGACCGGCCAGGTGTCAGAATACCAGATCAAGGATATCGCTAAGAAGCACGGCATGCTGACCATGGTCCAGGACGGCATACTGAAGAGCTTGACCGGCATCACCACGCCGGAGGAAGTATTCAAAGTAACTGAATAATTTTTACAGGGGGGAGTTTTGGGATATGGAAAAAGCGGAAATTTCTGCGCGATATGTGCATACCATTGAAAAAGAGCTTGGCGAGTCCGGACGGGAAGAGCTCGTACGGCGGGTTTTGGCGTTTGCCGAACGTCAGTTTGAAATAAAAAAAAATCTTGGCCGGGGCAAAGCCGCAGACGTATGGCAGGGAGACTCTCCGGATTTCAAACGGTGCGTTTGCATAAAAACAAATTACAATCCCGGGGCCTCAGTGAATACTTTGGAAAAGGAATTTCATCTCCAAGAGAAATTTCTAGCGGCGGGCGTGCGGGCGCCGCAAGCGATTATGTTTGCACAGGGTGATAACGAGGCAAACTCGGTCCAGCACGGCATTTTGGTGATGGAAGCCCTGAGCGGCCAGAATGTTGAGGAATATTTCATGAGTCTCAAAAAAGACGGTCAACAGCTGGGCTTCGAACAGTACCGCCAGCTCGTCGACGGCATCAAAGAACAGATCGAGATAGCGCACCAGCACCAGCTCTACCACCGTGATTTGCATCTGCGAAACATTATGATTGGCCGAGATGGAAAGTCTTATTTGATAGATTTTGGGGATGCGGTTGAGGCGCTCGGGACTGAAGACGAGGGGGAAATCTACCGCCAAAAAGTAACCAGAGATGGGAGTGAAGCCGTGGTCGTATTCAATCGGGATGAAAATGTAATTGCCAGCTTAGCCAAGACCGCCGCAGAACTTGATCTTATTTCCAAGCCCATTCGGGCTTGACAATCGCATCCGCCTATGTTAATGTGTGCCAACGATATACATAATAGATTTCCGTTCTTTCATTGTCCCATAGGAAGGAGGATGCTTGTATGGCAGTAATTATCTCCTCAGTGGAAGCTGTACGCATTGCCACCCGGGCACTCGAAGTCAACGAGGTTATAAAGCGGACTGATACGTTCACGCTTTATCGATTGCCGCTCGCCGCTGGCCGTCCACTGAGCAATTACGTGCTCATGCTGTTCAACCCCGGAAGTGATTTGCCAGCGGGAAAGATTCCTGCCGGACTCATTATCCCGGTAGACATCAATGGCAGCAACGGCTATCTCGTGGAGGAGAGCGTCGCTCAGCAATTCCAGGCCTAAAGCCGCCCCGGATCAATGGATTGGTTCGGGGGTCTTTTTTTAGATGATTTTTTTCAGCTTGGCCTGCGCTTCAGCCAGTTTCTGCCGTTCCTTTTCCACCACTTCTTTCGGCGCGCGCTCGGTGAAATTCTTATTGGACAGCTTTTCCCCCAGCTTTTGGATATAGGCAGAGATTTCAGTAACATCACGTTGTTGTTTGGCGGTGTCGACCTTAGCTTCGATAAAAAAGTCCAAGCCCGGCAGGGAGCCAGTCGGTTTGGCGATTGTTTGCCGTTCAAGTCTGGATAAACGCGCCAGTGTTTTAATTATTTCCAGATTTTCAGTAATCAGTTTTATCTGCTCGCCCGCAATTGTAATGTTTAAAAATTCAGTTGGCGGGATTGCGTGATTTGACCGGAAATTACGGATTGCGGCGATAAATTGCTGTAATAATTCAAATTTTTTTTCAGCCGGATTGTTTATGACTTTTTTATCTGCAATCGGCCAGGGCTGGATAATCAGCATGTTATTCTTGCCGGCCGGAGCCAGTTGCGACCATATTTCTTCCGTCACGAATGGGATAAACGGATGCGCCAGCTTGAGCCAGACGGATAAAACATAACGTAGCACGGCTTGGTTCTTTTCCCGCTTGGAAATTTCCAGGTACCAGTCGGCAAAGTCGTGCCAGAGAAAGTCGTATAAGGCGGAACCTGCTTCGGAGAATTTAAAGTCCTCAATGTTTTTTGTAACGGACGCAATGAGCTGGTTCAGCCGGCCGATGATCCATTTGTCAGCCAGAGTTTTTATTTCAAGTTTTCCTTTTGAAACTGGTTGGGATAGAGTGAAGCGGGCCACGTTCCACAGCTTGTTGATGAAGTTGCGGTAGCCGGCGATTTTTTCTTCGTACAGGCGATAGTCCAATCCGGCCGAAGTGCCCAGCACTACCGAAAGCCGTATAGCGTCAGTACCGTACTTCTCCGTCATGGGGATAGGGTCTATCCCTGTGCCTTTTGACTTGGACATCTTTTTGCCGTCCTTATCCAGCACCAAACCATGGATATATACAGTTCTGAACGGCACCTGCTTCATGAATTTCAGCGAGAACATGATCATGCGCGCTACCCAGAAGAAGAGGATGTCCCAGCTGGTTTCCATGACTGACGTCGGGTGGAACAGTTTGAGGTCCTTGGTTTTTTTCGGCCAGCCAAGCGTCGAGAATGTCCAAAGTCCGGAGGAGAACCAGGTGTCTAAGGTATCTTCTTCCTGCCGTAAGAATGCGGAACGATGGCAGATTGGACAGCGCTTCGGCTGTTCTGATGAGGCCAGTACGGTACCGCAACCCTCTTTTGTATTGAGCGGTGTAAAGGAGTACGTATAGATCCACGCAGGCGTACTATTGGTTATCCGTTTATGAGGGTGGTGCTTGTGGAAGCGGGCAACCAATTCTTCGCGCCGGACATAGGTGGCAAAGTGCGCCTTGTCTTCAAGCGGCAGCGTACCGACCGTGACGCGCTGAATGCCGGTGATCGTGCCGATACCAAAAAGTTCGTCCGTGGCGCTATTCTCGAAGGCGATACGATCCCCCAGCGAAAGATGGTGGTCGCGTAAGCGATAGGTGACGGTTTTCCCTTTGAAAACCTGAGGGACGACCGCTTCGGCAAATCCCATTTTTTCTTTAGGGGCATCAATTTGTTGTCCACAATACCAGATCGGGATCTGATGGCCCCACCACAGCTGGCGGGAAATGCACCAGTCGTGGATGTTATTCATCCAATGAAAATAGACTTTGGCAAAGCGTTTGGGGATAATAGTAACCTTGCCTGATTTCATGGCGGCAATGGCCGGTTTGGCCAGCGGCGCAATTTTCAGGAACCATTGTTTGGAAATCAGCGGCTCGATCGGCGTACTGCAACGGTCGCACCGCGCTTGCTGGTGGACGTAGTCAATGGTTTTTTCGATCAACTCTTCATTTTCCAGCCGGATAAAAATATCGTGGCGCGCGTCCTGCACGCTTTTGCCGTAATACTCGCCCGCCGCTTTCGTCATTTTGTTGCCCTGCCCGATAACATTGATAACCGGTAAATGGTGAGTCAGCCCAATGTCATAGTCAGCGGCGTCATGGGCCGGCGTGACTTTTACCGCGCCAGTGCCGAAGGCCATATCCACGCGCGAGTCAGCCACAATCGGAATGGCCCTGTTCATGATCGGCAGGATGATTTTCTGGCCGATGTATTGGGTGTAGCGTTTGTCTTTCGGATTGACGGCCACGGCCGTATCACCGAGCATGGTTTCCGGCCGGGTGGTGGCCACGACAATGTATTTGGTAGTGCCGGCCAGCGGGTAGCGGATGAACCAGAGTTTGCTCGCGGTTTCCACGTGCTTCACTTCCAGGTCAGACAGCGCGGTGGCACAGCGCGGGCACCAGTTGACGATGCGCGTGCCGCGGTAAATCAGCCCCTCATTGAATAACGCAATGAAAGCCTTGTGCACGGCGGCGGTGAGCGCCGGATCCATGGTGAAATGTTCGCGCGACCAGTCGCATGACGCCCCAAGCTGGCGGACCTGCGTGGTAATTCGCGAACCGTATTTCTTTTTCCATTGCCAGACGCGTTTCAGAAATTCCGCCCGGCCGAGGCTGTGGCGGTCCACCCCCTCGGAAGCGATTAAACGTTCGACCATCACTTGAGTAGATATGCCGGCATGGTCTGTTCCGGGCAGATAAAGTGCCCGATCCCCCTTCATGCGGTGGTAGCGGGTCATGATGTCTTGGATGGTCAAGCCCGTGGCGTGTCCGAGATGCAGTTCGCCCGTTACGTTCGGCGGCGGCATGGAAATGGTAAATGACGTTTTTCGTTTACCTGGGAGTCCCGCCTGCTTCGCCTTGCGGCCACGCACGGCGGGCAGGTTGTCAGGATTAAAAAAGCCCGACCGCTCCCATTTTTGGTAAATGGCCGATTCAATGTCTTTCGGTTGGTAGGTTTTATCTAATGTTTTAGGCATGATTTAGGGTGATTTGTTGAATTTCTAGTGACGAATTCTTAATTTCTAATCCCCGAACAGTTGCTCGTTACCCTCGCAACTTACGGGGCAGGCAAATCCCAATGCATTAATGACCAATTGGGCATTCGGACATTAGACATTGGTTAGAAATTCGACATTAGAAATTAGTAATTTATGAGCCGCTATATTGTTGACAGTATTACCCTTTGGGTAATATAGTACGCTAATACAGTTCTATTGTAGCATTTGTCCCTTGATAGTCCAGACAGGAGGTTTCCTATGTATAAGTTCGTGTATTGGGTGCGGAGGAATTTAATCGTGGCGCTGCTGCTTTTCATCGCTTTCGCGTGGTCGCTGCGTGACACCGTGGCTATCCTTCCCCCGACCGTGTGGCGTTTTTTAGTGATCGGCGCGGTCGCCATTGTAATGCTCGTTTTGGCGGGCTGGTTTGCGGCCGTGTACTTACGGCAGATCCGGACAGAGCGGCGCGGTCGCCACCTGAGCGGGAGGATGGCGGGCCGGAACGAGTGTTCATATGAGTGCCCCGCGTGTGGCGGTGAGTGGCGGGAAGATAAGCTGCCGAAAGACTGTCTCTGCCCCCTGGACCATATTCCTTTGCACAGCCGCGATCCGGTGGAGGATCGCAATTGCGAACGCCTCTAAATTCAAGATTACCCCGCTTTTAAGAAGTGGGGTATTTTTTAGTTTAATCCCCAGTTCAGGTTCGAGTGTTTATTAAAAATAAAAATCCCCGTCCTATTTTAATAGAAACGGGGACAATTGATTAGCTCAGGGAAAGAGTCAGACCAGATGGCTAACTAAGCTGGCTATGTAGCAGAGAACGAGTATGATGACAGAGCTGAAAACGGCCAGTAATCCATTAGTTGCGTTGCGAGAATCAATATCACCTAAAAACACCAACATTATTCCAATAATAAAACATATTACGGCAAATATTGGCACAATCCACAGAAAAATAACTTCCAGCATGTTTACCTCCTATAAAAGAGCAAGAATTAATTCAATCTGTGTATTAAAGACTAAGTAGAACAGTTTGTCAAGGCAACGGGGTAATGCCCGAATTCTAAACATATCGAAATTAACCTTCTCCAAAAAAGCCAAAATACGTCCTCAGAGGTAGAAATTTTAAGAATAAAGCAATTGGGCCTCCTAACGCCGTCATTTCGAGGAACCCACCTTTTGTATTTACCTCACCAGTTCCCAGTTCGGATCCGGCTCCAGTGTATGGAAGTCATCGAAATCCTTTTTCCTGGCGCGGAAATAGCCGGCCGCGGCGATCATGCTGGCATTATCCGTACAAAGTGACAGCGGCGGTGTGAAAAAATTAACTCGTTTCAATTCACGTACTTTTTTTTCCAATGTCTGCCGTAATGGTTGGTTAGCGGCCACGCCGCCGGCCAACAGCACTGTTTTCACTTTGAGTTCTTTGGCCGCCCGGATGGTTTTACCGACCAGCACGTCCACTATTGCCTGCTGAAAACTGGCGCAGAGGTCGGCCTTGGCATTCCTGATGACCTCTGGATGTTTTTTTACGAAGTACAGGACGGACGTCTTCAGCCCGGAAAAGCTGAAGTTGTAATTTGCGCTGTTCAGCATCGGCCGGGGGAAATCAAAAGCCGCCGGGTTGCCTTGTTCAGCCAGTTTTTGTATCTTTGGTCCACCAGGATATTGGATATTCAATAACTTCGCCACTTTATCAAACGCCTCGCCGGCCGCGTCATCCAGAGTATTCCCGATCAGATGGTAGTCGCCGTGTTTTTTCATCAGGATAAGCTCGGTATGCCCGCCTGAAACTACCAAGCATAAAGCCGGCAGTTTGATCGTTTTTTTAATAAACCAATTAGCCAGGATGTGCCCTTCGATATGGTTCACGCCGAGCAAGGGTTTTTTCCAGGCGTAAGACAAGGTCTTCGCCGCCTGAGTTCCTACCCTTAATGCGGTAATTAGGCCAGGACCTGACGTTACGGCAATTGCGTCAAGTTTTTCCGGTTTAATTCTAGATTGAAGCAGGGCGGCATTCAGCGTCGGGATCATGGCGATCATGTGTTCGCGCGCGGCCACTTCCGGCACCACGCCGCCGTATTTCAGGTGCGTCTTGACCTGCGAGGCGACGACATGTGATAGCGCTTTGACGCGTTCACCCTTGCCTTCGACTACGCTGACCGCGGTTTCGTCGCAGGATGTCTCAATCCCTAATATAATCATTTAATATTATATAAGTTGGTTTGTGCATTTGCGCTTTCGGTTTTCCCGCCGCATGGCGGGGCGATGCCTAAGATGATCATATTGAAGGATGTTAGAATAGTTATGAATATTGTCGCCCCTCTTACTCTTCCACTGTCATTCTGAGCGTAGCGAAGAATCTTTATTCTGTTTTACTATAGGATCCTTCGACTTCGCTCAGGATGACAAAGAGAGGGGCGACGAGGTTTGAGCTATTGAGGGTTACTTATTGACAAAGAAATCGTTGATATCTTTAATAACCTGTTGATTGTTGAGAAAAACGATGGTATTAACTCCATGTTTTCGGGCGACAGCTGTGTACTGTTCTTTATTATCAATGAAAAGAAGTTCTGCGGGTTTATACGGGAGTTTAAATAAAATCCCTGGCCACATGTTGTCGTCAACTTTACTCATATTCAACTGATGTGACAACAGCAATTCAGTGAAGTAATCTTCGAGTCGGATCATTTTTTCATAATTCGGAAAAACCGGACCAAAATTGTTGGACAGCAGGTAGGTGGGGTAGCGCTGTTTAAGACTTTTAATGTAATCGAGCAGTTCGTGGTTGAGCTCCGGAAGCGTACTGAAGAGGAAAGCAAACTGTTTAGGGTCGGCATCCGGTAGGAGCGGTGTAATTAACTGTTTAAGAAATTCGTCGGGAGTCAGATCGTTTCTAGCGAAGGGTTGGAGTAATGGGTTGAAAGCTTTTCTGAATTCTTGTTCGCCAATGCCGAAGTCTGTGTGCATTTTTCTGACCATGCAATCACTCCAGTTTTCTTTAGTGGAGACGCCGAACCAATCGAATATTAGAACCTTGATCATACTATGTCCATTGTACCATCAGAATGCCACCCTTGACACTAGGAGCCGTTGGTGCTACAGTATCTTGAATATAAACTGTATCGAAATAAACATTGTACTATCGCCGCAACCATAAGGAGGTACTATGCGGACGTTTAACAATCTGTTTCTGGTAATCATCGCGATTGCCATACTGCTCTCGGTCAACGTGTTGGCCCAGCCGGATGAGGTCGAATGGGATCAGTCGCCGCTGTTACCGCCGCCAATTAAGGGATCGACGTTAGTTGATTTCGAAAAGATGTGGCCTAACCTGCCGGATTCATTTCGCGTGATCCATGAGTACGCTGTGCCTGACGGGGACGGCGATAGCGTTTGGCTGCAAACCGTCCTGACTGTCCAGGTGAACCGGCCGCTGACCAGGCAGATGCAGCTTCGGATCCTCGAGGGACAGTGCATGGAGTATTTTTGGGCGCAGTGCGATTCAGCCGGGTGGTACCAGAGATTCTCGCCTATCCAGGCAGACGGATCCTTGGATTCATTTTGGACTGAGGCCGGGCATTCTCTACTGCCGCCCTACACCTACCCTGACGACGAGGACGGTCGGCGCTGGTTTCGCGCGTATGTAGAGGAGATTTTTAATTTAATCGATGATGAATGCATGGAGGACTTTCAGTCTCTTTACACGTCACTGCCCGATGATTCGGTTTCCTCCAAATTCATTGACTACCCATGGGGGGGAGCAGTCATGACCGTTACTATAAAGTGACGGTACGCGATCTTTGATCAGACAAACAAGCCCTTGGCATACTAGCCCGGGGCTGTTTTTTTTATTGCAGAAGGTTTTTATATTACCAGTCGCTAAACGGCGATATCTCGTTTCTTGAAATACCAGGCGCCGATGACGGTGCAAGCTATTGATACGACGCTAAAAATTACTAAGGGCAATATTTTGATCATTGAATTGATCAGGCCGTCGTTGCCGTTAAAGTAGTGAAAGAATGATACGTATTGCAGCCAATCGAACCTCTCGACCAGCGAGGCGACTATTTTCAGAACGTACATGGCGATGGCCGTACCGCCTATGGTCATGGCCACGCGGCTTTTTTCCGAAGACATGGCTGAGATCATCATGGCCATGCTGAAAAAGGCCCAGCCGAAGAAAAATCCAGACAGGCCGGTCTTCAGGTAGTTTACGAACTGATAGTCAATAGAATGCAATTCAGCCAGCGGGGCCACGGTCACAGTAGACAGGACGGTAAACATCAGCAGAATTGTGATACCAGCCAAGTAGCGCCCGAAAAATATTTTCAGGCGGGAGATCGGACGCGACAGGAGGATTTCAGCGGTGCCTTTTTCCACTTCGCGCGCCAGGCTGTTCGATGCGAAAGCCACCATCAGGAAAATGACCATGATCGGCCAGATGATGCTGAACTGCTCCATGGCGAGAAAATTTTCTAGATGTGAAAAATCCATCAGCTCAATGCCCATTGCTTTCATCACGGCTTGGGGGTAGTTTTTGAACGCCTCGGTAAACGAAGCGGCCTGTTTGGCGATCGACGGATACATGGCGACGTACATCCACATCAGGGCAATGGCGGCCGCGCAATACACAATGATGGATATCCGCCGGTCCTTGATTATTTTCCAGAAGATAATTCCCATGTTATTTGTAATATTCCATAAAAATGTCTTCAAGCGTGGCGTGCTCGATGGCCAGGTCATGGACGGTGTATTTCGCCAGTTTCTTGATCAATGGGTCCAGATCGCCTTTCACCTTGAGGATCAATTCTCCGTCTGATGATGGCGCGGCCAGTTCAACTCCCGGAAGCTGGAATGTGCTGGCGTCGAATTTTCCTTCGATATGCGCCCTGACCGTATAGATTCGTTTGTGCTTCATGTCGTGGATTTTTTCCACGGCCACCATCTTGCCCTGCCGGATGACCCCGACCCGCGAGCAGACGTGGTCGACTTCGGCCAGGTTGTGTGAGGACATGAAAATGGTCGTGCCTTTTTTCTGCGCTTCCAGCAGTAGTTTATATACCTCCCGTTGTAGTAAAGGATCAAGGGCATTTGTCGGTTCGTCCAGTATCAATATTTCCGGTTCGGTCATGAGGGCCATAATAATGCCGAGCTTCTGGCGGTTGCCGGACGAGAGTTGTTTTGTTTTCAAGCTCGGGTCTAGTCCCATTCGCTCAATTAGTTGGGCCGATTGGTCATTCTTTCCGTTCAGATTTCTGATGAAGTTAATATGATCTTGGCCAGTCCATTTGCCGTACAGGTGGACGTAGCCGGATAAATACCCGATATGTTTTTTCAGCTCAACAGTTTCTTTTTGTGCATCTTTTCCGAGCATGGAGATTGACCCGCCCGAAGGCCGGATGAAGTCCATCATACACCGGATGGTGGTGGTTTTGCCGGCGCCGTTCGGGCCGAGGAACCCGAAAACTTCCCCTTTTTCCACAGCAAAGGAAATGCCGTCCACCGCTTTGGTGTGGCCGAAATGCTTAGATAAATTTTGTACTTCTATGGCTGGCATATTTTAATTAATTGTACGGCAGTGAATTATGTGCGTCAAATAACTCATCCATCTGATTTCCGTTTAGGCGACTCAAGCCGGCCGCGCCTGCGTAAAGCGTCACGGAGGATCCATTCGATCTGCCCGTTCAAGCTGCGGAGTTCGTCATTAGCCCAGTGCTGCAGGGCGGCCAGAGTGCCCGCATCAATGCGCAAGAGAAATGGTTTGTTGCGTCCTGATCCCACGCGATTATTGATAAAGAGTGCCGGCATTAACAACCGGTTGGGCGTCACGGTCGCTGGTCAGTACGACCAGCAGATTGCTGACCATGGTCGCTTTTCGTTCTTCGTCGAGTTTCACGATGTGGTCTTTCTCCAGTTTTTCCAGGGCCATCTGTACCATACTGACCGCGCCCTCTACGATTTTTTGCCGGGCGGCGATGATGGCGCTGGCCTGCTGTCTGCGGAGCATGGCACCGGCGATTTCCGGGGCGTAAGCTAGATGGGAAATGCGCGCTTCGATGACTTCCACGCCGGCTTTAGCCAAACGGTCATGGATTTCCCCTTTCATTTTTTCGGCGATTTCCGCCGTGTTGCCGCGCAGGGACACCTCGCCCTCGATATGCGTGTCATAGGGGTATGAAGTCGCAAGATTGCGGATGGCCGCTTCGCTCTGGACATGCACGTAGTTTTCGTAACTATCGACATTAAACATCGCTTCGGCGGTTTCTACGACTTTCCACACGACGATGGCGGCGATCTCGATCGGGTTTCCTTCCTTGTCATTCACTTTCAGGTGGCCGCTCTCGAAATTTCTGATTTTTAAGGAGATGTGTTTTTTCTTCGCGAACGGGTTCATCCACCAGAAACCAGGCTCTTTGACTGAGCCGGCGTATTTACCGAAAACAGTGGCTACCGCCGCTTCGGTCGGATTGACGATAAAAAGACCCTGCAGGCAAAAACCGGTCGCTGCCAGCAAGAAAATCGGCAGTACTGTCAGGCCGCTGTTTTTTGAGCCTAGCCAGGCTGTAACAAGCCCCTCAATGATTGCCAGGATGATTAGGAGGATGAGCGCGGTCCAACCATTGGTTGAACGCGCAGTTTTTTCTTGGATCATAGTTTTTAAAGTTAATGATATCGTTATGATATCATCATAGCTTACCTCTAAAAATTGTCAAGGGCGTACCCACGGTTACCATAAAAAGCACCGCAATATTTTTCCGGTATAGCCCTTGGTTTTGTGCGACCTATGAAATCTGCGGTTCAAAAACCGCGGAGCGTTTCTTTATCTGCCATAATCCAGCGGTACAAACCCCAATCATGAAAAGTATAATTGCCCAGGTGGCGAGCGAGGGTATGACTAAGCCAAAAAATTCTCGCAAAGCTGGAGAGCCGACGGTATAGCACATGCCAGCCAGTAATCCGGAATAAAATATTTTTTGCCAAATTGTTTTCGGCCGGGCAAGGAAAATGAGCATCGCCAGTCCGCTGCCAAAAAGCGTCAAGGTGGCTGCTGTCCGAGCCAACTCAATACGGCTAGGCTCAAATTCTCGAGCCAGCGCAAAAGTAATAAGGGTCAATGCCGCGATCATGGCCCCAGAGGGCAGTGAAAAACGAAATACTCGTGTCACAAATCCGGGTCGCGCCCGGTCAGTATTTTTCATAAAGGACAGGAATATTGATGGCAGTCCGATGGTAAAGAACGCGATGGCCGTGAGGTGTCGGGGCAGGAACGGGAACGGGGTCCTGGCGAGGCCGACGGCCAAAGCCATGGTGATGATATATGCCGCTTTCGTAATGAATAGGTTGGCTGTCCGCTCCATGTTGCCGATAATGCGCCGCCCCTCGGCGATGACGTCCGGCAATGCGGAAAAATTATTGTCCAAGAGGACCAGTTGGGCAGTACCGCGGCTGGCTTCCGTGCCCGAGCCCATGGCAATGCTAAAGTCCGATTCTTTAATGGCCAGGACGTCATTGATGCCGTCGCCAACCATAGCCACGACATGGCCGCGCTGGTGCAGGGCGCGGACCATTGATTTTTTTTGTTCAGGCAGGATCCTGCCGAATACCGCTTGTTCTTCAACCAGCTCACCCAACCTATCCTGATCTGACGGGAGATCTTGCCCGTTTTGCGGTTGGCCGGTAATGATTCCAGCCCGTGCCGCCACTGAGGCCACTGTTTTAGGGTTGTCGCCGGAAATTATTTTTATCGCCACGCCCTGTTCTCTGAAATACTGCAGTGTTGCGGCCACGCCGTCGCGGAGCTGTTCCTGGAGCGCGATGAAAGCCACTGGCAATGGCTTATGAATGGCCATCGTTGATTTGCCTGGTTGGTGCTGTATGGTTTTTTCAGAGTAAGCCAGGAGTAATACCCGTTTGCCGCTTGAGGAGAATTGGTCTGATAATAATTGCAGTTCCTGGGGGAGGCTCGCCTTTGGCACAATCATGTCCATGGCGCCAAGGATCCAGGTGCCTTGGCGCTTAAAGGTCAGCGCGCTCCATTTTCTGGCAGATGAAAAGGGTATGTTTTCCCGAATATCCCATTGCCCCCGCGTTGGATAGGGGCACATGCGGCCAATCGCTTGCAGGGTTGATGTTTGCTCCTGTTTATTGGCAAAGACGCCCAGGACATCTCGCGTGACAGCTGGGAGTTTTATTTTTGGGTCGGAGAATGGGATGATTTCTTCCACCACCATAGCGCCCTCGGTCAGCGTTCCGGTCTTGTCCAGACAAAGCGTATCAACACGCGCCAGCATTTCTACAGACGGCAATTCCTGAATCAGTACTCGCCGTTTGGCTAGTCGGACGACCGCTATCGCCATCACCACGCTGGTTAGCAGTACCAAGCCATCGGGTACCATATTTACCACGCCCCCAGCTGATGATGACAATGCGTCTCGCCAGCCGTGTTGCATGGATAGCAGTTGGGTGGCGAAAAGGAGAAACCCAGCCGGTACGAGAACCCAGGTGATATATCGTAATATTTTATTGATACCCATGCGCAGTTCTGATTTGGCCAGTGTAAATTCACGGACGGCGTTGGCTAACCGGCGGGCGTAAGCATGCTCGCCGATATGCACGGCCTGCATCCGGCAATTTCCCGCGGCGACGAAACTGCCCGAGTAGACCGCGCCCCCGACATTTTTTATGACCGGCTCAGATTCGCCCGTTACGAGCGATTCATTTATTTCCACGTTTGTACCCTCGGTGATTATCCCGTCTACGGGCGCCTGTTCGCCGGCTTTGAGCTCGATAATATCATCCAGAACGATCCGGTTTGTTGGGATAGTTTGTGCAGACCCATTACGTACCACGTGCGACTGTGACGCCAGGACCAGCGCCAGACGGTCCAGGGTCCATTTGGCGCGCAGTTCCTGGATAATGCCGATCAGGGCATTAAATATGATAATCATCCCGAACAATGAATCCTGCGGCGCACCGACCCAAAGGATGATGATATACAGCCCGCCCAACAAAGCATTGAACCGGGTAAAAATATTGGCAAATAGGATATGGCGGTAGCTTCTGCTGGTCCGTGGGCGCGAACTATTTACCTGGTAGGCGGCTTCCCGCTCTGTAACCTGCGCGCCAGTCAGCCCCTCGCGCCCTATTATCAGACGGCGGGCAATTGTCGGCAAGGTTACATCAGAGGCATCTTTTGTGGCAGTGGCGGTTGCCTGGTAGCCGGTAATGAATGAGCGCGCCCATGGAAATCTGCGCCACCACCTGGCAAATGCCTTCCGTCGGTTTGGGTCAATGGTTATCCATTCGGCAATGATGCCGGTGATGACTATACATATGGCCAGGGTGATCAGGACGTAGTTCGACGCGCCGGTATCGTGCTGGGTGTTGCGGACAGCAAAGAGCCACGCGCTCATGCGTGAAAATATGGAATTGACGTAATCAATAAGGCTGTCAAATGCCATAATCAGAGTTATTACTATCACTCAGTATAGCCGTATTTATGGGAAAAATATATAACTCAAACAGATCCCTATGAAATATCATGGGGGAATGGCCAGCCAGAGCGCCAGAGAGAAAATCGGTCAAATTTCTGATTGTCAGATTATGGTATGGCTTTACAACGAAGTACGAACCTATTTTAAGGAGAATTATTGATTTGATTGCGGGGCGGAAGGGGGGTTTGGGGGGAATTCCGCCCCGCCCTCTTTCCGAAAATTCATTTGGGGGGTTTCTTGAAAAAAGCCAGAGATTTTTCGTTGCGCCGATTACGGCGCGCGCCGCGGGGAAATTATTCCTTATTAGGGTTGATTGATGCGTGAATATTTTTATCGGCACCTACCTCATTATCTTGCCTATCAACCCATACTGATACTTCAGTAAAACCTGTGGTATTACTCGGTAATTGTATCATGTTAGAGTATCCGAGGGGAGTCCATATTACTCCGTGCGGTGAATTTGGCGCTTTTTGCCAACCGTACCAATATCCCTGAAAATTAGCATCTTTTACTCCATCAACGTACATTGCAATCACCTTTGCTTTTTGGTTTTGAAAAGATATTTCCAGCTTTCTAACATCCAACTTGGTTTTATTCTTGAGTTCTGTTTGATATATATTTCTATCGCCGATTTGATTGCTTTTACCAAAATTCAAACCGATATTTTTTAATCCAATTTTTATAAAAAATCTATCAGTAATTTTACCTATAATGTCAAAAAATTTCATATTTTTAAGTCATTATTTTGTGATGCCTAAGTGTATCTAACAACGTTGGCGTGGCAAAACCGTAGGAATATATTGCATGTAGCGATTCAATGTAAGATTTTTCTTTATACTCTTTAAGCTGTTTATTAACTCCTTCGGGGATAATATTTTCTTTCAAATTGATTAAATGTGCACGATAGCCTTTGACTATTGAAATTAAACGACCGGTACGCAGATCAAATATTGGGCCGCCACTATTTCCTGGGTTAAATGCTAGCGTAAATTCATATACAGATGTTGTTTCTGAAGTTTTGTATCTACAATTGATCACCCCTTTATCCGCTCGTAATAGAATATTTGCAATTTTTGGTTGGGAGAAGTCACGATTATTAAATTCAAGTTTGCTAAGCGGGTATCCTAACACTCCAATTTCTGATCCTATCGGTAGAAATTCTTTTGAGACCCTGATAAAGTCTGTTTCGTTTACGAAAATTTTATCTCCATCGTGGTAGAATTTCTCATCTAAATAAATTATTCCTAGATCAATTTCGGGATATATGAAAATATCGCTATTTAGCTTTGGTTCAAATATCCGACAATGCCAATTATTGTCGTCATCGTGTCGCAACAAATAATATTTATCGCCATCTTGGTGCTTCATAAAATCGCCCTTTGATGGGTCGTTTAAAACATGTGCGGCTGTTAGCATTCTTTTTGGTGCGGCAACAAATGCAGAACCTAGTGTTATCCAATTAATAGCTTCGTTTCCCTCAATCTTTTGTTTTCTACCTCTTACGATAATGTAGACAGATTTTTTCAGCCAAGTTAAACATTCAGAAAATTTTGTGAATTTTTCTGGGCGTTTTGGGTCCTTAATTTTATTTTCTTTTGGCATAATTTTATGTATTTTTAACTATACCTATCACTTTACCGTTGATGATGAATGAATCGGCGCTGTGTAAATAAATCGGCTCATAATCAAAAGAAGAGTCGGCTTTCAAAATTATCTGATCATTTTTACGGTCTTCAATGAATCTTTTAATTGTTGCCTTATCATCTATAATTGCTAATACAACATCCTTAGTTCTTGGAGAGCAATCCTCGCTGTTGATAATCACATAATCACCATCCTCAACTTTTTTCCCATTTATTTCTGCGCGATTCATTGACGAACCATCAGCCCTTATCGCAAAAAGACCTTTTGGCGTTGAGCGTCCGATTAATCGGCTAGATACTTTTAAAAATCCTTTAAAATTTTGTTCTGCAAAAATCGTAGCAGGTCCACAATTTGCAGTGCCAACAATCGGTATAGAAAAGAGGGGCGAGGTTTTTTTCACTAAACCGCTGGCTACTCCAGATTTTGTACTGGAACGTGCCATAAGGCCACGGCTTTTATCAATAGTCAAAAATCCCTTTTTCTGAACTTGAAGAAGGTGGTGTTTTATCATTTGTGGGGACGCTTTGTGTAACCCAATAGCGCTTGCCATGCCACGAAGCGTCATTTTGGCAAGATTTTGCTTTTTGGCTAGTTCTATTAGCTTGCTTTGGATAGTGTGCATATGTCTGGAATATAGCAGGTCTTATTATGCTTGTCAATAAGTCCGTAAAACTTGACAAGAACAGCAGGGGGCATATACTTAATAATGATTAAGGGCGCATGAGTGCTCATTTTCGGGCATGGTCGACATGCTAACCCTGCAATCTCCTAATCAACTAAAAGGCGTTATTTCCATGATTCGCGATTACCAGGGCAACTACGTTTACAGCCAGAAGGTCATTTCTGAGTGGAATTCCACTGCAATAGGGGTTTACTACTGCGGTATTCCTACTCAGCCTGGCAACCTCAAACCGCTTTATATCGGTAAAGGAACGGGCGAGGGCGGAATGCGTGCACGATTGTTGACGCATCTCCGTAATGATAACTGGCCTGACGTTACCCATTTTGGGTACCGTATCTGTGATTCCGTCAAAGAAGCTGACGACTTTGAGGCATCAGAGATCAAACGTTGCCAACCCAAATACAACCAGGTCGGGAAGACTTTTGGTCGTACTTGGTAGTTTTCAGTGAGGAGAGGGGAGTTATTACACACTCCCCTCTTTTCCGCAGTTGCACAATAAGTATAACACATGTATACTATAGTTAGCAACGATAAAACAAGCATTTATACTCAAGATATGCAATATCTTAATTCAAATAAAATTTATCATGGACGCTCGGAAGAGCTAATGAAAAGAATTGCACCCGGTTCAGTAGCACTTAGCTTTTGGTCACCACCCTACTTCGTAGGGAAAGATTACGAGAAGGACGAGACTTTTAACAGCTGGCAAACAATGCTGAAATCTGTCATCCAGAGACATTTTGATGTTTTGAAACCTGGTGGCTTCATGGTTATAAATATTGCTGACATTCTCTGTTTTGAGGATGAAAATATTCCTCGCTTCCAGGCAATGAATATATCCGCTCAAAAATCTAAAGTAACGCGAGAAATGGTATTAGAGGCTAAGACAAAACATCCAGGTTATGACAAGTATCAGCTTGCGGAGTTGTTAGGCTGTAGTGAGCAAACAATAGATCGACGTTTGAATGGAAATAATATTCGCGGTGGTAAGTATCTGAACCAAACTAGGGTAAAGTTGGTCGGAGGCAATCTTGAAAAACATGCTTATGATGCTGGCTTATATCTGTATGATCATCGTATCTGGATAAAAGATCCAACATGGGCAAACAGCCGATGGACTACCAACACACTAAAGGCAGTTTCCGAATACGAGGACTTGTATATTTTCTGGAGACCCGGACAACAAGTTATCGATCGAAAGAAATTAACTCCCGATGAGTGGCGAGTTTGGGGTAGTCGTGCATTATGGAATATGAGAAGTGTAAGAGCGAACGATATTCACGAGGCAATGTTCCCGCTTGAGTTAGCATCTCGTGTTGTTCGCCTATATTCTGACACCGACGATATTGTACTTGACCCCTTTATTGGGAGCGGCACTACCGCGATCGCGGCAATAATGCATGGTCGCAAATATATTGGTATTGATAAAGAGGAAAAGTACGTTAAATTAGCCCAGCAAAAAATAGCTACTTATTCTTCTCAAGCTACTTTACCTCTAAAATCCTGACTCGCCACTCCGCAATGGATTTTAGGATTGAAAAACTAATACGTGCTCGGACTTTGAGCGGATTTTTTTCCTTATCATCCTTCCCTGGATAAAATAATCCAGGATATTTCTTGAGATAGTTTGGTTTTTTCAATAACAGTAACCCATTCGGAATAGATATCAACTCAATTCGTACCAACGGTTGACCAACTTTACCATTTCCATCGAGCGCGAGCATTTTGTAAATCGGCTTAATCGCTAGCAGAACAGTAGGAGCGATAGCGCCGTCAGAAAGCACATAAAGAGGTGAAAGTGTTGGATAAAAATTGTGTTTACTTCTTGCTCCCGTCGCTTTTAGTACTCTATTTTTAATTCCCGCTTCTTCTTTTCTCCATATACCATCGCCAGAAACTTGGTTGTGGCTCATAACCGTGTGGCTGAAATCGTCGCGAGGTCCTACTGATTTTATATCTATCATTAACCATGCATGGGAAGTTAATCCTTTTGTGATTTTTTTTATTTCCGGATCTGCAATAATAAATCTCTGATCTGGTCCCGTCGGGAGTCCGGTGTCTCTAACCTCTTGGAATAAATTTACGATTTCTCGAGCAACCTTTACTCCAATGGTATGTTCGCCAACCTCTATCCACGGAAACTGATCACCTCGTGGCTGTCGTCCCCGTTCGTCTGGTGGATAATTTTTCCAAAATGGGTATAAAAAACTTGCCTCATTGTAATCTCTTATGATTATAGCTTCGTGGGTGTGCAGAATTTCAAATACCTTATCCGAGCAATACTTTTCAAGCCTAATGAGAATATCAGGATTTTCGAGAAGATAATCCCGCGTTTCGTTATATTTCTTAAACTGATTTTTTAAGTGAGTTTTAATCATAATCAAAGCTTAGTGGTCAAGTCACGTACCTTGACACTAAGCGCTTTCGCTATTTTTTCTATGTTTTCGAGGGTAATATTTTTTTCTGCGCGTTCAATCATGCCAACATAGGTACGGTGCACCTTTGCTTTTTTTGCAAATTCCTCCTGAGACCAGCCTCTTTTTAGGCGTTCCTCGCGTACTTTTTGGCCGAAAGCTATTAAAACGTTGCTTTTCATACATATAAAGTATAAACACTTGCTAACTTTAGTGCTACATACTATAGTTAGCATTATTGGGAGCACGCCTTGCCCGCGCACGGGTGGGTGGGGCAAGGGCAATCCCTCCCGCGGCGCATCCCGCTAATGCGGGATTACGAAAAATCTCTGGCTTTTTTGAACCTTCGGCTTCGCTCAGGTTTTTCAAGAAACCCCCCAAATGAATTTTCGGAAAGAGGGCGGGGCGGAATTCCCCCCAACCCCCCCATCCGCCCCCCAGGCAAATAAAGAATTCTCCTTAAAATAGGTTCGTACTTCGTTGTAAAGCCATACCATCACCAAACTTTGCGAAATTTTCCCGATTTTCTCTCTGGTACTCGGTACGGCAAACCAGTGTTTTTGTGGGCGAAAATTTAAAACAGGGCGGACTTTCCCGAAAGCCAGGACGAGGTTCGCCTCCCGCGCGATTTTGAAATTCTGTCTCGTTTTCCTTTCTTAATAATTAATTCCCAAATGTATGACCAATCAAAAATATTTTCTCTACGCCCGCAAGTCCACTGATGTAGAGGACAAACAAGTATTGAGTATTGAAGCGCAGATCGTGGAATTGCGCGCCTTTGCTAAAAAAGAAGGTCTAACAATCATTGAGGAATTAATTGAAAAGAAGTCGGCCAAAGTGCCCGGGCGCAAAATATTTAATGCCATGCTAGATAGAATAGTAAAAGGCGAAGCGCATGGCATTGTCAGCTGGCACCCAGACCGTCTGGCGCGCAATTCAGTGGATGGCGGGCGAATTATTTATTTGCTGGATACCGGCCAGCTTGCGGCTTTGAAATTTCCACAGTTCTGGTTTGAAAGCACTCCGCAAGGCAAGTTCATGCTCAATATCGCCTTTGGGCAGAGTAAGTATTACATTGATTCATTAAGTGAAAACGTGAAACGAGGCTTGCGCCAAAAAGCTAGACGCGGAGAGTATTCAGGCATCGCTCCGATTGGCTACATTAACGACTTACGCACCAAAACTGTCGTAGTAGATAAAAAACAAGCCGAGATTGTCCAACAGGCATTTGAACTGTACGCCCAGGGCAATTCTCGCCTAGAGGACATTTCCAGCTTTTTGGCGCGGCACAATATTACCTCGCGCAATGGTAAGTCACTAAAACGAGACAGAATTTCTTTTATCCTTTCCAATCCTTTTTACGTTGGATTGTTTAGTTATGCTAAAGAACTCTATGAGGGCAAGCACCAGCCAGTCATCTCAAAGAAAATTTTTGACCAAGTGCAGGCAATACTGAAACAGAAAGGCAGACCGCACCACAAAACCAAGAATGAACCCCAACCCTATTGCGGTCTGCTGCGGTGTGCCACCTGCGGAATGGGCATAACTGGCGAAAACAAAGTGAAGCACCAAAAGAATGGCAACGAGCACCACTATATCTACTACCGGTGTACAAAAAAGAACAAAGTAATTAAATGCAATGAGCCACATATCCGGCAGGAAGCAATGGATGAGCAAATCACACCGCTTATACAAAAATTTTCTTTGCGATCAGATTGGGCGGACAGCTTGTTACATCAACTAGAGCAAGACACTACAAAGTCCGCCCACTCCTCTGTTGCTTTTGTTCAAGAGACGAAAAACATCATTACCGCAATCGAAACCAAGCTCCAGCGGCTACTGGATAGCTACCTGGAGCAGGATATTGACCGTGAAGCCTACCTAACGGCTAAGGCAGGACTCTTGAGCGAGAAAAAGACCCTGACGGAGAAAATAGTCCGTCTTGAACAAAAGCGGACTGGCTGGGTCGAACCGATGCGGAAATGGATACATACGGCAGCTCTGCTGCCGAAAATCGCGCGGGAGAGCGACCTTAATTCAAAAAAGGTCGCGGCCAAAGAAATCTTTGGCTCGAACCTCGTCCTGTCTTTCGGGAAAGTCCATCCTGTTCTAAATTTTCGCCCACAAAAACACTGGTTTGCCATATCCAGTGCCAGAGAGAAAATCGGGGAAATTTCACAAAGTTTGGTGATGGTAGCCCCACGGGGAATCGAACCCCGATTGTTGGCTTGAAAAGCCAATGTCCTAACCATTAGACGATAGGGCCGTGAAATTCTTCAGATAACGCTCAATGTGGCCAGATTTTTTAATCTTGAACTCTTTAACTCTTGCCAGTGAAAGTGTAGGGAACTTCTCTGTATGAATAAGTTTATAAGGTATGAAAGACTTTGTCGAACGAACTTTGCCTTGGTTATGTTTTATAATGCGTTCATTGACATCCTCAGAAACTCCAACGTAGTACCTTCTTGCCTTAAAGCTTTTAATGATATAAAGATAAAACATATATGTTGAAGGCTTGCCCCGCCGTACGGCGGGGTCCCGCCGAATGGCGGGAAAAAGCCAATGTCCCGCCCGCTTCGCCTGAAGCGAATCTTTGGCGGACGGGCCTAACCATTTCCGCCGAAGGCGGATCCGCCTTTGGCGGAAGGCATAGGGCCGTGATTTGAAAATAGTACGGGTTTTTTACGGGATGGTCAAGAGGCAGCCGACCCTAGCATTATAATTGTCAAAGCGGTTTTTGTATACTATACTAAAGGCATTAAAATAGTAATTTTTTAGCCATGCCGATCCCACTCGAAGCCAAAAAAACCGCCACCCAGACTGGCAGTGTTGAATATAACTTTTTTAAGGGCGCGTCTGATAAAGTGGCGAAAACGCCGTTGTCCGAGCTGAAGAAATCCGCGGGCCAGGCTGATTGGCTGGACGGGGACGATTATTCCGGACAGCTCGCCGTGGACGTATACCAAACCAACGAAGATATCGTCATCAAGTCCACCATTGCCGGGGTGCGCCCGGAAGACATCGACATCGGCATCAATAATGACATGGTCACCATCCGCGGGAAACGCGACAAAGACCATGAGGTGACGGACGAAAACTATTATTACCGCGAATGCTATTGGGGCGGATTTTCCCGTTCCATCATCCTGCCGTGCGAGGTCAAAGTGGACCGGATCAAGGCGGCGATGAAAAATGGCGTGCTCACGATCATTTTGCCAAAAGCCACAAAAGTCAGCAAAGTAACCGTTGTCAAAGTAAAGGAGGAATAAACATATGGCGTCTCCAGACATAGATTACTCGGTCGCTACTACGGTCAAGCGGTTTGAGGGGAAGTTCGCCGTGCTGGAAACCTCGGACCGCCAGTCAGTCCGCTGGCCGATAAAGAATCTGCCGGATGACGTCCAAGAGGGCGCGTCCGTACGGCTCCTGCTCTCATCGGCTAAAACCGACCAGGAGACTCGGGAGAAGCTGGCCCGGACGGTTATTAATTCTTTGCTCGCGTAAATTATATGGCTGTGAAGATAATAAAAAAGCCGGCGGTAAAAGTTAAAAGACCGGTGCCGATGAAAAGTTTGCCGCCTGTTGAGCCGCATTTCTTGTTGCCCGCGCCAAAACCGCATACGGCAATATTGCTCGCCGTCGCCCTTTTGCCGGTTTTAGTTGTTCTGCTCTATGCCCTCTACCCCTGGTTCTCGCTGTCAAGCGTTGCTTCCCGTAATTTAGTATTAGAAGCGACATTTTTGTTCCTTGTCGGGCTGGTGATATTGGCAATATATATTGCCAAGCTTTTTTATGACTTGTTAATGAAGAAATTGGATGCCGCCGAGAAAGACAAGCATGTCATCAGCCTGATGATGCTTTTCTCCCTCTCTATTATAATTTTTTCCGCAGTCCTCTATTTAATCCAGCCCTAGCGGACGCTTAAGCCAGGCCGTGTGAGTTATGGGATTGCCCCATGTCCAAAAAAATCACCTTGCATGACAAGAAACCGGTCTCAGCCGCTATTGCCAACCGGCACATTTTTTTAGTGCTCGCCTGGTCCGCGGGCGGCGTTATAGTCCTGGCCGGTCTTATATTTGGGTTTGATGCGTATGTCGGTGACCGTATTCCGCCCGGGACTCGTGTTGGGCGCCAATATATCGGCGGACTGAGCGCGCCACAGGCTAAGGACCAATTAAGCAAGGCGGCATCAGCGGAGATAGATCGGGGGCTGTCCGTGCGTTTCCAGTCAGCGGATTATCCCATCCCATCCACCATTGACGATGAATCAAACCCGGATTTAGCCACTACGCCGCTATATGCTTATGATATCGAAACAACGGTCGCGTCAATCACGGCGGCCGGCCGGCAGTTCAATCCGTTTGAAAAAGTTTATTATGCGATTTTTGGCTGGAATATCAAGCCCTCAATCAGCGTAAATCGCGGGTCGTTAGGGATTTTATTGCAGGATAAATTAGGCAGTCTTGAATCGCCGGCAAAAAACGCTCAATTAACCGTCGGCGCCGATGGGGCGCTCAGTATCCAGCCGGCCACGGCCGGCCAGGCATTTCATTATGAATCAATCATTGACCAATTGATTGAGCGGTTGAATGCTTTTTCCAGCGATGCGGTGGCTATTGGCCTCGAACAGGACATCCCGGGTATCACTGAGCTGGAAGGAGGGAAGCTTTTGCCGCTGGCGCGGCAGGTTATTGATACTGCCCCGTTTACGCTTATCTATGGCCAGAAAAACTGGCCGCTCAAGCGAGACCAGGCTATCAGCTGGGTGGAATTTCAGATTATTAATAAACAAGCCACCATTGGGCTGAATATACAAAAACTTACCGCCTATCTTGAGACTATTGCTCAGGAAGTGAATGTCCAGGTCAGCGAAGGCAGGTTTGCCATGAACGGCGGCAAGGTGACGTCATTTTCCCCTTCCCAGGCTGGCGTGGAAGTCCAGGTGCCAGAAACAATAGAGTTGATTAATGAAAAGATCCGCCAGGTTGGCATCAAGGAAATCGATTTACTGGTCAAGGAAACACAGCCGCAGGTAGCCGTGGGCGACGCGAATGATTTAGGCGTGAATGAATTGATCGGCGTCGGCCATTCAAATTTCAAAGGGAGCCCCGCTAACCGCCGGCACAACATCAAGACCGGCGCTGATAAGCTTGATGGCATTTTAATCAAGCCGGATGAGGAATTTTCCCTGGTCAGGACGCTTGGCGCGATTGACGCGTCGACCGGGTATCTAACCGAGCTGGTGATCAAAGGCAATAAAACCACGCCGGAATTCGGCGGCGGCCTGTGCCAGATCGGGACAACCACCTTCCGTGCCGCGCTTGACGCCGGCCTGCCGATACTGGAGCGGGTCAATCATTCGTACCGCGTGTCGTATTATGAGCCGGCTGGTACGGACGCGACGATTTACGACCCAAAACCTGATTTCCGCTTTAAGAATGACACCGGGCATTACATATTATTCACCGCGGAAATTAAAGGCGATGACCTGTACTTCCGTTTTTACGGCACGCCAGACGGCCGCACGGTGGCGCAGACCAAGCCGCGCATTTATAACCAAAAAAGCCCTGCTCCAAAAAAGACGATCGAGACCACCGACCTGGCGCCCGGAAAAATAAAG
The DNA here is from genome assembly GCA_043808365.1 of Patescibacteria group bacterium. Taxonomy (GTDB): domain Bacteria; phylum Patescibacteriota; class Patescibacteriia; order UBA10025; family JAHIVO01; genus JBAYGJ01. The sequence continues at coordinate 71,401 of JAZDEZ010000021.1, forward strand.
TGCACCGAAAAGGCGCATGTCGGCGCGGACGCGGAATTCACCCGCACGATAACGTACGCAGATGGCACAAAGAAAGTGGACGCGTTCAAGAGCCATTACAAGCCCTGGCAGGAAGTATGCCTGGTCGGCGTGGCAAAGACTGCGCCTGCCCCGAAACCCGCCACGAACAGCAATACGAATGCCAATCCTAAAATTAATACGAATACTGCCGTTAATGCCAATAGTAATGCAAACGTCAATACGAATTCGGCAATCAACACAGCGCCGGCGGCTGATCCAAATACTAACGCCGTCACGCCGGAGGTTCTTCCCTCGCCGGACACTGGAATATAAATTTTTTACAAAAAGAAAACCCGGTCACATTCCTATATGACGCGGGCCTTTTTATGTAAGACCATTTTGAATCTCCACTAACTGTGGATGAATGAGCAAGGAGTAGTTCGATATTGGTGTTTAGTTGTTGTCAGGGCCGTGCTGGCGCGATGGCTGGGGAGAGGCGTTGGCCGCGTAATACTGCGCCGAAGTGTTTTTTTTCGGCTGATACTGCGCCGAGGCCATCTGCGCTCCGGTCTGTTCGTTCTCCTCGGGCACGTCGATTTCCTGGTGCCGAGGCGCGGCAGGCTGGCGTTCCTGAGCGCTGGTATTCTTCCAGTCATTCCTCTCGTTGGAACTATGAGAACTGCCGTCTCCGGTCGGAAATATTTCTGCCCCGCTCGACAGGAGTTTCGAAACGAACCCCGCCGCCTGAGCCAGGGCTGCCCGTTCGGCATTCACTGCCCAGCGTCCTGGCTGATCGCCGGACATCTTGGTGTTATAGGCCCCGCCGACAGCCGCCATATACCCGCCTGCTAGCAGGAAGAATCCTGACAGGGCGACGGCACTGATGGGCGGCAGTTTGCCGGTATTATTAAGCATTTGGGCCAGCTTTGAGAGAGGCCAGCGCAGGGCCCAGACGCCGATGATGCCAAGTATTAATAAGAGAACGATCGGATTGAAATCCGCGCGGCTCTCCATTTCCGCTTCGGCGCCGAAAAACCATGGGATGGAATTATTGGTGAGGTACCAAACCTCCCCGCCGAAAACAGAGATAGACATCAGGACGATGAAATAAATGTCACCGCTGCGCTTCCAGCCGTAGGTTTTGGCCCGTGTCCAGGCGAACAGCGTCAGGCCAAATATCCCTAAGGCGAGCGCCCAGTTCATTAAGGTTGCCCAATTCAATCAGACCTCCTGGGTTAGAGTTAATGTTTGTCCTCGAAAGACTTTTCAAAAGCGCTCGATGAGTTCGCGCCGTCTTTCAGGGTCGCCGTCAGCCGCGGCTTTTGTCGAGCCGAGTGCGGCGATCATCCATACGATCACGAGACAGCCGGCATGAGCCAGTTGTCCATTAATCGGTGCTACATATGGAGCGATACCTCCTTTATGGTTATTGATTGTTAACGAGCTAAAAAGCCTGCCGTTACTTTACTACATACAGCAACAGCCGGCAATACATACAGAAGGGTCAGCCAAAAGCTGTCTGCAGACAAGAAGAATGTTCTAAGGGTTGACCAAGGTTTGCACCCCGATGAACTACCCCACTAGCCTAGCTGACGAGGTATCGTCAGCATAGAAAATGCGTTCATTCTCCGTAGCTGGCTATCCTCCTTCGCTTGCGCTATGGAGGATTCTCTCTATTTCATTTCTCCACAGCAAGCTGTGGAGTATAATAGCGGAGGAGAATTATCCTAGAAACGGTCTCTATGTCCCGCTACCAGTTGATTCAAAATATCGATCTGCGCTCAAGAAGAATGTTCTAAGGGTTGACCAAGGTTTGCACCCCGATTATCCTAGGAACAGTCTCCATGCTTGTCGTGAGCGCAGGTCGATACATTAAATTTTTAACAGTACGCGGGATCCTCGGTTTTCTCATATTTCATAATATTGAGAATCGGGGCTTGTCGTGCCTGCCCCGTAAGAAATCGAAGATTTCGTGCGGGGAGCGCAGGTCGATATATTGATACGTAAAATAACTGAGAAATTACGATAACAGACCATAGTATCATGTCCCGTGATCCTTGTCAAGGGGTGCTTAGGGGTGGTAAGATTGATTTGAAAAGGCAAAAAATAATAATTAATAATCTTTCAATATGTTAACCATTAAACAGATATATGACCTGGCCATCAGGCTGGGCACGCAGAACGACCTGCGCGGCATAACTGCGGTTCAAAAAAAACTGAAAAGGGTGCGCGAGCTCTATGACCGCCTGCCGGCTGAAGATAAAAAGGAGTTTGACCAGGAACGGCTAACGAACCCTTATTCCGACACGCGGATGTTCGCCTCAAATCCGAATAAGTCCATCAAACGCATTTTAGTCGGAATTGATATCGGTACTGAGGAATTATTGCTGGCCAAGGAATTGTCAAAACAAAAACCGATTGATTTAGTATTGTCTCATCATCCCCTGGGGCCGGCATTGGCCGGTTTGCATGAAGTGATGGATCTGCAGGCGGAGATTTTTGCCGGGTACGGGGTGCCGATCACGGTGGCTGAGCGCTTGATGACCATGCGGCTGGAGGAGGTGTCCCGACTGATCTCTTCAGCAAACCATAACCGCCCTCTTGACGCGGCCAGGCTTCTTGGGCTGGATGTCATATGCACGCATACGGCCACCGATAATATCGTGGCGCATTATTTGGCAGGTCTGATCAAAAAACAGGGCAAGAAGCTGGAACGTGTCAGTGATGTGATGAAGTTAATTAAAAGCATCCCAGAATATCAGGTAGCAATCAAGCTTAAGGCCGGCCCGATGCTGTTTGCCGGCGGTTTGGACCGGTATGCCGGCAACATCGCCCTGTCTGAGGTGACCGGCGGCACGTCTGGCAGTAAAGAGATGTATGAGAAGCTGTCACAGGCTGGCATCGGCACGATTATCGGCATGCATATGCATGAGGAGTATAAGAAGGAAGCGGAAAAACAGCATATCAATGTCGTGATTGCCGGCCACATCTCTTCTGATTCGCTTGGCATGAATTTTTTCCTGGATGAATTAGAGAAGAAGGGCATTGAAGTCATCCCGTGCTCGGGGTTGATACGCGTAAAAAGATTTAAAAGGCGAAAGTAGTTGAATATTTCGAATTTTATTAAACAATGACTGACCAAACACATCGAATAATTACTGTGAAAGAAAAGGGCGAGGACCGGACGCTTGACCTGACGCTCCGGCCAAAGAACCTGAAGGAGTTTGTCGGCCAGGAATCCATCAAGGACAGCCTGACGATTTTCATGCAGGCCGCGAAGAAACGCAACGAGCCCCTTGAGCATGTCTTACTGCATGGCCCGCCCGGCATCGGCAAGACGACATTGGCCCATATCATCGGCAAAGAAATGGGAGTGGGCGTGCGCGTCACTTCCGGCCCGGCCATTGAGAAGGCCGGCGACCTTGGCGCGATCCTGACCAATTTGGAAGACGGCGACGTCTTGTTCATCGACGAGATCCACCGCCTCAACCGCGTGATTGAAGAGGTATTGTACCCGGCCATGGAAGAGTACGCCTTGGATATTATTGTCGGCAAAGGCCCGTCCGCCCGCACCTTGCGCTTGGATCTGCCGAAGTTTACGCTGGTCGGCGCGACCACGCGCATGAACCTGCTGTCCTCCCCGCTCCGCGACCGATTCGGCACCGTGTTCCGCCTGGATTTTTACGGCAATGAAGATATTGAAAAAATAATTAAGCGATCAGCAAAGATATTGGGAGTGGCCATAGACGCCGGTGCGTTGGCCATGATCGCCAGCCGGTCGCGCCGCACGCCGCGCGTCGCTAACCGCCTGTTGAAGCGCGTCCGCGATTTCGCCCAGGTGAAATCCGATGGTAAAATTACTGAAGACCTTGCCACGACCGCTTTGAGACAATTATCCATTGATGAAGCCGGTCTGGATGAAATTGATCGAAAGATTCTTACTTTCATTATTGAAAAATACGGCGGCGGGCCGGTTGGCCTCAATACTATTGCCGCAGCCATTGCTGAGGAGCAGTCTACTTTAGAAGATGTCTATGAGCCGTATCTGATGCAGTCCGGCTTCCTAGCCCGCACCTCGCGCGGCCGCGTTGTGACAGAATCAGGCTATAAGCATTTGGGCAAGGACATACCGGGCAATTTACAGAGTAAGCTAGTTTAATTTTTAATACATAAATTATGAAAACATTTACCATTTTATTACTGTTTTGTGGGGGGTTATTTTTGGGGTTGCATGCGTCAGCCGCGACACACGTCGGTATCAGGACGGTGAATTGCGCATTTGTAAATGCTCGTGCAGAAGCGGATAACGCGCATGTTTACACCCTTAATCCAACTCATACATATCAGTTGAATGAGGCGTATAGAAATTTTTGGGCACGCGATGCCCGATGCAGTGAATTACAGTTTCACATTGACCATAATACTACTTTATCCCGCCTGGATGCTTGGCTCAAGTCCGTCGCCCAAGGCTGGTACAAGAATATGGGCAGTTCTCCTTATAATAATAAAACCGTAAGTACCTTGAGATATGAATGGTTCCTGGTTAAGGACGGGCAACTTAGGAGAATCCCCGATATATTGACTGGTTGGTCGTGGGGGTTGATGGCCGGAGATCGAATGAACATCCCCTACGCCATGACTAATGATTTTTATGCATCAGTGAAAATCGGTGCACCATTGAAATTTGCCGATGGCGTCTATGCCAATGAAATTCTAGCTATATGGAAAGACGGAAAGCGGGATTACGACGCATTGCCAAGCGTCATGGCCACGGAAATTGATAAGGCGGTCAATAATACATTTGCCGGTGAGATGGTGGACGGGATTTTTAAAGCCTGTCTGTTTGGTAATCGTTATCCCGGAGATTCGTGGGGCAAGTTGTTTGATTGGTCATGGATGAAACGGAATCCAAGGTGTAATGTCGTTTAGTAGATAAAATTAGTCAATAACTACCAGTGTCTTTGACAGACGCAGGTGGTTTTGTTTTACTTATTACATCCTGCAGCAGACACCAGGTCATGGTACTTGTACAGCTGTAGGGAATGGCAACACATAGTCGCAGAACCCGCTACAACGGAGGTATGTGCTATGAAAAAGATCAATGTGATTCCCGGATACTATCCGAACCCGTAGCTGCCAAGCTGGACGCACGTGGTTGGGGTTTATCCCAAGAATCACAACGACTTTGAGGGCGGACCTGAGTGTCCCCCTCTTTTTTATGGTAATGTGCTACTTTTCTTGGCGCCCCGCGACATTCGTCGGGGCGGGCTTCAAAGTGGCAGGAAAGAACCGCCGCCCTATTTTGTCATTCTGAGGAGTCCCGAACGAAAGGAGGGACGACGTGAGAATCTCGATTCCATTTGCACGGAGATTGCCACGTCACTCACTCCGCTCATTCCTCGTAATGACACAGAGTGGGGCGGCAGTCCTTTCCGTGTCAATCCCCCTCTACGATTACTGAGATTGCTTCGCTCGCAATGACAGAGAAAGGGGCAGTGTTATTTTATTTATTTATGCGTTACAATATAGAACATGCAGACTTCAATGTTTGATTATCACCTGCCGTCAGGACGCATCGCCCAAGTACCGGCCTCGCCGCGTGATAGTTCGCGGTTATTAGTGTTTAATCGGAAAACAAAAAAGGTTATTCATGACCGATTCAAACATTTGACCGAATATCTCCGGTCCGGTGATGTATTGGTATTTAATGATACGAAAGTTTTTCCAGCTCGTTTACATGGCCAGAAGTCTACAGGAGGCCAGATGGAGGTTTTTCTTTTACGTCCATTGATCGGTAACGCGTGGGAGGTCTTGATTGGCGGGAAAGTCCGCCGGATTGGCTTGGTGATTACTTTCAAACTAGGTCTACGGTGTGAGGTGGTCAGGCAGCTGGAAGGTGGGGTCTGGCATGTGAGGTTCAATAAGGCGCCACAGCAGGTATTGGCAATCGCGGATAAAATCGGTTCAACGCCAACGCCGCCATATATAAAAAAGACCGCTTCAATGGCAGACTACCAGACAGTTTATGCGAAGAAAGTCGGTTCAGTGGCCGCGCCCACGGCCGGTTTCCATTTCACTAAACGCCTGTTAGCGCAGTTGAAAAAGAAAGGCGTGCAGTTTGAATTTGTTACGCTTCATGTCGGCCTCGGAACTTTTCAGCCGGTGAAGGTTGAGGATATTCGCCAGCACAAGATGCACGCGGAGTACGCGGAAATTTCTAAAAATACATTAAACCATTTGCGTCAGGCCAAGAAAGAAGGCCGCAGGATTATTGCAGTCGGCACGACGTCGGTGAGGGTGTTGGAGACAGTCTACGGACGATGGACTACCCGCCCGCTTCGCATTGCGAATCAAGGCGGGCGGGCTGACTACGGCCGAGACCGTACTGTTCAAAGTTCAAAGTTCATGGCTCATGGTTTTCGAGGTTGGATCAATACTTTTATTTACCCTGGTTACCGATTCAAAATAGTTGACGCCATGATCACTAATTTCCATTTGCCGAAGTCAACCTTGTTGATGCTGGTGGCAGCCTTTTTATCAGAGCGAAAGCGAGGGCTTTCGCCCACCCAAACTGTGGAGCGTTTACAAACGATTTACCAAATCGCCATCAGGGAACAATACCGTTTCTACAGTTTCGGGGACGGGATGCTGATCGAATAAGCGTTTTAAAATATAAAACCTGACGTGCTTAATGCAAGTCAGGCTTTTAAAAAAAAGATCAAGGAGCAGAATACGCGCACCACGCTTGCCGTAAGGCAATTGCTTCCGACCACCATGGCGGTTTGGGCTCCTCGGGCATCCATTTACCGACGAACTCATAATCCCCATTTTCTTCCTGCTTGAAATAGCAGTGGGCGTAGTAGATGCAGCCGCAGTAACAGTCGCCCCAGCCGATGTCGACCAAAAAGTTTATTTTCCCCGTTGCTGAATCTATTCCCGGATAGCAGTTGCTGATGCCGCCGATAATGGACGGGGAATAGACGCGCTGCATCACCCCGGTGAAGATGTCGTACGCTTCGCTTATTTTTTTGGAGTCGAGCCGGCCATGGAAGAAGTGGGTAAGCAGAACGATTCCAAGTCTTGTCCAGTGCTTGACTTGCAGGCTGTCCAGCCGGTAAAAGGCGTTGAGCGAATCCCAGACCGGGTTGCCGGTTGGCTGTCCGGCCGTCAGCAGAGTATCCGGCAGGCGCAAATTAAATGAGTCGGAATAAAAATACAGCTCGAATCGGCCGGGCGTGCCTGGGTCAAAAAAACTGATGCGGGTCGGATTAATGACCCAGCCGGCACGACCTTCGTATGTCGTAACGCACCAGGCAGAATCGTCAGCCGCGTATTGCTCTCGCCAGCGGGCAAGCGCCTGGAAGCATTTTTCATAAGTCGATTCTGCCGCTACCAGGCGGTTCTCGGCATACCTCGCGATGTTTTCAGCCTCAGCGTCCGGCCATGGTGATTTGTCGATTTGGCAGGCGAGATCGCAGACCGGCGGTTGCGGTCCGACTGGATCACTGCAGCCGCAGATGAGTAAAAATCCAAATGTAAACAATACAGCAGGTTTCATGTCCCCCCCTTGTGTTAAGGTGCAACAAACCAATTTTTATAGTGGATTTATTATGGCGCGGTAATTCCACGGTGTCAATGTGGTTTCCCCGATGAGGCTTCTTGCCGGAGAAAATGTAGTTTTTATGTCGGAATGCGGTTCAGTCTAGAAGTGTTTTGATTCTGCTAGCTTGCGCAGCCCCGCTAGTCAGCGGGACTTCCAGCCGGAATCGGGAGTAGTTAATTTTCGGAGTGATTTTCAGATGAGCAAAGTTTTGATTCTGCTGGCTTGGGCAGCCCCGCCATCCGGCGGGACTTCCAGCCGGAGTCCAAGGTGATTTGCTCACAGAATGTTTTTCAACTGAGTAGTGTCTTTATCCTACTAGCTTGGGCAGCCCCGCCATCCGGCGGGACTTCTTGCCGGAGAAAATGTAATTTTTATGTCGGAATGCGGTTCAGTCTAGAAGTGTTTTGATTCTGCTAGCTTGCGCAGCAAACGCGGCCCAGTAGTTCTTGTCGCGCTTAGCCTGCAGTTCGTCTGCCATTTCTTCCCAATCATGGGCTGATATCCGGACTTGCTTGAATTTGGCCGGATCGATGATTTTCAGGTAGGAGGCGTGCTTGGTGAACTTGCCGCGGATGTCCTGCTGGCGGAATTCTTCCAGCTTGCCGATCATGCCGTCCCAAGCTTTCTGCTCAAAGGATAATCGGCTGAATTTGGCCGGGTCAATCAGCTTCATGTGATGCGCGTGCGAAGCAAACATGATCCAGTTGTTCTGAGTGATGCATTTTTTTAATATTTCAATCATGCCGCGCCAGTGGCGTTCATTGACTTCAATATCTTTTGAATTGGCCGGATCGATCAGCTTCATGCGCGCCAGGCGCGAAGCAAAGGCGTCCCAATTGTCCTGGCGCCGATAATTTTCCAGCTCGCGCAGCATGCCGACCCAGTCGTTCGGCGAGATGAAGATGCCTGTGAATTTGGCCGGGTCGATGACTGCCATGCGGGACGCGTGCCAGGTATAGTCGCGCCAAAACTTGCCGCGGCTGTAATTGGCCAGCTCGGCGACCATGTTCTGCCAGTCGGCCGCAGAAACCTCCATGTTTGGACCGATGAGGGTCATGTCCGTATTATAACAAAAAACACCCCTACCAGTGAGTAAGTCGGTATTTACTCGTTAATAGATTTTTTTCAGCGAGGTGGCGGTATAATAGTACCGTAAAATCCAATCGTAGGTTTTATTCTCTTTGGTGGCAAATCCTCGCGCGCCTTGTGCGGATAATCCCACCATGTGATTGCCGGTGAGCGTTGTGGCGTTGGAAATAACGCCGTATGGATCACTGACAGACAGGCACCAGGGGAAGCCGCCGCTATCCCATACTTCCTGCCAGCTTCTAGTCCGGCCGTCAGTGCCTGATGAATAAGCGGCGACAATGATGCCCTCGGGGTTCAATTGGGAAATTGCATCGGGGTGGACGACAACCTGTCCGGCAGTGGCGGCGACTGCGGCGATCGGGTCGGTAGAACGCTGTTCAAACCCGTATCCCCTGTACACCTGGTCAGTGGTGGCGTTTATGTCAAAATGTTCATTGGGATGCTTGCCGCCGCGCAACGTATGCCACAGGATGTAGGATCGGGCACTGGTAATGAGCGCTTTCAGATATTCAGGCGGCTGGCCGTTGGACACCTCGGCCAGGCCTTTGAGGTAGGATTCCAGCGGCAACTCGTTGATTACCCAGAGTTTTTTATCAGTTGAGGCATAGCGCACTTCCAGCGTACCGCGGAAGGTATTATCGTTGAGGGTTGAGTTCCAGGCCGGCTTGTTAGTCCAGCTGGCGACAGTCATTATCGAGGCAGGATCTTTCTGTATTAACCGATAGTAAGCGGTATCAGAAAATATTATTGACGTTGATTCGTTTGCTGACTTGTCAGTCGCGGTGTTGGTATGGCCGTCAACGAGCTGGTAGGCGCCATTACTAGTGATAGTGATTGGATCAGTCGTGCTGTAGAGGCCGATGCGCACCGTCGGCTCGCCGACCGCGGCGGTCGTTGGCGCTGGATCAGGCGGGTCGCCTACCTTCATATCAATCGTAAATTCTCCGCCTTTGATCCAAGTCGCGTTTTCCGCCACCAGGGCGAAATGTTCCGTATAGTATCCGGCCACGTTAGGCGCGGTCATGGTAAAGGTGAATTTTCCGCCTTCGCCTGGATAGATCCTGGCCTGATCCAGCCTGGTTGGCCGGTAATAGAATTCTCTCCATAGGTCGGTTTTGAATAAGCTGACCCGGCTGACCGGCTGCGTGGCATTTACCGCGATGAAATGACGGCCGGCATTATACCAATTCTGCAATCCGACATTCTTGAACCTGACCCAGAAGATAAACGTGTCCCCTGGCTTGATATGGAGCTGGCCGCTGTCGCTCCGGTTGATTTCCTGCGCCTGGTAATCCTGCGGCCGCGGGTACGGCTGTCCGACGCCGATCGGTAGCCGGACATAGCCTCCGTCAATCGAGCCGATGCCGTTTGCCACGAGTCTGAATTCTTCCAGATAGATACCGGCAGTATCCGGCGCCTGCACAGCAAAACGCCACCGGCCGATTTGGCCTGGTCTCACGGAGCTTTGCAGGAGTCGGGCGGGCTGGGTGGCAGTTTGCCAGAAACTATTAGTAAAAATACTCGAACGGTCATTCGGAAACGTGCGCAGGCTGATGAAATTAGTGCCGGTGTTCCGCCAGGTCGTATTGCCGGTGTTCAAAAAATCGACCCAGACGGTGACTGACCGGCCTGGGTTTAGATTGATGACGCTGTTGCTTCGACTGACTTCTTGGGCGGCGTATTTTGGGGCGGCGCGTGTCGTGGACACTCCCAGCACTTCAGGAGCGACCGTCATGCCGGGGGCGGGGTCCCGGAGTATATAATCTCCGACATATCCGGCACTGGTATAGTTAGTGATCTGATGGGCCGCAAAACCACCGTCGCGTGTAGTAAAGGTGTTTGCCTCGGCCGTGGACCCGTCCCTGACGCTGGCCAGGTATTGGGGCACAAACGGCAACAGGAGAAGGATCATGACCACTGCAAATACGGAAGAGTAATGTTTCCGGTCCATAGGAGTATGTTTGTGTTTTTATTTTTGACTAGAGATAAAAAAATACATCAGCCACAGAAGGCCGGGCATCAGCGAGAGGTTTGCGTACATGTAGATTGGCCTTGTGTTTTTCGTTTTTGGAAAAGGCGGTAAAAATTTTGGTCTACTCCGCGTATAATCTTGGGAGTGGTTTTTATTTTTATTTTACTCAAGACTCACCTTTTCTGCCTTAATGATAGCACATTTTTAACGGATTGTCAACACATAATTTAAATGATAGGATGTAGGGAGGCCGATCAGCAAAATTTCTAATTCCCAATTTCTAATATCTAATAAATGTCCAATTTCCAATGCTAGAATGCCCAATTGGCCATTAATTCATTGGGGGGTTGATTAGTAATTTCCGCCGGAGGCGGATCAGCCTCTGGCCGAAGTAATTAGGAATTAGTCATTCTTTTCATATGTCCTACACCAGGAAAATTGCCCACAATACAATCATCCAGATCATCGGCAAGGTGGCTAGTACAGCAATCGGCCTGGTGGTCATCGGCTTGATGACCAGGTATCTCCGAGAGGAAGGTTTCGGCCAATATTATACCGTCATGTCATTCTTGCAGCTGTTCGGAATTTTGGTGGATTTGGGCTTGTATACCATATTGTTGAAAAAGAATTCTGAACCAGGCGTGGATCAGGATAAGATGACTAGCAACATTTTTACCATTCGACTGATATCAGCCGTGGTGTTTTTGGGTATCGCGCCGCTCGTCGCGCTGTTTTTCCCATACCCCAGTATTGTGAAATGGGGTATTGCCGCAACGAGCGTGTCATTCCTGTGCATCACGCTCAACCAAGTGCTGACTGGAGTATTTCAGAAGCATTTGCACATGGAACGGGTGGCGATGGCGGAAATGGCCGGACGGTTGGCATTGCTGGCCGGCACTTTCATGGCCATCAAGCTGGGGCTGAACCTAGTGTGGATCTTGGCCTCGGTTTCCATCGGCAGCCTGGTTAATTTTATTCTGCTGTTTGCTTACAGCCGGAAATACGTGCAGATACGATGGGCCATAGACTGGCCACTGTGGAAAGAAATTGTCCGTGAAACGTGGCCGATCGCCCTATCCATTGCTTTTAACCTGATTTACTTCAAGGCGGACGCAATCATCCTCTCGTTGTTCAAAACCCAGTCTGATGTCGGGGTCTATGGGGCCCCATATAAGGTATTGGAAGTGCTGACGACATTTCCGGCCATGTTTGCGGGCTTGGTCATGCCGCTTCTAGCGGCCGCCTGGGCGGCCAATGACCGGGAGCGGTTTCAGCGCGTTATACGAAAATCGTTTAATGCCATGAGCTTGGTGGCCTTACCTCTTATTGTCGGCACAATTTTCGTTGCCCAGCCGATAATGGACCTGGTGGCCCCGGAATTCAGGGATTCCGGCGCGCTACTCCAGATACTCATTATCGCCACGGGAATAATTTTTATCGGCAATGTCTTCGGCGGCGCGGTGGTGGCGATAAACCGGCAGCGGGCCATGATGTGGCTCTATATGCTGGTCGCCGCCGTGTCGTTGGCAGGCTTTCTGATATTTATTCCCCACTATTCATACTTCGGCGCCGCCTGGATCCGCGTCCTATCCGAATTACTAGTGACCATAGCGGCGGCGACAATTGTTTTGCGATTCGCGCATGCCAAGCTCTCCTTCAGCGTATTTGGCAAGGCTGTTATTGCCACCGGACTGATGGCCGGTTCATTATGGATATTCCGGCACCAACAATGGTTTATATCCATTGTCGTAGCCATGATCGTTTATGCCTCAGCAATTTTAGCCATGAAAGGTGTCACGCGAGAAACAATCCGTGAAATAATTAGCCGAAATGAAGCATGAAAAATATCCTCATCATGAAATTCCCCCTGTCGTCGATGATGGGAGGCGGCGAGCGCCACACGATGTCGCTGGTGAATGAGCTGCGGCAGAAGGATTTTAATTTTTTCCTGGCGTCCAGTTGCCGGGTATTATTGTCCGAGTTCAAGAAAAACCGCTGGCCGGCCAAGCGGTGGTGGGGCGGCGTGGAGCCGGTTTCGATTAGCCGGATTTTGATATGGCCGTTTGTCGCGCCTTTTGCGTGCATGTCGCTTGGCGCCGTGCTAGTGTATTACCGCTTGGTAAAAAAAACCACGGTATTATATTGTTTGTCACTGACGGAAAAAATATTAGCCACTGTGCCGGCGCGGCTGCTGGGCATGAAAGTCATTTGGGTCGAGCATGTCACTGTGGAGCGCTGGCTGGCGCAAAATCCACTTAAGATTTTATACCGCTGGTTTTCGCGGGGAGTGTCAATCGTCGCCGTCTCTAAAGCGATAAAAGGCCAGTTAACCAAAGATATTCATGTCCGTGAGGACAATATCTCCGTCATATATAATGGCGTTGACCTGAAGAAATTTACCGTCAAGGAACGGCGCTGGGAGCAATCCGCCAGGTTTAACATCGGATGCGTGGCGCGCCTGGAGCCGGAAAAGGGCGTGGAATTCCTGATCCAATCAGTGAAGATCGTCCAGGAGTTCATTCCGTTTGTCAGGCTGATCATCGTTGGCGAGGGCAGTGAACGGAAGAAGCTGATCTGGCTGTCCGAGCGCCTGGGGCTGAAAGAAACCATCCAATGGGTCGGTTACCAGCGGGAGGTGGACAAATGGTATTCGTATTTTGACGCGCTGGTCCTGCCGTCAGTGCGGCGCGAGTCATTCGGCATCACGCTGGTTGAAGCCATGGCGACCGGCATTCCCGTGGTCGGCACGCGCCTGGGCGGCATCCCGGAAATTATCGGTCATAAATCAACTGGCCTGTTGGCCAAGCCGGGCGACAGCCAGGATATGGCTGACCAGCTCATCTACCTGTTTAACCACCGGGCAGAATCGCATGAGATGGTCCTGCGCGCCAGGCAGAAAGTGGAGACCATATTCAGCCTGGACCGGATGGTCCGTGATTATTATCTTTTGTTACGCAAGTAGCATATGTTTTCAATCAGCAAAAATTCAATACTGTTTATCGGCGCATGCACGCTCGCCGTTGTAAGTATCCTGGCCATTAATTTTATCAGCGTGAATATCGGCTGGTATATCGCTCTGGCGTTTTTACTCGGCTCGTCAATTTTTTATCTGATATTCCGAAAACCGCATTGGGGCGCGATCTTGATGGTTTTTGCTCTCCCCTTTGAGCGTCTTGGCGCGTATGAGGCTGGCGGGACGACGATCCGTCTCAGTCAAATATTTTTATTGGCTACGGTTGCGGCCTGGTTTTCCCGCCTGTATTTTTACAAGCAATACCGTTTCGCGCGCAATCCCGTGCTCATCCCGATCGTGCTGTTCATGGCCATCCAGGTCGCGTCACTGACCCAGGCTTTGAATAGCGGCCGGTCAATGACCGTGCTTGCCTATATATTGTTTACCGCCATAGCCGCCGCGGTTATCCCAAATATCGTCACGACAAAACAGCAGTTGAATAAGATACTGGTAGCACTGCTTATTAGTTTTGTGCTCGTGTCAGGGTTTGGGCTGTTCCAATTCCTCGGTGACATGGCTGGCTTGCCGCAATCATTGACGGGACTGCGCGACTTATACACAAAAGACGTGCTTGGCTTCACCCGGGTGCAGTCTACGGCGTATGAGCCATTGTATTTCGCCAATTATTTGTTGATTCCCATCGCGATCGTCTTTGCCTTGTGGCTGGCTGGCAGCCGGTCAGGCGATCGCTGGAAAACTGGACTGGGCACCGTGAGCGTAAGGTACGGCATACTGCTATTGTTGCTTGGATTGGGCATGGTCAATCTTGTTTTGACGGTTTCGCGCGGCGGATATTTGGCGGTTGCCGCCGTCCTCCTGGTGGCCGGTTTTTGGTATTGGAAAAAGCTGTTTCGGCCGACGACCATTATTGTCATGATTATCTGCGTTGTCGCAGTCGGTTATGTGGTAGTCAAGACTTTTTCGCCTAGCGGCGAGGCGTTGACGCTGGATAAGTTCAAAGAGCATGTCAGTAACGTGTTTTATGGTGCCTCGTATAATGAGCGCGTTGATACCATCGAGACTGCCGTCCAGGCCTGGCGCGAACATCCGCTTATTGGCGTCGGCGTCGGCGGGTTCGGGCCGTATGCCGCGCCGCACCCGTTTTATGAGCCGAAAGACGGCTGGCGAATCGTGAATAATGAATATATTGAAGTGCTCGCCGAGAGCGGGCTTTTGGGCTTGGCTTGTTTTATTTCGTTAATAATTTTTTTGATTATCCGTTCATGGGGCGCGGCACGCCGGACTGATGATCCGTATTTGAAATCGGTCATGGTTGGCCTGTTAGCCGCGTTCCTCGGGGTGCTGGTCCAATATCTGACTTTTTCCACTCTGTATGTCATGCATATCTGGGTGCTGATCGGCCTGATGATTGCCGTGCAGAATATGGCGTTATTACCCGTTAAAAAAGGAGCATAATTCATCGTGCTACTGAGTGAAAATGGCGCTGTTTTTTTGTTATCTTCCGCATGGTACAATAGGAATATGGAAGCGGTTTTGATTATTATTTTTACCCTAGTATTCGCTTATATCGCCTGGCGGAAGCTGGACTGGGCGATCTGCTTGGCGATCTTGTTTTCCCCCGTCTATTTGATCCGTTTTACGGCCGGGTTTCTGCCGATGACGATTTTGGAAGTCATGCTGCTAGTCATTGCCGCTGTATGGGGTCTTAAAACTTTGTTCAAAGTTCAGAGCGTGAGCTGGCCGTGGAAATGGCTACTGATATTATTCGTCCTGGCCGGCACGATCGCGGTGATCATCTCGCCGGACAAACGGCAGGCACTCGGCCTGTGGAAAGCGTATATCATTGAACCGGCGCTTTTCTTTTTAGTTTTTGTAAATACAATTAAAACTAAAGAACAGGTCCGCAGCGTCATCTGGTCATTTGGCGCGGCGGTCGTAGTCATTGGGTATGTCGCCTTAATTCAATACGTTGGCCTGCTGCACATCCCCAGCCCGTACGGCCTGGAGCATCCGCAACGGGCCACGTCCGTCTTTCCTTTTCCGACCGCGGTCGGAAAATTTATCGGGCCGATCCTGGCCATGTTCATCAGTTTTTGGCTGGTCAGGGTGCGGCCGCGGACCAGTTCACTCTGGGATGCGGCGAAGCGCCATATTTTTACTGGCGGCGTGGTATTGTTTGGAGTTATCGGGCTGTTGTTTTCTTTTTCGCGCGGCGCAGTCATTGGCGTTGCGGCTGCCATGCTGTTTGCCAGCTTTTTTTCGGTTCGTCGCAAGTGGATCTGGTTGACGATGTTGTTCGTGCTCGTGGCGTGTTTCATCATCCCGTTCACCAGGCATGAAATCATTTCAGTCGTCGACGTGAAGGATGCCTCAGCGGATGTCCATGTGGTGATGTGGAAAGGCGCCGCACGCATCATCAAAGCGAATCCAATTTTAGGTACGGGGCTTGCCAGCTTCCCGGTCGTTTATGAAAAATACAAGGAAGCCTCGCATACGGAGTTTTTCCCCAATCCAGACGAACTGTACCTGACCCTTTGGATTGAAATGGGTTTGTTGGGATTGTTAGTATTTATCTGGTTGGTCGTGAAATATTTTCATGACGCATGGCGGGCGGCAAGGAGTCTTATTAATGACAATTCAATATACGCCATGATGGTTGGCTTGATGGCAGCCATGGTCGCCCTATTGGCGCACGGTTTTTTCGACACGCCGTATTTTAAAAATGACCTGGCGATAATTTTTTGGACGCTGGTTGGGCTGGCGGTGGTTTTACCGCGAATTTCAAAGGCAGACACAACACCTTTGCATATATCCGAACATTAATACAATCATTATGAAAAGGAGCCTAGTAATCATTTTCATCGCCATTGCTTCCGTTGCCCTGACCGCCGGGGTCGTCAAGGCGGCCAGCGCCGTGTATGACACCCTGACTATCGGGAGGCAGGGTACGGGCGGCGTGACGTATTTCAACGGGACAATGAAAAATAATACCACCGGAGCAAATAACGCCGACAACCCCGTGACGATTGGCGATAATGTACGCATCGACGGCCGGGTTTACCGCGGCGCCACGGCTGGGACCGGCGACAGCCTGCCGTTTATCGTTAACGACAATTTGGAAGTGGCCGGCAGTTCCACGGTCAATGGCAATGAGTCTGTGGTTGGAACTTCAACTATCGCTGGTAATGCCTCAGTGGGCGGCAACCTCACTGTTACTGGCAGTTTGACTTTTGGCGGCGTTACGCCTGCGAAAAGCAAGACTTACTCGGGCACGATCGATCTGACCCTGGCTGGGGATGAGGTAGTGACCACTGCGGATGGCGCCTGTGCCCAGCCAACTGACACGAAAAATTCCGCCTACCATTACAAATTAATAAGTGTCCCGGAACTTAATATGGACACCGCTCCGGGAGTCCGGGTTTTCGCAAAGACGCCAACCACTGGCGGTATCGTAGCGCCCCCGTGGATCCCACAGAGCGGAGAAGTGTGGAGTGGAGCAAGCTATGCGTACTATAATACCGGCGTGGTCTACTTGGGTTTTAAAATTGTGACGACAATTTGCAACGGTACTATTGTAACAGCGAATTTTATGACTGGCCCGTACCGCATTTCAATAGTCTATTAAGCATAGACTGCGGATAGCGTTTCATCCGATCAGAAGAGTGCGGTGATTTGTTTTAGGCTGGACAAAATGCCGAAAATGCGCTATAATATATAGGTAAAATGAAAATAAAAACAAACAACAAAGCCCAGAGGATTCGGGCACTTAAAATTTTTATAGCTGTTGCAATTGCTAGTATGGCAATTGTTTTTTTGTCCGGCGGCGCGCGCGCTTCAGGCCAACCTGAGGCAAGGCATGGGGAAGTTATTGATCGTCCGTCTCAGACTACTGGAGCCTATCTATCACCAGTTTTTGAGACGGATTTCACGTTTGGATTGGCGGGCGTAGCTTGGCAAGGCGGGGCACCGAATGATTTTTCCCTTCGGTACCGTACGGATGGGAGCTGGTCCCAATGGTTTTCTCCCGAGTCCATGGACGCGGTACGTCAGGGGGATTGGCAATATTCCATTGAGCCGATTCTGGCAAACCAGGCAGATGCGGTGCAGTACCGGGTAACTATCCGGGAGACGGCGCCGGTTGTTAAATTAATTTATGTCGATACTTCCGGAAAAGCTTCCGTTTCAGTTTTTAATTTTTTAAAAAAAATAGTTTCCCCAGCCTCAGCCCAATCGGCGTTTACTATCGCCAGCCGGGCGCAGTGGCAGGCCGATGAAAACTGGCGAAAAAATTCAAGCGGCGCGGACACCTGGCCGGCAGAGTATGTCTGGCCGAAGAAATTCGTCATCCATCATACCGCCGGCAATGACGGCGGAACTGATCCGGCCGCTACCGTCCGCGGGATATATTACTGGCATGCCATAGTCCTCGGGTGGGGGGATATCGGGTACAATTATTTAATCGACCAAGCCGGCAATATCTATGAGGGCAGGTATGGCGGCGACGGGGTGGTCGCGGCGCATGTCTATCGCGACGCCGCGTGTGCCACACAGCGATTTGGCGGAGCCCAGTATGAGGCCAATTTCAACCGCGGCACCATCGGCATCTCGATATTAGGTGATTATGAAACCACAGTGACATTGAATGATAAGGTCAAGAACGCCCTCACTGACCTCATCGCTCAAAAAGGCCTGTCCCAGGAAATATCGCCGTCCGGGTCTGGGTATCTCATTGATGCGGACTATCCTAATATTGTCGGCCATAGGGATTTAGATTGCACGACATGTCCGGGCGGAAATTTGTATGGCCAAATATCGGTTATTCGGACTGAGGCCCAGACGAAATATGATGCTTTGGCCGCGGCTGCCGTCACACCCGTCTATAAAACGAGCTATGTCGGACAGAGTGAAAATCCAGTCGCCGTGAAATCTAACACGGACAAGCAGGTCTGGGTTGATTTTCGCAATGACGGCAATACTACCTGGCGGAACTATATCGCAGCGCCGATTCAGTTAATTGCGAAAAACGCCTCCTCTTCCCTGCGGGCGGCGGGGTGGCAATCAGAAACAATCGTCACTAACCTGACGACTGCCAATGTCGCGCCTGGTGAAGTCGGCCGATTCTCTTTCACTATCAAGGGGCCGACGGACCAGCTAGAGGTGATGGACAATTTTCAGCTGCAGATCAACAACCAGCCGGTTGAAGGCGGAGATTTTTCATTGGCGGCGCTGGTGACTGATCTGCCGTTTGCGGCTGATTTAGTGCAGCAAAAAATAGCGCCGGCGGTTTTCGCCAAACAGCACTTCACGACCACCCTGCAGTTCAAGAATATGGGTACGGAGGCCTGGAAGCGAGGCGACGTGAAATTGGTTATTGAGGACCTCGGGGGAGCAGTGAGCCGTTTTCTGGACGCATCATGGCCGGGCAGGCTGGGGAATATCAATTTCAGCGAGAGTGAAGTGCCGCCGGGTGCCGTTGCGAATTACTCGGTTCGCATGTTGAGTCCCGCCAACCCAGGCAAATATTTAAACAATTATCGCCTCACCGGCAAGCAGGAAATAATCATGTCTCCGGTCTATTCCATTACACGCGTTGATTCGCCGTGGCAGGCCGCATTTGTTGAACATAACATTCCGCCTGCAGTCATGAACGTATGGAGGTTTGGAGCCGTTGTCCGCTTTAAAAATATCGGCATTACTACCTGGGACCGCAGTATTGTTCTTAAGGCTTACGACCTCGGCGACGCAGTCAGCCGGTTCCACGATACATCGTGGGTGAGTAACTTTACCGCTGCGCGATTGAAAGAGCAGAGCGTGAAGCCGGGGGGAACCGGTACGTTTGAGTTCCGTTTCCGCTCCCCTGCTGAACCCGGCGTGTATTTCAACCGGTTTGTCCTGGACCGTAATGGGAGTGCGGTGCAGAGCGGCACGTTCACGCTTCTGACGCGGGTGGATAAAAGGTAAAAAGTTTTATAAATAAAAAACACCCCACCTAAGGATACACTCCTTGGTGGGGATTTCATGCGTCAGGCAGTCCTATTTTCCGCATTCTCTGGTTTCACTAAAACAACTAATATGAAGCAAAATGCGCATATATAGATTGCCATAAACAATCCATGGTACGCGTTGAGCAGGTAGTTGAGCGCCTCACGATATGGCGCCCATATCATCAACGGGTTGAGATCGACCGGTGCCAGGACAATCGCAAACGCGAATAGTCCGAGTAGGGCCTGCCATGTTTCTAAAGTTTTCAAATATTACCTCCTTTGGGTGAGTTATCGCTTCATGAAAGGACATTTTAAAGTACGTATAAAGTAGCATATATAAAGTAGCATAACTGATTAATAAGTCAATAGAAAACCACTGGTGAATTGTCGGCGGCAGCTTGAAATAATCACTTAATTTTCAGCTTTTTTTTCACTTTAGCCACCACATCAGCCAGCTTCCATTCCGCCTTAATGAGGTATTCCTGGGATTTATCGCCAATGTCTTTGGCCGTATCCGCGGCAGACAGGTTTGTCAGGATTATTACTGGCACGTTTTTTCCCCACTGGTCATTACGTAGTTTTCTAAGGGCGGTGATGCCGTCCATTTTTGGCATGATAATGTCCAATAGTATCAGGTCAGGGTGCTCGCGGATGGCCAATTCCAGGCCCATTTCACCGTTCATGGCTTTATGCACGACAAACCCTTCTTTACTGAGAGTTTTTGCCAATGCCCACAGCAACACCGTGTCATCTTCTATGATAAGTATGGTTTTTTCTATGGCTCTTTTCGGCGCGCGCATAGTGTTTGTGCTTTAGCCTATATGATTGCCTTGATTTTTTTTACGTAATCTTCAAGCTTCCAGTCTGATTTTTCGATATACTCGCAATGCCACTCGTTCCGCACTTCAGCTTCTTTTTGGGGGTCATGCATATTCGTCATGACGATGATCGGGACATCTTTGCCCCATTCATCCATGCGCACTTTCCGCAGCAAGGTCAATCCATGAAGTTTAGGCATCAGGATGTCTAATAATATCAGGTCTGGGTGGCTGGCGATGGCCATGGCCAGCCCCGCCTCCCCGTCGGGAGCGCTAGATACGCCATACCCCTCGAGAGTGAGTCGATGTGATAATAATTTGACCATCCCCGGCTCATCCTCTACGATAAGTATTTTTTTCATAGTATATTATATATTTAAATTATTATTATGGACCCTACCGGGCTCGAACCGGTCACCTCCGCGATGCAAACGCGGCGCTCTACCAAATGAGCTAAGGGCCCATGTTGTAATCATATCCACAATCGTTGTTTGGGGCGCTCTTCCGGGACGTTCGAACCTGTTCATTATGTCCCGACGATCGCTTTCAGCGATGTCGGGATCCCGACTTTACGTCGGGACTAATGGCCCAGAGTGTACTCATTATACTAACATTGTTTGAGGGGTGTCTGTCACAGCCGTTCAGATTTGTCCATTATATCCCGATTATGCGTCGGGACTAACAGCTCCCGGATTTATTGATTTACCGTCTCGATTGAATTACTGAATATCGCGCGGAGGATTGAAGACAGTATTCCTGACATGTAGAGGAATGACAGGACAATGGCAGATATGCCAATGAGCTTATACAACAGTCGTGTGCCGCCTTCCGTGCCGAGGTGTGCTTCTGCCCAAGCAACGCGTCCGAAATTGTCCATGATCCACTCAGCCTTCCAGGTGATGAGGAAGCCGACGCCGATGATGATAATGCCTAAGAAGTATTTCATTGTAGTTTAGTTATGCTGGTGAGGCGGACCCCCCGCCCGCTTCGCCTTGCGCCTTATAATGATATCAATGGGCTCGATAGGAGTTGAACCTATGACCTTGCGGACCCGCCTGCCTTCGCCATGGACGATGAAGGACTCTCCGCCAGAGGCGGACCTCGCCCTACTTTGATTAATTTTATTTATTGTGGCGGGGGAACCTTCAACCTCTCGGATGTAAACCGAACGCTCTAACCATTGAGCTAATCGTCCCCGGCAATGGCGGGCAGATGTCCCGCTCTATTTCATTTTTTTCGAATTGTATCGCGGGATCCTCGCCCGTCGAGGGCGGGATAAACCGAATGTTCTAACCGACTGAGTCCCGATGTTCCGACTAGTGTCGGAAATCGGGATCCCGACATCGCCTGCGGCGATCGTCGGGACTAATCACCCATACAGGTAAATGCGCTCGGAAGTCCCGCCGTTCCGTTTAACTGCGGGCGGGTAACTAATTCCAACGTTTCAGTCGGAATCCCGACCGCTTCGCGTCGGGACTGAGCTAATCTTGCTTTATGGTGGGCAACGAGGGATTCGAACCCCCGACCCTACGGATGTAAACCGTATGCTCTAACCGCTGAGCTAGTTGCCCTTACTTTTTAATTTGCGCCCGGAGGGAATTGAACCCCCAGCCTTCTGGTTCGAAGCCAGACGCTCTATCCATTGAGCCACGGGCGCTTGATGAGCGCTGATAAAGTACCATAGTTTTAGAGGGCAATCAATGCCTTTAAGCAATAAAACCGCCTTACTATATGGCGGCCTTAAGTGTTTCCTGGCAATCTCCAATTACTGTAAAAGCGATGGCGTGACCATATAGCTCTTGGCCACATCTTTGGTGATATACCCCTCCTCATAGAGCCGCTTCAGGTCCTGGTCCATGGTGAACATCCCCTCGTCAGCGCTAGTCTGGATGACCGTCTTGATTTGAGGAATTTTGTTTTCACGGATCAAGTTGGAAATTGCTGGAGTATTAATGAGGATTTCCCGTGAAGCGATTCGGCCGCCATTGATGCGCGGCAAGAGCTGTTGGGAAATGATGCCTTTTAGGAATAATGAAAGCTGCAGCCGGATTTGGGATTGCTGGTAGGGCGGGAACACGTCGATGATACGGTCCACGGTTTGGGCCGCGTTATGGGTATGGAGGGTAGCCAGCACTAAGTGTCCTGTTTCCGCCAGCGTAATGGTAGTGGCGATGGTTTCCAGGTCGCGCATTTCCCCGACGAGTATCACGTTCGGATCCTGCCGCAGGAGGTGCTTGAGGGCCTGGGGGAATGAAACCATGTCCGTACCGAGTTGGCGCTGGACGATCAGGCTTTTGCCGTCGCCTCCGTCATAGATGAATTCGATTGGGTCTTCGAGGGTGATGATATGCGCGGCCCGTTCATGGTTGATCAGGTTGATCATGGCGGCCAGCGAAGTTGATTTGCCGCAGCCGGTCGGGCCGGTCACCAGGACTAATCCTTGCTTGAGGCGCATCATGTCATAGACGATTTTTGGCAGCATGAGCTCTTCCATGGTCGGGACGGATTTGGCGATGATGCGGGCGGCCAGGCAGACACTGTCTTTTTCCCAGAAGCAATTAACGCGGAACCTGGATAGCCCGTTGATTTCATAAGACAAATCAAGCTCCCGTTCATGCAGCAGGAGCTGGCGCTGTTTTTCCGTGAGGATTTCAGACACCATTTCCTCTAATTCTTTGTCGGCGAATCTTTTATGGGTATCCGTCTCGGTCAGCTCGCCGTCAATGCGGAAAATTGGAGCATGGCCGACGGTTAAGTGGATGTCCGAAGCATGGCGTTTAACGGCCGACTTGAAGATATCATCTATTTTTGGCATAGGATCGCGGTGAAAAAAAACGCTCGATGAGATTGAGCAGGGCTCGATGGCCCTTTCTTTTCTTATAATACATAGTCTGCCCTAAGGAGAAGAGTGCCGCTTTATTCAGCATTATGGCTGAATTTTTTTCCATTGTTTATTTTTAGTTTTTATTTCTAATGTAATTGTAGCATATTATTTAAGAAATGTCAATGAAAAACAGAACATTACATTTTTGTTTGACAAAAGCCAATTTTCGTGTTATTTTACATATGAAAAAGAATAATTTCGCCGTAGAATATATATGACAATTCTTGATTATATACTGGTGGTATTACTATTAATTCTTGGATATTATATAGTAGTCCTCCGAAGAAAGGTCCGCCGGCAAGCCCAGGAAGAAATCAAGAAAATGGAAGACCGCCGCTCTGGCTTTGTTTCCATTATCAGCCATCAATTACGCACCCCATTGTCGATCATCAAGGGGTATATTGAGGCACTGGTCACTGGCGATCAGGGCCAATTGAATGACGGGCAAAAAGAATACCTGAATGATGCCCTGGCGATCAGTCAGGATTCGGTAAATCTGGTAAATGATTATCTTGATGCGGTCAAAATGGACATCGAACAGATGACTCTGAAAAAGGAACGGGTAGATTTTATTCAACTAGTGAAGATAGAACTTAATAAGCTGCGCCCATTGGCGCTCGCCTCAAACTGCGAGATAACATTTACTCCGCCGGCCGAACAAATTCTCAATGCACCGGTTGATGTAATAAAAATCAGGCAGGTTATAGAAAATATTTTAGCGAATGCCGTCAAGTATTCTCGTGGCCGAGGGCAGGCGAGCGTATCGCTGGAGAAAAAAGGGGGCCAGGCCGTGTTTTCCTGCCGCGATACGGGCTTAGGCATACCCAAAGACCAACAGGTAGAGCTTTTTACTAAATTTTTCCGTGCCAAGAATATTGTCCACCGCAACACCAAGGGATCGGGCCTGGGGCTGTATTTATCAAAAATAATAGTAGAAGCGCACGGCGGGCACATCATGGTCGCCTCACAGGAGGGCCAAGGCACGACGGTGCAGTTCACCTTACCTCTCTAAATAAATTATCATGGCAAAAAAAGTATTAATTATCGAAGACGATCTCTCGCTTTTGAAGATTTATACCAATAAATTGAAATTAAACGGGTATGAAGTGTCCATGGCCACGACCGGCGACGAAGGCGTACGCAAGGCAAAAATCGAGCGTCCAAATATCATCCTGTTAGATCTGATACTTCCCGGCCAGGACGGTTTTCAGGTGCTGCAACTGCTCAAGGGCGCTCCGGCCACCAGCGGGATACCCGTCGTGATTATGTCAAACTTAGCCCAGCCGTCAGACAAGCAGCGCGCCGCCGATCTTGGCGCCGTCGCTTATTTGGTAAAAGCGGACATCAGTCTCGTAGACATGATTGCTAAGGTAAAGGAATTAATAGCAACCGACTAGTTTATGCCAATAGATTACCAAGAGCTTAAAAAAGTCCTGAAAGAATCCGAGCTCCTTACTGTTGAACAGATCCAGGACGCGCAGGAAAAAGCCTTAGTAGGCGACATGCCGTTGGAGCAATTCTTGATTGATGAAGAATACATTAGTGATGAAAATTTAGGCCAGGTCATCGCTGACATTTTTGGCGTGCCATATATGAATTTGAGCCAAAAGCAGATCAATGATGACGTGCTCCGCCTCATTCCGGAGATTGTCGCGAAACACCAGCATGTCATTGCCTTTGATCGGGGGCCGGCCGGGATAAAGTTGGGCATGTCTGACCCGGATAATGAGGAAATCATCCAGTATATCGTAAAAAAGACCGGGGAAAAGGTGGTGCCGTATTACTCCACGCCCCGGGATATCAGTGAGGCTCTCATCCATTACCGTCGGGGATTGAAAGAGGAGTTTGCTGATATTATCAAGCAAAATGTTGAGGCTACGCGGCACGCTGATGAAAGCGGGCGCGAGCTGCCAGCCACCCGTATTATTGATACGATCCTGGAGTATGCCTATCAGAACAAGGCTTCCGACATCCATATTGAGCCGCATGAAAAAAAGGTGATCATCAGGTATCGGATAGACGGCATCCTCCATGACGTGGTTACCCTGCCAAAAGACGTGCACCCTTTTATCATTACCCGCATCAAGATCATTGCCCGGCTGCGGACGGATGAGCACCGGGCCGCCCAGGACGGCCGTTTTGATTTCTTGGCGGACGGTAATAAGGTTGACGTGCGGGTATCCATTCTCCCGATTGCCGAGGGCGAGAAAGTGGTGCTGCGCATCCTGTCGGAAAAGTCCCGCCAGTTCAATTTATCCGAACTTGGTCTCAATCCGACTGACCTGGAGAAGGTTGAGCATGCCCGTAACCGGCCATATGGCATGATCCTGGCGACCGGGCCGACTGGATCCGGCAAAACCACCACCCTGTATGCCATCCTGAAACTTTTGAATACAAGAGAAGTTAATATTTCCACAATTGAAGACCCGGTCGAATATGACGTGGAAGGCGTCAACCAGATACAGGTCAATACGCAGACGAACCTGACGTTTGCCAAAGGCCTCCGATCCATCCTCCGGCAGGACCCGGACATCATCATGGTCGGCGAAATTCGCGATGAGGAAACCGCGGCCATTGCCATCAATTCCGCCATGACCGGGCATTTGGTCTTGTCGACGCTGCATACGAATGACGCGCCAACGACCCTGCCCCGCCTGTTTGACATGAAGATCGAGCCGTTCCTGATCGCTTCGACGGTCAACGTGGCCATCGCCCAACGCTTGGTCAGAAAGATCCATCAGCCCTGCCGTGAAAGTTATACCCCGACAGCTGATGAGCTGAAAACGTTAGTACGCATCATCGGCTCCGAGCGGGCGGCCAAACTCGGCGTACAGCGCGAGGGGTACCGTCTCTACCGCGGCAAGGGGTGCGATCTCTGCAGCCAAACCGGGTATGAAGGCCGGATCGGCATTTTTGAAGTAATGGAAATAACGGAGCAAATCAGGACGCTGATCATGCGGCGGGCGAATAGCGATGAAATCCGCCGCCAGGCCGTGAGCCAAGGCATGACGACCATGCTTGACGACGGGTTGGCGAAAGTCATGGCCGGCATCACCAGCCTGGAAGAAGTCTTCCGGGCATCCCAAGAATAACCAAGCAATATGAAATTTGAATACGTTGCCACTACTGCCGCGGGCCAGCTTCAGCGGGGAACGCTCGAGGCGCCTTCGCAAAAGGCGGTTACGGATGTTTTGGAAAAACAGCGTCTTATTCCTGTTACTATCGTGGCGGCCGGCACCCACCGGCATTTGGTGACCGGCGGCATGACCTGGCAGTTTGGGAAAGGCGGCGTCTCCTATCTTGAACGGGTAACGTTTTGCCGTCATCTGGCGATTATGTTGAAGGCCGGGCTGTCCATCATAGAATCACTGAATGTCATATTAGAGCAGACGAATAATAGAAAATACCGGCGTGTCCTTACCGGGGTTATTAAGGACGTCACTGACGGGAAAAATTTAGCTGACAGCCTCGGTGCCTATCCCCGGATTTTTTCCGGGCTGATTTTAGGCATGGTGAAGGTGGGAGAAGCCAGCGGCACGCTGGAAAAGAACCTGGATTATGCGGCCAATGAGCTGGAAAAGGACTTTGAGCTCCGCCGGAAGGTGCAGTCAGCCATGCTGTATCCGGTCATCGTCCTGTCGGCCACGGTTATGATGGGCATCGGCCTGTCAATTTTTATCCTCCCAAAGCTGGTCAAGATGTTCGATTCTTTCAATGTCGCCTTGCCGGTGATTACGAAAATTTTCCTTGGTATCGCGAATTTCCTGGTGTCGTACGGTATCATACTGATTATCATTCTGATAGTCATGATTTTTATCTGGCGCCTGCTGACCCGCTGGCCGCCGACGCAGCCATTTTTCCATAAACTGTACCTCTCGGTGCCGATTTTTAAAAAGATAATAGCCAACGTCAATACCGCCCGGATGCTGCGCATGCTTTCCATTTTATTGAAAAGCGGCGTGCCGATCATTGAAAGCCTGGAAATAACCTCTGGGTCCATCAGCAATGTAGTTTACCGGAAAATTTTATTAGATGCCATCGAATCGATCCAGCGCGGCCAGACCCTGACGTCCGTATTGTCTGATGAAAAATATTTCCCCAAAATGGCCAACCGCATGATCGATGTCGGAGAGCGCACGGGCAAGTTGGACGAAACCCTGGCGTATTTGAGCGGGTATTATGATACAGAAGTTGATAATACCACGAAGAATTTGACCTCGGTCATCGAGCCGATATTGCTGATCGTGATCGGGGTGGTGCTCGGATTTCTGGCCGTGGCCATTATTTCCCCGATCTACCGTTTTACCGGCTCGATCCAAAGGTAATTATGCATAAGGTACCATATATAATTCGGGCAGGGGGTTTTTCGCTTATTGAGCTGATGATGGTCATCGGCATTTTAGTGCTGTTAGCGGGCCTGTCCATACCTTTTTACCAATCGTTCCAAGTGGGTTCGCAGATGGACAATACGACGCGTGAAGTCGCATCGACATTACGCCGTGTCCAGGGGCTGGCCATGGGATCCCGGCAGTGGTCGCAGTGGGGGGTCCATTTGGAAGCCCACCGATATATTGTATTTGCCGGCGCGGCCTATAATGCCGGAGATCCGGCCAATGAAATTTTTACCGCTCCCACGACCATAACCATCAGTACCACGGCCGGCGCGGACATCATTTTTTCCCGCGTGAAAGGCGAGACTTCTAATGTCGGTACGATCACCCTCCAGTCAACCAATAATGAATCATCAGCCATAATCATTAATTCGCGGGGCATTATCAATGTCCAGTAAAACCAGCAACCAATCCGGTCAAAGCTTGCTTGAGCTATTAGTGGCTATGGGCATATTCGTGCTGGTTATCGCCAGTACGATGTTCTTGACGCTCGACGCCCACCTGGCAAATCAGGAGGGCGGGCAGAGGACCAGGGCCGCGGCATTGGCCCAAGAAGGCATGGAGGCCAGCAAGAGCCTGGCATCCCGTGGCTGGAAATATCTCACGGTTGGCACGCATGGCCTTTCAGCCGTCACGAATGTGTGGCAATACAATGGAGCTGTTGATTCTTTGGGAATTTTTTCCCGGGCAGTAACTGTGGCCAGTGTCAATCGTGATGTCAGTGGGAATATAACTACGTCTGGCGGGGCATTAGATTTAGATACTAAGTTAGTTACTTCCCAAGTGACCTGGTCACCACGGCCCAATCGTCCCTCCAGCGTCATTGTGAATAGTTATATGACGAATTGGAAAAGTCGGCGGTGGATCCAAACACAACAAGCCGACTTTGATGCCGGCACGAAAAACCAGGTCGTATCCGCAAATATCTCGGGCGGTGAATTGGAACTGGCTTCGGCGGGCGGTGGGACGCTTGGGAACAAGTTCAAGATTGACACGTCAGTTGCCACACAAAGATTAAATAATACAACAAATCGTATCTCATTCCGTTTTACGGCACAAAATAGCAAGACGGTTAATTCCATTCGTGTATTTATACATGAAAAAAACGGGACTGGAAATACATCTTTTCGTTATGGGTTGCAGGGTGATAATTCCGGAAATCCTAGTGGTACGTGGCTAGCGTCAGCTGATTTAGCCCTAAGTGGAACGGTAGCAACCAACAACTGGCAATCATTGACGCTTTCGTCAACGTATACCATTATTGCTGGGACCGTTTATCATTTAGTGGTCCAGCCGGTTCCTGGTACCAGTCCCGCACCGAATGGCAGCCGTTATATTTCTTTACGGGTTACTACACCACTGAATGCCATGATTCCACTGAGTAATAATCCTGATTTACAGTCTAATGTTCTGTACTATACTGGTTCTTGGCAATTACCAATTAATCGGCAGCCGATATATGTCCTTGGTTTCACTGACGCCACGTTCGAAGGTGACCCGTATATTAGTCTGACGGAGGTTAACCAGGAAAGGATATTCGGCGGGAATTATGTCGGGGAGCAATTTACGCCAGGCAGTACTGTGACAGCCGCCGCCGTCACTTTTGAAGCCAAGAAGATCGGCGCACCGGCCGGAAACCTGATGGTTGCCTTATACGACGTGTCCGGGTCCTCATTAGTGGAGCAGGGCGTCCTGTCAGCCGCCGGCTCGGTTGGCACGTCGTACGGCTCCTTTACATATACTTTTACGTCCCCGCGTACTTTGAGTTTTGGCGCGACCTATCGTGTTTACGTTTTTTCGTCCGTAGCTAATAATAACTCGAATTATTTCCGTATTCGTAGGCTAGAGGTTACAAACAATGCAGTTTATCGAAACATATCGTACAATGCCGTCGTTTCATTTTTAACCCGGAGCGCGAACAGCGGTGGCTCTTGGACGCCCTTTAACCAAGCGGATATCGGCGGGTATTATTTTACACTCCAATCAAGCTACCAGTTGACGGGCGATTTTATTTCCTCGGCATTTGATACGGGCAGCGCGAATACGGTAGATAATTATCTAGCCTGGACGTCTACGGTACCGGTGGGCACGACTCTGCAGTACCAGGTACGTACTGCCGCTACCCAAGTTGAATTGGCAAGCGCCACGTGGGTCGGCCCGGACGGCACTGGGGCCACGTTTTTTACGACCGCGGGAGATATAATTGCCGATAATGCTAATACGCGGTGGATCCAGTATCGGGCGCATTTCACTTCTACTGGCGCAGCGACGCCGACGTTATCCGATATTACGGTTAATTATGAATAAAGGGATTACAAAAAATCAGGTCGGCATGACCCTCATAGAATTGTCTATTTATATCACCCTCGTGGCGGCAATACTTGTCATGGCCACGAGTTTCGCCTGGAATATCATCAACAGCCGGACCAAGGCATATGCGGTACAGGAAGTGGAGCAGAATGGCCGGTATATCATCGAGAAGTTCAGCCAGGCCGTCCGGCAGGCGAATGATATCACCGCTCCCGTCATCAGCACGTCCGGCGCGACCCTGACGCTGGTGATGAAAAGCGCGCCGGTCAGCCCGACTGTATTGAGCCTCAGTGGAACGCAGCTGACATTTAAAGAAGGGGCCGGCGCATCCGTAGCCTTAAATTCCGCCGCCGTGAAAGTTACAAACGTAAATTTCAGTAATATTTCATCGACCAATAATAAATCAAAACATGTACGCCTGCAATTCACTCTGCAAACGGTAAATCCAGGCGGACGCAATGAGCATGAGTTTAAAAATGATTTTGATACGTCAGTCGAATTATTAGACCGCTAGCTTATGCAGTACCCTCTTCACAACCAAAAAGGATATATTGCCCTCATTGCCCTGGTCATTATTTCAGTGGTGACGCTGGCTATCGCGCTGTCCATGAACAGTTTGAGCATTACGGAGACGGATACCGGCCTGGTGCGCCAGCAATCCACCCAGGCCGAACAGGCTGCGTATAGCTGTCTGCAGGAAGCCTATCTGCGTCTGATGCGTGATGGGGCCTATACAGGCGGAACCACCCTGACCGTGGCGCCTGGTTCCTGTACGGTTGTGTCCGTGGCCACCCCGATCCCCGCTGACCGCGTCGTGACGGTGGCCGCCGATGTCGGAGGGGTACAGCGCCAGTTTACCGGACAGGTGACTTGGTCAGCCGCTGGGTTGACGCTGGTCTCTTGGCAGGAAAATAATTAGCGTTACCAGACCCGATATTAATGCTACAATTACCGGTGAATTAAAACGATTATGTCATTATTCTCAAAAAACGCACTGGGCATCGACATTTCCGATTCATCGATCGAGATGCTTGAGCTGAAAGAAAAAGGCAGGGCGCTGCGGGTAGTAGCGTACCGCCGGTTGGAGTTGCCCGACGGCATCGTTAATAACGGACGCATCGTTAACCAGCAGCTACTGATATCAAAACTCATCGAGACCCTGTCATTGCCGGGATATGGGAATTTCAGCACCAAGGCGGCCGTAGTGTCATTGCCGGAATCCCAAACTTATATCCATCTGTTCCGTTTGCCGGCAGTCATATCCAGCCAGCAGCTGGGGGAGGCAATACAGTATGAGGCGGAAGAAACCTTGCCGTTGTTCTGGGACCAGACAGCGCATGATTACCAAGTAGTCAGGAAAGACAAGGATAACCAAGACGTGCTCTACGTCGCCGGTTCCAATGAAATCGTCCATTCATACCAGCGGGTGGTAAGTGGTGCCGGATTTGAGCTTGAAGCGCTCGAGGCAGAATCGGCTTCTTTAGCGCGCGCGCTAGTCGGCAACCAGGCGTCTGAGCCCGTGCTCATCGCTGACATTGGGGCCCGGACTACCATTCTGACGATTTATGACCAGCAGGCCGTCCACTTTTCCGAAAATATTCAGATTGGCGGACGGCATATTTCTGACGCACTCGCGCAAACTCTTTCTGTTCCCCTGGCAGAAGCAGAAGCACTTAAGAAAAAATCCGGGTTGAATTCCTTGCCGTCAGCGCAGGCCATCGAGCCATGGCTATTGAAGATCGTTGAGGCCGCGCGGAAAGTCATGCTTAATTACAAAAAGAATTCTGGGCGCCAGGTCAGCCAGATTATTATGTGCGGCGGGTCTAGCCTGTTACCGGGCGTTGTCGAGCATATTTCCAAACAATTACATGTACAGGCAATATTAGGCAATCCCCTTTCTAACATGGCGCCCGGCGATAAAGTTTTCAATTCCCAGCCGCCCATCCTTTTTTCCACGGTCATTGGCTTGGCCAAACGCGGCCTGGATCACGTGAAGTTGCAGGTGGGCATTAATCTACTGCGCCATGCAAAAGGAAAGGATGCCCAGTCTGCCAAGGGGGGTACAAAAGCCACGCAACCAAAGCAAGCGGCCGCTACGTTAGGCAGTAATTGGATCGCTCGCAATAAGCGCGGCTTGGTCATGATCGGCGTGTTCATGGTATTAGTGATTGCGTTCGGAATTTTGTATGTCGTAAAAATGAGACCTTTCGGCTAAGCGACTTAAGCAGTCAACGCATTTGTGATATAATGTAAGCGTTAAATAATTAATAAGGGCCAACCCCTTAATTACAAGGAAATTTTATATGGCAGGACATGCACACAAAAAAGGCCGGGGCTTCACGCTCCTCGAACTCCTCGTCGTGATCGGCATCATCGGCATCCTGGCCGCGATCGTGATCGTCGCCATCAACCCGGGCCGCCAGTTCGCCCAGGCGCGCAACGCCCAGCGCTGGAATGACGTGAATGCTCTCCTGAACGCCATTCACCAGTACGCGGTGGATAACCAGGGGCTGGTTCCAGCTTCCATCGGCGCGGGCCTGTATACGATTACCGATACTGTTGCCGTCGGCAATATTGATCTCTGTCCGCAATTAGTCGGGACCACGGGCATTTACCTGACAGTCATGCCAGTTGATCCATCGACAGGCACTGCCTCGCCTACCTCCAACTGCATTGGCTATGATACGAAGTACACGGTAACGAAGGCCGCCGCAACTGGACGTATTACGGTCAATGCCACTGGTGAGCAGGGCGTTACCATTAGTGTGACAAGATAGACGGTTCTAGCTGAGTAAAATTTATCCCCCCACACCTTAAGGTGTGGGGGGAGTTTTTACCTTATTTTTTTCTTTTTTTGCGTCGTAATTAATGGCGGCGGCTTGAATACGGATTTGTTGACGCCTTCCTTTGTTTCGCTTTGGGACTGGCTTGTTCCTAATCCATTTTTTATTTTTGACGCCCCGCCTGATGCGGCAGACTTGGCCCGCTTTGGATAATCGACGGATTCCAGGTTGATGACTTCTTCGCCTTCAGGGAGGCCCTTGACCTTATTTTTTTGCAGCAGTTCAGCCTTCATGCGGATCAGGCCGCGATGCTTGGTGACGGTAATCGGTTTGCTGCGGAACGGCTCGTATCCTTCTTTCAGGATGACCACATAGTATTCGCCGGGCATGATGAAGGACGTGTACTGCCCGAGCTGGTTCGTGACGCGCGTGCCCATGATATTGCCGGTGTTGGCGTCATAGATCCTGATGACGGCCAATTCGACCGGCTGGCCCGTATCTTCGTCCACCACCAGGCCCCATGACCGGCCGATCAGGAATCCCATGATGAATTTGACGAAAACGAGCAGGATGTACACGCCAAAAATAATGAAGTTTGTAGAATATGGCTCAATGACCACCGTTAATAAACTCAGGAGAAATCCGGCGATGAGGAGCGGCGTGCTGACTTTTTCCAATACCATGCCAACAGCATTCAGGAGGCGCAGCCATTTCATCCGCGTTTTGGTCAAAATTGACAATTTCGGGTCAAGCGGGATATTGATGGTGATGACGCCGTCATCTTTTGGACTGACGGTGAAAAGGCCGCCCCGGTAGATTTCTTCATACTGGCTGACGATGGCGGTGCGTAAAAATTGCGAGGGGAAGACAAACCCCGCTTTTCCGGCTGTTGCCAGATACTCGCCAGGGCTGACCAGGAAGCCAAACCGGCCTTCCGCATCGGTTATTTGGCTTTCCTTCAGCTTGTTGAATTCCTTGGCGAAAATCCGGACCAGAGTCCGCGGGACCGGACGTCCGGTCGTGCTGTCAAAAACGATCCCCCATGGCCGGCGACGCTTGCCGAAGTGGATAGGCGCCATCCAAAGGTAGCTGAAGCGCAGGAAGAAATACAGCAGGTTGGTGAATTGCAAGGCTGAACTGGTCGTGACTACGCCGACTGTGGTGATGATGGCCGTGGTGGTCAGCGTGGGCTTGATTACATCCTCAAAGGTATTGGCTACTCCCTGGTTTTGCCGTAGGTTTTTTACCGTATCACTTATTTTTTTGGTAACGTTTTGGATGGGTGCGGGCAGGATTTTATTGATTGATTTTAGGATTTTATTGATCGTTACGGCAATCCCTGGCAGTGGCTGTTCGGGGCCAGTCGGCGCGGTCGGCGTGACTGCCGTTTCTGAATAGACGGCAAATGTCGCTACGGTAGTGGTGGAGTTGCCGGCATTATCATTGGCGGTTATGGTGATCGTATAATCACCGTCGCCGAGACCGGCCAAGGTGTATGGTTGCGTGGCGTCAGACGCGATGGTCGTGGCTGGCCCGCCATTGACCGCCAAGGAGTAATCTTTTATCCCGGACAGCGCGTCGGTAGCGGAAAAATTTAGACGCGGGGACTGGCTGATGGTGCGGGCGCCGTCGAGCAATTCTACCGTGAATGGGTTTGGCGGGGCGGTGTCGATGTTGATTTTGAAATGGCCGGCCGCACCCCACCCATCCTTATTCTGCGCCCGGACATGGAAATACCAGGTACCGTCCTTGATGCCGGTAAATAACTGCTTATTGTCAGTCGTATCCTGGTTAGTATCCGGCGCGGCGGTCGGTTTGTCGTCTAGCGCAGTGCTGAAGCCGGTAACTTCAGACTCGCGCGCCCAGCTGAAACCCGGGCCGCTGTTGCTGTACCACGCGGTTTGGTCCTTGTGGGTGGCGGAGGAGATGGTCGGGGCTGACGGAACTTTTTTTTCACTCGGCGTCGGGGTGGGCGTCGGGGTGGGCTCTGCGGTCGGAGTGTTTATAGTGAAGGTCCCCGACCCCGCTGAGGCGAATAAATCCGTGCCGATGCCGTCATTGGCCAGGACGCTGGCGCCGCTGATCGTGACGCTCGCTTTACCGGCCGCTTTTGTCTTGAAGACAATGCCAATGACGGTTCCGGACGATCCGGTATAGCCAGGACTCGGCAGCCCGCCGGCGAAGGTGGACTTGCCGGTGGCATTGGAGTAGGTCGGGCTGATCGCCCACAGAGTGAATATGCCCTGGGAAGAAATCCCGGTTGCTTCCAGCAGGCTGGTCGGATAGGAGACGGTCGCTTGCGCGGAGTTGATGGCCACGCCCCCAGTATTAACCCTGACACTGACGGTAAAACTATCCCCAACCTCAACGGTTTTTGTGGACGGGCTGATGCTTAAGGTGGCCGCCTTGAGCATGCTTGGCATGGCCAGGATGATGGCTATCGCACCGAAAATAATAATCAACTTTTTTTTCATGGAAAATATTTTATCTGTGTCGAATACGCATTTTGATCAGGAGGGCGGTGGCGATGGCCAGAATGACTGCCGCGGCTATCGCAAAATAATATTTATTCTGTGGACGTTCGGTATCCGGGGCGAAGCCCCGGCTCCATTGCGCCACGTTCCCGGCCCGGTCATATGCGGTGATGAGGAGCCAGCTATGGGGGTCTTGGCTTTTTATGACAAATGGCGACGTTGAATTTCGATAAGTGGCGTTATTATCGGTGATGTCATAGCGGTCAATGCCGGAGGTGGCGTCAGTGGCGTTGAATACAACATAATATTGGCCGACGAGGACGGTGTTGTCCTGATTGACTGAAGCCGTGACGGGCTCGGGCGGCGTGGCATCAATCTGGATGCGGC
Organism: Patescibacteria group bacterium; assembly: GCA_043808365.1. Taxonomy (GTDB): domain Bacteria; phylum Patescibacteriota; class Patescibacteriia; order UBA10025; family JAHIVO01; genus JBAYGJ01. The sequence goes on from JAZDEZ010000021.1 coordinate 107,070, forward strand.
GCCGGCCGACAATTTGCCAGGTTTTGTTTTGTTGTTTTTCCTTGAGTATGAAGTAATGCGTACCGTCGGCAATATTTTCAAATGTGACCTGACCGTTTGTCCGCTCTGCCGTGTCGTCCGGCACCTCGTCCGGATTAATGCCGAGCGTATAGCTATATTCGGCGTTTTTGATGGTCGGCCATTCGAATACTGCTTTCCGGGTGCGGTACCATTCATTCTCATCAGGGTGCGATGGCGACGTGACGTTAATGAAATTCAGGGAATCGACCTTATAGATTCCGGAATTCAAGGTAAGTTTGGCAGGGGTGCCGGCCCCGTCATTGAGTAGGACTTGGGAGAGGGCTTGGTCGAACTTCACCTCGACGCCCCCGACATCTTTTGGCGCGAAGGTGATGGTTAGGATTTTTCCGTCAACAACATAGCTGCCGTTGGGGATGCCGCCAGTCAGGGTAATCGTACCCGCGTTTGTATCAACCGTCGGGGCGACCGGCCAGAGGGTCAGAAAAGAGCCGCCATTCGATACGCTGACCACATTAAGCAGGTTTTTCGGATAGATGATGGTGGTGGAGATGGCATTGATGACCTGCTGTTCGCTATTCACGCGAATATCGACCATAAAGGTCTCTCCGACTGAAATAGTCCGATGGTCAGGGTAAGCCGAAAGCGTGGCCGCTTGAGCATGGTGCGCGGCACCGAAGCCAGCCCCCACGGAGAGTATCAGGAAAAGAATTGTATAGCGAAGTAGTTTCATACGGTTAGCCGGTCCAATAGAATAGTAAGATGCTAAAGTCGGTAATATTCACCCGCGTATCGCGGTTGATGTCAGCTCGCGCGTTGGTCGGGTTGGTCGTATTCCAGAAAAAAAGCAAAATACTGAAGTCAATCAGGTTGACCTTGCCGTCGCAGTTGATGTCGGCGGCCAGGGAGGTGGAACACCGGTCTGACGTGCCGCCTTTTATTTCAAAGGCAACGGTCTTGCTGAATTCTGAAACGGAAGAATCCGACGGTTCGATGGCTTGGGCCTTGGCCGTATATGGGCCGGTGCTCAAATCATTGGCCCGCACCAATTGGAGCCATCGCCCGTTATTATCCGCACTGGCAGTATGCACTGCTTGCTGGGGCCCGCTCGCCGCAGACGTGCCGCTTGTTGCCGTGCTGATAGTTACATTTACCGAGCTGTTCGGCGCTGTCGTACCGGAGAGGGTGGCTGTTTCGCCGGTGGTAATGGTTGATTTGTCGATGGTGATGGTCGGCCCCAGGAAAATACCGCTGATGGTAGTGGTGGTGCCTTCGGACATGGTGAGCGTGAAATTCGACGTGCGCCCCTGGATGCCGTCTGAGTCAGTGCCGACAATCGTGTAGGTATGGTTGCCGGGAGTTATTTTGTAGGTCACTTCAAAACGTGCCTGGGCGGACAGGGTGAACGAGGAGAGGATGGTCGCCCCTTCACTGATGGTCAAGTTTGATGAGGGGTAGGCGATACCTTTGAACGTGACGATGGTATCGGGCGTTTCTAATGGAGGCTTTTCTGGTACGGTCGCAGTCACGACAACTTGCTGCGAAACTTGGGCCAATACAACAGAATATCCCGTGATCATGACGATCAACGGGATTATGATCAGAAGTAAAGTTAGGCGCCCATGCTGACGGGCAATTTTTTTTACATTCATTTAATACCCTGGGATTTTTTTACAATCCATTGGTTGTATTTTTTTATCCCCATAATCAGCGCCAGCACGACGAGTACGAGTACGACAAACCAGACCAGGAGGATATGCCACGGGAAAACCCAGAACGTCATCTGCGCGTTATCGGCCACGCTATTTGCAGATCCGGCTGTGACGCTCACTTTTGCCGTAAACCGGCCAATGGCGAAATTAGTCCGCTCATTTGCATATTCTTGCCAGAAGCCTGACCAGGCATTGCCAGTTGATTCGTTCACTGACATTTTTTCCCATGTCGTTTCATACCGACGGCTTGAGCTGGGCAATGTGGCGCCATTCGCTGAATTGAATGCCAGCTTGGCCTGCTCTTTGCCGAACATATTGGTAATGGCGATGCTGCCCGTCGGCCGCAGGTGGATATTGCCGGTATTTTTAAATATCGTGTAGAATTTGACCGGTAAACGGTTAAATCCTTTTTGGGCGCTAAAACTGTCGAACTCGGAAATTGAGCCGCTTTCCTTAACATCACCACTTACCTGAGCCAGGAGCAATGTGCCTATTTTAGAAGCGATACGCACTTGTCCGTCAGCCGGCGGAGAGGTGGTGAAAAAAACCGCCGCGTAATGGCCGCCCGGGTCAGCGTCTGTCGGCGTATTGATGGTGACCGGCACCTCGAACCGCGCGCCCGGGTTCACGGTAATCGGTCCCTTTTGCACGGTGACCCAGGTGCTGAAGCCAACCTGCTCCGCATCGGTGAAATCAAAGGCAGGCTGGCCGGAGTCGCCGCTCGCAGTGAAATTTTTCACCTCGGTATATAGTTCCACCGGCGCCGTGGTTTCATTGAAAATTTTAATGGATGTTTTTGTCGGCTCGCCTTTGATCAGTCCAAACTCAAGCATGGGCGGAATCAGGGTAATGGCTTTTGCCGTCCCGGGGACGGCCACAAAGGCCAAGCTGACGGCCAAACAAAATAGAATTGTTTTTAGAACCATTTTTTGGTTCATAACTGCTGGGTTTATGGAAAAGTTTTTTTTAAGCCTATTTTTTCTGAGCCGCCGGCGGAATCACAGGCGTCCCTTGGGACCGCTTCAAAAGCATGACTGCCAGGAGGATGAGGATGATGGCAAGCACGATGATGACGATCATCGATGTGCCCGAGAAGAACCAGAAGTGCAGGGTTTCGGTATTGACCACAGTTCCGTATTTCAAGGTGAGAGTGGCCGTATATTGGCCGTATCCGTTGCCGATGTTTTGCCAATCCGCAACGCCGTATTCCCTGGTTGTGCCAGGCAATGTCGCGCCAAGCTCCTCATTGATCGTGATGGTTTTCGCTACTTTGCCCCACATATTCTTAACGACGATGGAGCCGGTCGGCTTCAAGTGCACGTCGCCGGTATTGGCATAGCGGACGATGAAAGAGATCGGACCTTTATCGAAGTAGGCTTTGCTGTTTTCTGTGGTGAAGGTAGCAACTTCGCCTGACTGCGTGTACGTTCCTTTGACCGTGGCCAGGAACAGGGCGCCAAGCTTGGACTCGATGTTCACTTTTGTCGCGTCTGTGCCGGGAATTTCATTGAAGAAGACGGCAACATAGTGGCCGCCCGGAGTAGCCGTGGCGGGCGTGTTGAATGTCACCAGTACGGACTGCTTTTGGCCCGGCGCGAGCGTGAATGGGCCGCTTTCTGGCGAGGTCCAAGTGGCGATATCAGTTGGCGTGGCATTGAAATCAAAGGCCGGTTCGCCAGTTTCGTTTTTCGCGATGAAATTGACCACTTGGGTCGTGAGTATAATTTCTTTTTGTGTTTCGTTTTCCAGGTCGACTGACGTGACTGTCTTTTCGCCCGGGGTCAGCATCACTTCGCGGGAGGTCGGCTTGAGCGTTAACGCTCCGACTTGGTTCGGCAGAGCCAGGGCGGCCACAAACAGGGCGGCCATGGCTAGGAGTGAAATTTTTTTCGCCATAGGATGACTAAATTATTTAATAAATGATCCTACCCTCCCCTCCAAAAGTCCTTTGGCGGAGGAAAGAAAAATTAAAGCACTTAGAACAAACCGACGGTTACGAAGGTGACGGTCTGGGTGTAGGCGCCAGCCACCGTATCAGCGGCGATAGCGGCGGCATAGCAGATAGTTCTCGTCTCATCAACCGGACCCGAAGTCGCTCCAGCGATTGATTGTTGGCTGGTGGTCAGGGCAGTGACGGTGTATGGCGCGCTGCCGCAAGCCGCATCATTGGCGATGGTTTGGTCGGTATCAGTAGTGGCGATACCATAACCAGCCGTAGCGGCTACTAGATTAGTCGTAACGGCGGCGATCGTGTTTGAGCCGTTGCGGAGGTTGCCGTCAGAATATACGTAGGTCGCGTAGCCGTTTGCCGCATTAGTAATCGTTTGAACCGTGTGGCTTGAATTCGCTACCGAGCCGGTGGAGAGCGTGCCGAGATTGATGCTGGTCGCGCTCAGCGTGAAGGTGATGCTCGGCGGGACGGTGGCGGACACGGACACCTGGTCAAGGGCGATGATGTCAATAGCTGCCTGGGCCGTATCGATGGGATCAGTCCCGTCATTTGTTGTTATCGTAATTAGGCCAGTGGTGGTATTAGCAGGAGTCCCTAATTTACCGGTCGAACCGCCAGCAATTTGGACGCCGTATTTGGTAGTGGCGGCCAGGTCGGTTACTGCTTCGACGGTGATCGTGTCATAATTAGAAGCGCCAACACCTTTTACGCATTTTGCGGTTAAAGTACCTGGGAGCGCGGTGGCGCTTTCCGTGCCGCCGGTGGGGTTGGTAATACCGGTGGCGACTAGGTCAGTTCCCGCGGTGGCGCACCACGTACCATCATCACCGTCCGGAAAGACGATTATGACTTTATTGGCGGTTCCACCGCCAGCTACTGCGCCGAAAGTGGTAAAGAACACCTGGTGGACCTCGCCTGTGGTCAGGTTTTCCTGCACGCGGCTGAGGTAGTCGCGGGGCGTGGTTAGCGTGGCGGCCTGGGCGGCAGTCCATGGCATAACCATGGTAAATACAAAAAGCGCCGCATAGAGGGCCACTGAGAGTTTTTTGGCAATCTTCATATACGTTTGCTTTAGCTTATTAATTATATTTTAATTATTCTTTGTTTTTTCAGACGTTTTAGACGAAAAACGTCTATTATTAGTATATTTCAATATCATTATAACACACTTTTTGAAACTTGGCAAGAATATATTAGTCGTTTCTGGTCTAATCCTTGCCAATATCTAGTATTGATTTATTATACAACCAAAAAGTCATTTAGAACAATCCGACCGTCACGAAGGTGACTATTTGAGAATAATTGCCAGCTACCGTATCGCTGGCAATGGCGGCCTGATAGCAGACCGTTGAGGTTTCGTCGGCTGGGCCTGATGTGGCGCCGGCCACGGCTTGTTGTGAAGTGGTCAGGGCGGTGACATTGTATGGCGCGCTCCCACAGCTTGCATCCTGGGTTATGGTTTGGCTGGCATCGGACGTGGCAATGCCATACCCTTCGGTCCCGGATGATAAAGTGCCGGTTGCTGAATTTATCGTGTTGCCGCCGTTAAGCAGGTCGCCATCCACGTAAACATAGGTCGCGTATCCGCTATCAGCACTGGTGACAGTCTGGATAGTGTGTGAAGCAGTCGCCACGCTCCCAGTCGCTAAGGTGCCCAGATTAAGGCTATTGGCGCTAAGCGTGAAGGTCAGGGCGGTAAAATCCCAACAGGTGTTGCCGGCGGAATTTTTATTGGAGACATGAGTGCCGTCAATATCAGGCGGCTGGCCGCAGGCATAGGAGTCCTTGACGTCCGTATTCTTCACGGTCCGGGTGCCGGCAGAGTTCAGGTTCCAGGCACTGCCGCCGGCAGAACTGCGGAGGTAGACCCGGGTATGCTGGGCCTGGCCATTGAAGCTGATGTTTTGGAACGTATATGTATTGGTGGCAGTGAATCGCAGTTTTGTATTGGCCGTGGTAGCGGTAAACGTACCGGCCGTTTCAGCGCCGGCGGCGAATATGACTGACGGGGACGTGTCTGGATCCGAGCCGGAAGCATTGGTAATGGTCAAATTATTGAATTTCCCGGTGGCACCGGTCAAAGTGCCGGAGAACGTTTGTTGGCTAGCGCCATCAGCAGTGACTGTTCCGGAGTTGGCCGTGAAGGTGTCGTTGTTTGTCCAGTTGCCGGCAATAGTGACGGCAAAATTTGATCCGCTCTTGGTGTCGAGCGTGCCGCCGGTGATCAGCAGGCTGCCGTTCACGTCCAGCGCCGAGTCGAGCTGGAAGGTGGCCGGTCCCCCGCCGTCGTTCAGCGTCAAGTTATTGAATGACGCGCTGGCCGCCCCGGTTGAGTTGATGGTCCTGGTGCCGGAAGCGGCATCGAGGGTGACGGTGCCGCTATTTGCCGTGAACGTGCCGGCGTTTGTCCAGCCAGCGCCCACGGTGAAGCTGGCCGTGGAGGAGGCTTGCAAAACGCCTGACCCGCCGATGGTGACGTCGCCGCCGACATCCAGTATCCGGTCATTCGTTTCATTGTCCATAGTGCCGGCAGTAACGTTCAAATTATTGGCTACCGTCAGCGTATTGGTGGCTGGCCGCCAGGTGCCGCCTGAACCGTTGAAGGTGAGTACGTAGAAGGCGGACGAGCCGGGGTTAATAGACTTCGGGCCCGATGTCGCATCGAAGGTAACGGTTCCATTGTTGTGGGTGAAGGCGCCGGCATTGGTCCACCCGCCAGCCACCGTGAAGCTGGCGGAGGCTGGAGCGGTAAAGGTAACATTGGCCGTACTGATATTGACATCTCCATTCACATCCAGAATGCGGTTAGCGGCATCGGTCACGGCCAGCGAGGTGCCGGCATTGGTCATGGTCAGGGCGTTGGCTACGGTGATGGTGCCGGTGTTTGTCCCGTTGAAAGTAATGGTCGGCGCTGTCGCGGCAGTATTGGTAAACGTCAGGTTATAAAAACTCCACGCAGTCGACCCGGCCACTTGGGCACCGAATGCCTTACTGGCACTGACTGACTGGGTAAACGTGTTCGTCCCCGCGCTGTTCATGGTAATGGTGCCGCACGAGGCGCCGCACTGGACATTGCCGTTCACGGTGACATTGGCCGTGCCGGCGGCCGTATTGAACGTGCCGTTGGTCATGGTCAAATCGTTCGTTATCGTCATGGTGTTGGTAAGAGGCGACCAGGCTCCGCCACTGCCGTTAAAAATGACGTCGTAGAACGACGACGAGCCGGGATTGATGGTGTTGCCAGAATCCGTCGCGTCAAACGTTACCGGCGCTGTCCGGGCAGTGAATATGTCGCTGTTCAACCAGTTATTGCCGACATTGATGGCGTTGTTTTCGCCGGTCACCGTATCCAGCGTGCCGCCGGTGATAGTAAGGTCGTTTTTTACGACTAACGGATCCTCAACTTCAACAGTAAGGGAATTGCCTCCATCGTTGATCGTTAGGTTGTACAGAGCATAACTGTCGCCGCTTCCGTTCGTGATCAGATCGTCAGTTCCGGTGGTGCCATCGAATTGGACGGTCGACTGATCGTAGATGAATTGCCCCCCACTCTGGATATCAAACTCGTCCCCGGTGGTGATAAGGGATTCATCAGAATCACACCCAGCCCCTTCGCAGGTCGTTGCGTCGAGCGTCCCCTCGATTTGGATGCCGTTTGAACCGACGTCAACCTCATACCCGTCAGTTTCGAATACATCACCGGTCCTGACGCGTAGCCTGCTCGCTGCAAAATCGCTGTCGAGATTGGTAGTATCGGGTGAAGTGCCAATTTCCACGCTGCCAATATCTTGCTTAACCGCAGTACCATCGGTATAAATCAGATCCCCGTCAAAAATTACCAAACCAGTTCCCGACGCTTTAGTGAAGGTCGTGCCGGCGCTGAGAGTGAAATCGTCCGCCACATTGAGATTGGCGTTCGCCGCCTGGGTAAAACCGCCGCTGGTTACTTTGAAAGTGCCGTTGACATCCTGGGCGTCGGCCGATGAAACGCTGCCGCCCGACACCTCGAAGTTCTGCAATGTCTGGCTGGCTGAGGTCAGGCTCTTTGAGGAGCCGTTCATTTTCAAAGTGTTGCCGGCCGTAGCGGTGTACGTGCCATTGGTGAAATTGACATTGCCGCCGACCGTCCAGATGCCCGTCCCAGAAGTGATGGCCGGGGTGGCGGATCCGCCCTTGGTAAAGGTGAGATCGCCGGTTGCGTTGACTGTCGGATTGACGGACGCGTCGAGCGTCAGAACCTGGCTCTGGCTCGCGCCGGTAATGACTTTCAGGCTGCCGTTAATTTGCTGGGTACCTGACGCCATGGCAATGGACCGAATAGCGGCCGTATCCGCGTACGCCTCGACGTCGCCGCCGTAGGTCCGGGCGTCAAAAGTGGTGTTCACCACATTGCCGCCGGTAGCGTCATAGCGGACTATCGCGGAAATCGTACCTTCAGTTCCCGGACCACTGGAAGTATTAGTAAACCGCAAAGTACCGGCTCCGGAAACCGTGTCAAACAAGCCAAATTCAGAACCAGTAACCGAGAAGGTGCGGCTAGCTGGAATAATTAAGTCACTATACAAGCCAGCTTCATAATTAGACACAGTCAGGTCAGTATTTTGGATAGTGACAGTATTGCTGTTCCCATTATTCAGCAACTTTGTAAAGGTTTCATTGTTAGCATCTATAGTTCCGTTACCGTACATGGCTAGTTGTGAAGAACCGGCATTAATTGTGGCGTTATTATTCACGTAAAAATTGCCCCATAATCCAACGTCAACAGTATATTCTTGGGAGGTAGCCGGGCTGAGCTCTAAACTATGGAAACTGTAAGATGAAACATTAACCGAAGCGTCGCCAGTGAAACGGAAAGTGGAATCTTCTGTATCCACGTTGACCAGATGTAACTCATTAAGCGGAGTGATAGTATCGCCGGAGACTACCCAGAGCTTGGAACCCTGGGGAGCGGCTGAGATATAATGAACGCTAGAGCAAGTTTCTCCGCAATAACAATCCAGATCACTTAAAACATTAGCGACATTAATCTGGCCCGTGCCCAGCGCCGTGGCCTGGAAATCAGTTCCGTTGCAAACCCCATTCAAGCCAAAGGTTAGATTATTGAAATTCCAGGCAGTATTGCCGCTGAAATTACCAGTGCCGTTAAGCGTGACGGTGCCGCCGGTCAGGGTAACCGTACCCGCGCCGGAAAAGTCGCCGCCCGAAACGGTGATGTTGTTAGTGCCGGACAGCGTACCGGCGGTAACCGTCAGGTCGCCGGCCAGCGTTGTGGCATCAGCGAATGACCAGCCGCCGCCCGTGCCGTTGAAAATGACATTCCTCCAATCGGATCCGCCGTCGGTGATGGTCCGGCCGGTCGTGGTGCTGTCAAAAGTCACCCAGCCGCTGTTGGCGGTAAACGTGCCGGAGTTGGTCCAGTTGCCGCCGACGGTGAAGGAGGCAGTGTTTGGCGCCTGCAGCGTGGTGCCGGCGCCTATCGACACGTCATTGCCCACGTCGAAGATCCGGTTATTGGTGTTGTTCTGCAGAGTAAGTGCCGTCCCACTGTTTGTTGTAGATAGATTGTTGGCCACGATAACCTGGCCGGTACCGGTGCCGTTTACGGTGATGGCATTGGTCCCCGAGGCGTTGGCGAACGTCAGGTTGTAGAATGTCCAGTCGGTAGCGACGGCCACGTTGGTCCCGAACGCTTCAGCGGCGCTGACTGACTGGGTGAACGTATTGGTCCCCGCGCTGTTCATAGTTATCGTGCCACAGGAGGCGCCGCACTGGACCGTGCCGTTCACGGTGACGCTGGCCGTGCCGGTAGCAGTATTGAACGTGCCGTTGGTCATGGTCAAATCATTCGTTATCGTCATGGTGTTGGTCAGCGGCGACCAGGCTCCGCCACTGCCGTTGAAAATGACGTTGTAGAATGACGATGCGCCGGGGTTGATGGTTTGGCCCGTAGCCGTGGAAGTGAAATTGACCGTACTTGTCGCGCCGGTAAAGGTAGCGGAATTAGTCCAGGATCCTGACACGTTGTAGGTCGCGGTCGTGGTGCTGGTCAGGGTGCCGGCATTGGTCAGGTCATGCGTATTCACGGCTTCTGATGATGCTCCAGCCACGGTCAGGGTGTTGGAGGCCAGGATGGCCATACCCTCGCTGGTGTAGCTGTTCGCTGGATTGGCTCCGCATCCGGCGTCCGTCCCCTCCACCTCCACGACGCTCGAGGCCACGCTGTGCATGACATCCTCGTCATTGGAGCAGGTGTACTGCGATAAATTCGTTACCGTGAGGCTCTGGTTATTTGCGGATCCGATGGTCAGGATGTTGGTATTCAGCGCCATGCCGGAAATGTTGCCGGAGCTGAATTTGGTTGCGGCCGTTGACTCATTCGCGTCAGTGACGTTATCCACCCAGACGGTGACGACGTCGCCGGCTGTCGGCTCGGTAACGCCGGTAATGCTCCAGGTGTTGTTAGGCGCCGTGCTGGTCATGGTGGCAGTCTGTATTTGCGCCGCGCCGTTTACCGCGACTTTTACCGTGGCGCCATTGTTGCCGTTGGCGGTGCCGGCGATGTTGATGGTGGCTGACGGCCAGGTCCAGTTGGTGGTATTGCCGGAGTCGACGTTGGTGCCGTTGCTGGCGTTGATGGCGGCGCCCCCGCTGGCGTTGGAGTACGATACGTCAACGCGCGTCACGGTCGGGGCGTTGGTCACGTTGAATAGCCAGGCGATAGTGGTATCGCTGCGCAGGTAGACGTAGCTGGAGGCGGGGGCCAGGCTGACGGTGGCCGCCGCGAAGATGACGGAATTTTTGAATTGGATTTTGGAATCAGCCGTGCTGGCGGTGAAGGTGCCGGAGACGGTGTTGGCCGCCCCAAAGATGACCGACGGCGCCCAGGGCGAAACAGTGCCGCTGGCATTAGTCACGGTCAGGTTGTTGAATGTAGTAGTGCTATTCACGGTCTGCTGGGCAGAGCCATTCAGGGTGACGGTGCCGCTCGAGTGGGTGAACGTGCCGGAGTTGGTGAAGTTGCCGCTGATAGTCAGCGTCTGTCCGCTGGCGCCCGTGAGGGTGGCGGTAGCGCCGATAGACACGTTGCCAGTGACGCCCAGCGCGCCGGCGCCCTGGGTGAGCGCGCAGGCTGTCCCCGAGCCGACGGTCAAGTTGCCGCCGATGGTCGTGCCAGCAATGGTGGTGGCCGAGGCTGTGCCGGCCATGGTGAAGTTGCCGGTGACGCTGGTGATGCCGGTCAGCGTTTTCGCTCCGCTGCCGGACAGGCCCAAATGATAATAATTATTTGTCGTCGGTGCATGAACAGTTTGGCCAGCGCCCGTATAGTTGATAGTATTGGCTGCTGCTGCTGGAGTTAACGTGGTGATGCCGGATGTGCCGTTAATATTCAGGGTTGCGCCGCTCCCATTAGTCAGTCCGCCGGTGCCGCCCAAAGCCGTACTTACCGTAAAAGTGCCGTTATTGGTCACTGTCACCGTGGTGATGGTGGCAGTGGCAATGGCGACAGTGCCAGCCAGGGCTTGGCTGTTGGTGTTGAAAGTCGCCGTGCCGGTGATGGCCACCGATCCGGTACTGCTCTGGGTGATGCCGCCGCGCATAACAATGGCCGTACTCGCCCCGTTTAGCGTACCGCTGCTGACAGCCACCGCGCCGGTCAGAAGTTTGGTGCCGGTGTTGTTGTCCAGCGTCAGGGTGCCGCCGTTGACGGTAGTGGTGCCGGTGACGGTGAGCGCGTAGCCGGCAGTGGTGAGCGTGCCCAAGGTAACTGTCAAATTATGGGACACTGTTAATTCCGCCGCGGGCGACCAGCCGCCGCCCGAACCGTTGAAAACAACGTCATAAAAGAAAGATTCGTTGGAAATTGTTTTACTGCCCGCCGTGGCGTCAAAAGTGACAGTGCCGCCGCTTGCCGTGAAAAAAGCGCCGCCGCTCCAGCTGCCGCCCACGGTGAAGCTGGCAGTTGGGGCAGCGCTGAACTCAAGAACCGCGCCGCTCAGAGTGACATTGTTTCCCACGTCCAGAATCCGATTACAGGATGCATTGTCAACGACCATGGCAGACCCGGTCTGAGTTATGGCAAAATTATTGCTGACGATTATTTGTCCGGTGCCAAGGCAGGCAAAACCAAGAGATGGTGCACTGTAAGTATTCGTCAAAGTCAGGTTGTAGAATGTCCAGTTAGTAGCGACGTCCACGTTGGTCCCGAACTCTTCAGATGCGCTGGCTACGCTTTGAGTGAAAGTCCCGCCGGTCATGGTGACGGCACCGCCACCTGTTACCGAGCCGCTGACCGTGATGTCAGAGATGCCGGACAGGGTGCCGCCGGTATTGACGGTTACGTCCCCGGTCAGGAGTTTGGTGCCGGTGGCGTTGCTGAAGATGAGGGAGCCGGTAATGCTCGATGTGCCGGTTACGGTGAAATTGAACCCGCCCGAGGTCAGCGCGGCGGTGTTGTCAATTTGCAGATTGCCGCTGACGGTGAAGTTAGCCGCGGTGGTAGCGGTGCAGGTGCCGGCCATAGTCAGGTTTCCAGCCACGGTGGTGATGTCAGTCAGGGTCTTCGCTCCGCTGCCCGAGAGGCCGAGGTGGTGGTAGGCGTTGTTATGGACGGTCTGCGCGGCGCCAGTGTAGTTTACGGTGTTCCCCGAAGCGGTAGCGGTCAGGGTGGTAATGCCGGAAGTGCCCCCGATATTCAGCGTGCCGGTGGCGGCATTCGTAAAGCCGCCCAGGCCGCTCAAAGCCGTGGCAGCCGTGACCGTCCCATTGTTGGTCAGGGTAATGCCCGAGTCAACAGTAAGCAGAGTGGCGACCGTCAACGTATTGGTATTGGCAGTCGCCGCTTGGATACTGACGCTGGGGATTACCGTGGCGGTGGCGCCGCTGATGGTCTTGCTGGCGCCGGCAAAAATATGCACTCCGGTGCTGGCCGTCCAGGTGGTGGCATTATTGGTCAAGTTGCCGGTGAACGCGATATTCTCCGCCGCGGTTTCATTCCACGTGCCGCCGCTATTGACGGTTACGTCCCCGTAAAAGGATTTAGTGCCGGTGGCGGACGAGACCGTCAGCGTGCCGGTGATGCTCGACGCGCCGGACACCGTCAGGTTGTGGGCGCCCACGGTCAGCAGCCCGCTCGCGTCAATGGTTAGGTTCTGGGCGACAGTGGTGGTGCCGCCGGTGGTCATGGCTCCGCTGTCGTCGATGTGCAGGCCGCCGGTACCCTGGGTGGTCACCGTACCGCCCGGCGCGTACGTTTTGCCTGTCCAGACGTGGAGCTCGATGTTTGAATTGGTTAAGTTGCCAGCGGTCAGTGCCGGAGAACCGGCCGTGTAATACAAAATATCCGTGTCGGCGTAGGTGCCGTAGCCAGTCAAAATTTGGGTGTTGGTAATGGACGAGCCGGTTTCGTACCGCACGATCAGCCGGTTCTGATACAGGTTGATGCCGGTCAGGCTGGAGCCGCTGCCGACGGTGACGGTGGTAGCCAGCGGCGTACCGGCGGTGTCCAGGTACAGGGTGAGGACATCGCCGCTGACCGTGGTGATGTTGGATATGGTGTAGGCGCCGCCGCTGACCGTGGCGGTGCAGGCGCCTCCGGAGCAGGCGGTATTGGTCCCGTTGACCAGCAGGCGGATGGTCGGGGTGCCACCGATGAGCGACGAGCCTTCGTCAGAGTACACGTTGCCGGCCACCGAGTACGTCGTGCCGCCGCTACACCCGCCGGCGTTCGTGCACTTGGCCAGGACGAAGTTCACGTATGGCGGGGTGTGGTCGCTCCCGGCGGTGATGGTGGCGGTGACGGTGTGGGTGTGGTCATCCTGCGCAATATCTGTTCCGGAAGTGAAGTTGGCTTCAGACGTTGCGATTGCTCCGGAAGTAGCAGTCGCAGTGTCATCATGCGTGGCAGAGCCGCCCGTCCCGCTCTCGGTGGAATAGCCCTGGACAAAATTGTTCAAGTAGGGCGAGGCGTCAGAAATGACGTCCCAGCCGGTGCCGGGGTCGGCGTCGAACATGCCGATCACGTTCTGGGGGATGGGCTGCGGAGTGGCGTTGGTCTGCTGGTAAATCATGGTCTGGACGTACGGCGGGACGGATGTGGCACTGGTTGAGTTTGAGTTGGCTGGAGCAGTATGGGTATGCGAAGCTGCGGCGTACGAAGGCGGGGCGGTCACTAGTACTAAAGCGACATTCGCCGTACCGACTGCCGCGGCCAGCGAACCCCACGAGGTCATGGCATGGGTGTGCGTATCGCTGCCGCCGGTGGTGTGGGAGTTGGTCAGCTTGACCAGCCGGCTGTCCGCCGCGGAGAAGCGGGTCCAGCTGCCGCTCTGGCTGGCTGAGGAGAACAGGAAAGTGTTCTGGGGGATAGTGGTTGGGTTCTGCGCGTCACTCTTCCATAGGTAAAAGGAGTGGTAAGCGGGGTCGTTATTTGCAGATCCTGCGGTCGGCGCTGTCGTAGTGTGGGTGTGGGCGTATGATGCCCGAGCGTTGCATCTTGAAACGCACGTGTGAGCGAGACCGCTGGTAGTTGCGCCGGCCGTGGCGCCGGTGACCGTCGGCGTATGTGTGGTGGCGCCGCCTGTGCCTCCGTAGGTAGCGGCACCGCGGAGAAACCGGGCGCTGGCGCCGTCGTAGGTGGTCTGGTTTGTCCAGCCGTCGGGATCGGTGCCGGAGGTAGCCAGCAGGTACATGTAGGCCGGATCGATCACGAGCTGCCAGGCGCGGTGCTCCTGCCAGTCCCCGACCTGCGCCGGGCCGAGGGTGTACAGCGCCGGGCTCTTCTCTGGCGACTTGAACGTGTACCCGAGCGTGACCGTACTGCCGGCTTTCAGGTCTACGTTCCACGCGATCAGGCGAACAACCTCCGTGCCGTTGAAATAGGGCTGGTTGTAGCCGCCGTGCTCTGGCCGAATATCGAAGTCTGCGGGAAACGCTTCCTGGATCGTCCCTTTGAAATCATCGCGCACCGTCACTTCCAGCTTCATCGGCTGGTAGATGTTCGGGAAGACGCGGGTCGGGCCGGCGCGGTTAATGGTGTAGGCGGGCTGGTCTTCCACGATGAGCGTGTCGGTGAGCGTACTGGTGTTGCCGCGCACGGTGGCGGCCAGGTCCAGGCTGTACGTACCGGACCGGGCGAGTTTTTCCCGGGCGACCATGTCCTGTTTCAGGTACAGCTCCTTCTTGCCGCAAAAATCGGTGACCTCGATCGTCTGGTCCGCCGTGCGTTTGACGGTTTTTTTGCCGGCCGGGTCGGTGATAGTCAGCGTGACGTCCGCGTCGCACACGATGCCCCCGTGCTCGTCCAGAGCGCCGATGGAGAAGACGGCCGTGTCGCCTTTTTTATACAGGGACTGGTCCGGGTTCATGGCGAGCGCCCCCCAGATGAACGTCTCGGTCACGTCCTTGGTATAGCCATTTTGTTCGATCGAGGTGGTGACCGTGTATTGGCCGGGAGCGGACAGCGCGTCGGGATTGATGGCATAGGCGGCTGTGGTAACCCCGTCGGCGGTCGTGCTGGCTATGGCCGCGTCGACTTTCTTTTGCCGGCCGGCCGGATCAGTCAGAGTGACTGACTTGACCTGCCGTTTGGTCGATGCCGCGCCAAGGAATGCCAGCTTGGATTTTTCCTCCACGGCCACATCCAGGGTAGGCGTCTCTTTTGCCGAAAAAGTTTTTTTATTAAGGGCGACGCTCTGGTCAATCTTGTCGACTGTTTTTTCCGAGGGAGGTTCGATGAGGGTGACGCGCAGGTTAGCGCCGTCTACATAGGCGGTGGCCGTCTGCGGGCCTGGCACGGCGTTATAATTTATTTTTATCCGCAATTTTTCCAGGTTTCGGATGGTGCCGATTTTTTCCGTCAGCGGGAACTCCCAGTACCCATTGTGCGTCGCGTTGCTTACCTTGGCGGACAGGGCGAATGAATCCAGCGTTTGCCAGGCGGCTCCAGCGTCCAATGAATATGAAAAAGTCACGACATCTTCATTATTGGGGAAAGAGTCGCCGCCGAACGAGATGACGACTGCCGCGCTGTTAAGCAGGCTGTCCCCGGAGATTTCGCCGGGCAGTTGGAATCCGCTCAGTTCCAGGTTTGGGCTGCTCTGATCAAGCGATGCCGCTTCGGCTTCGGCGGCTGGGGCGGGGGCCGGGGACGGCGGCGCGTCAGCGGGCGGCACGACTGTCGGCTCTTCCGTCGGCATGTCAACGGCCGGCCCTTCCGCGAGTGCCGGGGCATCGGTTGCTTCTCCCTTTACCACCACCGGCCGGTTGGTGTAGGTGGCGGAGTTTTTGTCAGTAAATGAAGCGGTATCGCCAGTGCTGAGGACATCCAGATGTTTGGCTTGGTTTGGGTTGGCCCAGCCGGTAGCTATATTCGGCTCCAGGGTCAGCAGTCTGGGTTGCGCCTGGGTAGCCTCGGCCCGCACTATGAAAATGTGGGCAAAGAAAAAAGTTTGGATGATGAAAAAAGCGAACGCCACGGCCGCGATTGAATAGACGAAAAGAGAAAATTTCTTGCTGATGAGCAAGAGCTTGATTTTCGCGGCCGACCAGCCTGGTTTGAGGACATATTTCCCCCCATCGATCGGTTCGGGCAGTTTGGAGGCTGGCTGGGCCGGCTGGATTGGTTGCTCTAGGAGGCATATTTTTTGGATAGCCTCCTTTTCATACCGGCGATCCTTGCGGGCGCCGACACGGATTGCTTTCAGGCGGCCGGAGTCGTCCCAGTTGCGGAGGGTGTTCGGGTGGACGCTAAGGATCTCACAAACCTGTTTGATCGTGAGTAGTTTTGGCAGGGCCAGCCAGTCAATATTCTTGGCTGTCTTGCCCCCAAGCAAAGTTGGTTTTTGTTTTTTGCCGCCCTTGGAGAAAAAAGTCACTTTTTTTAGAAATTGCTCTAACCAAAGGCTAATTTTGCAGGTGACTTACTAACTTGCTAACCTAACAAAATTAACAATTTTCATTATAGCAGAAATGATTGGTTCTGTCCAATAGTAGGTCCCATGATTTTCATAAAACAGCCTCCAAGGGGCGCCTCAGGAGGATTGGTAGGTGAGGGGCTATATCGCCTTTATTTTGAGGTTGTTGGATTATTCAACAATCTCATTTTATATGATTTCATCCTTTTTCTCCCGCTGGAAGCTCACCCAGTCCTCAACGATCTCAATCAGGATTTTAAACGGGGCTTCGATGATAAAATCGAGGATAAACAGGAAGATGTTGATCTGGCTGGTTTTACTGGAGATCCACCGTCCGGCCCGCAGGACCGGCATGGCAAAAAAATCGAACAGGATGGCGCCGGCTCCCTGGCGCGGCGTGACCATAACCATTTCTTTGGCGTTGTGCCGGAGGCGCAGGCCGAAGAAGCTGATGATGGAGAGGAAGAACAGGAATAAAAACGCGCTGACCACGCTGAATTCGAAAACTTTAAGCATCCAGATGATGCCGCCGAAGGTAATGATGAATGCCAGGCCGTAAAAAGCCGTGAAGATCGCGTTCAAGAAGCCGCTTGTCCGGATGCGTTCTTCGCGGGTGCCGAGGATTTCTTTTTCCGGCGGGTTGTAGACTACTTCCCGGATGCCCTGGATGATGCGGGCGGTGTTGGCCGCCGCTGGCACCCGGATCGAGGTGGCGATCAGGAACATCAGGATCGGATGGAATATGACGTTGATGGCCAGCGGAGTGATTTTGACCGTGTGCAGGAAAATCGCTTCGTAGGGCAGTTCTAGGATGAAGGCCATGATGGTTTTTGTCAGGAAGATATAAATAATGCTTCGCGTTACGCCGCGGGACAGCCGAACGCTGGCGTCGCGATATCTTTTTTCGATCGCTTGCCGGATGGCAATTTCAAATTTCTGCGGGTCGGCCACGACGTGGTCGATATGCTCTTCGTGCTCATTGAGGACGTCCCTGAGGGTGATGAATAGCGGGGCAAACCGGCGGACATACCGGAACAGCCGGTCAGAGGTGGTATTGTTTATTTGCCGTTCTATATGGCTGACCAATCCCGGCAAATAGGTGGCATATGTCGGGATTTCCGCGGTTGTCGCGTACCGCCAGCCCGGCGCGTAGTAATGGACGAGATGGTAGCGCAGCATGCCGGCATCTGATTTGATCAATGCCCGATGGATGGCGATGTAGATCTGGATGTCCTGGTCCTCTTGGCTGGGGATTTCTTCCGAGATGTTTATCTGCGGGCGGATGATCTTGTACATGCATTCCACCAGCGCGTCATCCTTGATTGACGGGTTCAGGTATTCTTCCAGCTCAAATGACGCGACAGAAATTATCCATTTGAACAGGCGCTGCCTGGATTTATAATCCAGCTGCTGTTCGCTGGAGAGCTTGGTCAGTAATACGTATTTATTGATGATCCGCTCGATGTCTGGGATGCGGGCAATCGGGAAATAGTCGTTTGGCAGGTAACCGGCCCGGATCAGCTCGCGGATGAGCGGTTCGGCGATATTCGCGCCGCGTTCGCGCATTAGGATGCGGCGTTTCAGCATGCGGGCGATGGAATTTTTTCGGATCAGGTGCTCCTCCTGGTAATCAATGGCATTTCGGACTTTTTCATACAGAAAGGCCGCTTTGGCCACGGTTTCGTGTGTTTTTACCCGGGGGTCTTCATTGGCCGTTTTAAACGCGTCAAAACCGCGCTGGTCCTGGAAAACCTTGATCAGTTCGCTGACGGCTGGCGATGTTGTCGGCTTATTCATAGAGTAAAGTTAATCTGACACCCTATCGCATTTCACGTGGAATGTCAACCCCGTTAGAGAATGCACAATTATTATTAATTCAATTAAGGAAAATGATACAGATTACCGTCATTCTGCTAGAGATGGTATTTTGTACATTCTCTAACGGGGTTGAGGGTAATCAGAACCAGCTTGAGGTGATGGGTTTCTTGCGCAGGCTGCCCGTCCCATCCTTGTCCACGACGAATTCATACGTGCGGCCCTTGATTTTCACTTCCATCCGCTGTTTCTGGCGGGTCTCGTGGGCTGCCTGCATGAGCGGGTAGAATTTTTCCATTTTCTCATGGTAAGAAAAATAATTGAGCATGCCGTCCTCGTCGACGACATTGCGCTCCCAATCCACCAGCATAGCCATAGTATTGTTGGTTAGTTATTGAAAAGTAATTTCCAAATTTATCTACCTAGTGTCATTCTACCAAATCCTTGCCATTACGTCATATGCCTTGTGCTATTGACATATTGTTGGCTAACTGGTAGCATATACGCGTGAATCTTTTTAGGGGTATCTAATGTGTTCGTAACATTAGAGGAAAAGGTCTGCCTAAGTAGGGTGCACAATTTAATAAAGTTATTTCAAAATGACATGGCAAAGAAGTTGTACGTAGGAAACCTTTCCTACAATGTTACGGACGATCAGCTCCGCGACCAATTCGCCCAAGCGGGCGCAGTGGGATCGGCGCAGGTCATCATGGACCGTATGTCAGGCCGCTCCAAGGGCTTCGGCTTCGTGGAGATGGCGTCTGATGAAGAAGCGTTGAAAGCCATCGAAATGTTCAACGGCCAGGAAATGGCTGGTCGGGCCCTCGTCGTGAACGAGGCGCGTCCGATGACTGATCGCCCCCGCCGCACTGGCGGATTCGGCGGCGGTCGTGATCGAGGCGGATTCGGCGGCGGCCGGGGCGGTTCCAGCTCATGGTAATCCTTCCGTAAGAAATACAAAAAGACTCCCAGTTTTCGGGAGTCTTTTTGGGTAGGGACTATTCGGTTTCGCGGTTGTTGTTTGACTTTAGGGATGTATGGAGGTAAGCTATGTAACTAAATATAAAAAACCCTTAAAACAAGCACATTAACAATTTAAAATATGATCAGAGTATACTTTGGGGCAATTAACAAACTGGAATTTTAATCTTGACCTCATAGATTGGAGGAAAAAATGTCAATTGAACAGTTGTTTTGTGATAAGTACAGCATTACCCAACAGCTTATTGAACGTGGCGGATCCCACGAGAGTCTGCGCGATGAGTACCTTATTGGCCATGATGACAAGCGGCACGACCCGTTTGCTCATAATTTTTTTGTCTGTTGCTCGGATGACTCGGGTACGCCATGCCTCACCCTTGAGGAATATCATGCCGTCATTCACCAGATTGAACTTGGCGTGGCCGAACTTCCAGACAGGCAATTCCTTAACACCTACCTGCAAAATCGTATCCGTGAATATTGGAGCAACCGTCGCGGTGCCTGTGTGGCATTGCGCGGCCGATCATATTACCGGATGATCGAGACTCGTGATGCGGAAGTCGTATACCGCAGTCTCATTGGAGATTTTGACGAAGATGTCAAAGTCCTCAATTTTATGGCTCGCTCAAAGGATGATTTTCCGAAAGAATTGTCATCACTGGTAGTCGAGCATGTCAAGAATGCGGTATTCCGGATCATGTATGCTTACGCCAGCAGATCGGTAACTGAACCAAGTTTCTTTAGAGTAGCGGAGTGGTATTTGCTTGATAATACTGCTCGTACGCTTTGGGAAATGCTAGTGCGCATCTTATTGCAGACGGGCTATCAGATAGAATCCCCGATTGCGGTTCACGAGGTTATTGAGATCGCTGAACGGCTGGGGATGTCAGATGATCTTTTGCGCATAAAGGAATTGGACAGCGCCAAAACACTTTTGCGCATGGCTGACGTCGTACTTGAGCATGAAGACGACATCTATGATGTCTGTATGCACATCCTATTTGGTGGGATTGAGATTCCCTACGCGCTCTATGCATATGGCATCTACCGTGGTTACCGCCATAAATTCGGCTATTTCATTCCGGCGATTTTTTCCTTGAACCGTGTCAAGAAAAGCCATATCAAGCCGGAACTTCTCGGCGATGACGGGCATATAACCAGGGAAAGCATGTCCGCGCTGACGCCAAAACATTTCATGGATCAATTATCCTTGAAGCCTGGTGCGAATATTTTACTCGTGGATAACAATATCACTACGGGTTATTCTATTCGCATGATGGCTGAGTCGCTCAAGCGTCATGGGTACCGGGTGCACATGGCGGTGGCCGAGGTCAATATCCAGGAGATCAAAGGGATCTGCGATGGATTGGCCAATGTCCGGAATAAGGCGGTAGTTCTCAGTGGAAATGACCTGCATTACCGGCCTGTAGGCGAGTACGTGACGTGTTTCGGCATTAACGACTCAAGTCGGGTCTTAAACCGTATCCATGTCTTGCTGGGCCGATCTGGCAACCAGCCTCTCGATGGGTATGATTTTGATGGAACAATCTTTAAGACCGGCCAGCTGCATCGCATGTCCTGGAACGTGGCGTTAGACAAACTGGGCATCGAATTTGACGTCGTGAATCTTCCAGACAACTCCGGTTTGACTTATAAACAAGCCGCCCTCAATACGTACAAATATCTGATTTCTCAGGGGGTGGAAATCATGATTCCCGAGGATGCGTTTGTAAAGAAGTTATGTTCCAGCAAGTTGGAGCAAATGCTGACTTTTACCGCAAACGACATCATCGCGATCGCCAAGACGGTAAACCGTATCCGGGAGGATCGGCATACGACTAAGGTTATCGTCACGAATAATCGTCTGGATTTTGTGCTCCACTGTCTTCAGCAGAAGAAATTGCTGGAGCATTTCAGCTATTTGTTTTGCGAGGATTATGCCTATTGTGTCCAGACCGGCGAGCGGGTCGTCGTGGTTGGCAAGGTAAAGCCATGGACTGACGCATATTTGGAAGCATCGACGTATTACCAGCTCCCTTCTATGCAAGTGTACTTCGGTGATGACAAAAAAATTGATCAGGAATTTTCTAGCAAACTTCGGTGTAAGTTTGAGCTCATTGTCACATAGCATGTTTTTTACCTCATTTTTTAGGATCCTGCCTGTTGCGGGGTCCTTTTTTAATTCCATGCAAGCATG
Source organism: Patescibacteria group bacterium (assembly GCA_043808365.1). Taxonomy (GTDB): domain Bacteria; phylum Patescibacteriota; class Patescibacteriia; order UBA10025; family JAHIVO01; genus JBAYGJ01. The sequence goes on from JAZDEZ010000021.1 coordinate 128,655, forward strand.
GTTGCATATCAGATGGGATTATAGTATGCTGAAGCTCGGTTTAAGATAATTCTTTAGGGTTGATTATGAAACCATTTTTGGTCATTGGCCCCTTACTTTTGGATGTGACCGTACCGTTGCGTACCCGTCATGGCGTTGCGGCCGTCCTTCCCCGAGTGCATATCGGCGGAAAAGGGTTTAATATTTCCAATGTTCTCGCCATGCTTAATGTGCCCGTGGTACTGTCGACCGCCTACGGCCAAGACCAAATTGGAAAATTTATTCAGCGCCGTTTAGGACGGATGCGGATCGGTAATCCGAAATCAAATATTGTAAAGTGGCCAACTGGTATTTTTGTAGGAGTAATCAATGATGTAGGTGATACCATATATGACAAGGCAGATACCTCGATATACCGGCATCAGAATGTGCCGCAACCAGATTGGCGGACAATTAGTACGGTCATAGTACTTTCCTCTTCCCGCTTAGAGATTTTTCAACGGTTGAGGGCGGTCAAGAAACGTTGGCCGCATCTGATTTTCTGCTTGGAAGTTTCCGGCAGTACATGGCTGGACGGAGCTGTGCCGTTTTTTGGCATGTTTGATTTTTTTATTTGTAATGAAAAAGAAGCCTCCGCGCTCGCGGTACGTCTGCATGCCGGTCAATCCATCCGGCAGCTAATTCGCCATTTACATCTGCGGGGGGTGCGACAAATTTTTATCACCCAAGGGAAGCGCGGCATGACCTATGGACATACAGACGGGCACGGGTTAGTCATCCGACATGCATCGATTCATCGCGAGCCAGGCCGGTTTGTTTCCACAATTGGAGCCGGCGATACCACGACTGCTACTCTCTGCGCAGGATTGTACAGGTACCAGCTTCCGGTTCAGATGGCGGTGGGGGTAGCTATGAAAATGGCTGCATATACCCTGCGCCAGGCTTCCCCGTATGTAGCATCAGTGCCACGGCATATCAGAACACAATTATTTAAAGGAGTGGAAAAATGAGATTTTCAGAACATGTAAAATTAACTCCCCGGGCAGTCGCAGAGACCTTTGCCTCGACGCAAACTTTTTTGGCATTACCTAAATCTTTGCGCAGGATATTTATCATCGCCAGCGGTTCTTCGTATAGCCAGGGTGTCTATCTGGCGCAGTTGTTTTTCGATTATTTGCCATGGCAGGTGGTCTGTGAAAATCCATACAGCTTTGTCCGTCATAGCACCTTTAGGTCATCCGATATCTGCATACATATTTCACAGGAGGGCCGACGTAATGACAACATCTGCCCGCTGAAGTTTGCCAAAGACCGCGGCGGCCATACAATTTTCATGACATCCAAGCCGTCATCTCCGGCAGCTACATATGCGGATGAGGTATACTTCTTTACGCCGGAAACCGAAAAGGTGCTGGTAGCTTCGGCCAGCTATGTGGCCGGGTATGCATTAATGCTCAAATACGTAAATGCGCAATTAGTCCACCGCACAATGAAATCTATTCCCTACTCACTCAGTGAAATTGTGGAAAGTATCTCGGCAAATATAATTAAAAAATATTCACCGGCAGATGAGTACGTAGTTTATTTATATGCCGGGTACGCGCGTTCCACTGCGTTGGAGGGCGCCCTAAAGGCAAATGAATGTTTTTTGACTGATTCTGAAGCATACGAGCTCAAGCATTATTCTCACGGGAAACATTTTATCAGCTGGAACCGTCCGCGGACCTTTAATGTGTTATATACTGACAAAGACCAGGATTTAGTAGATAAGTACCGTAGCACGATTTTCGAGCCACATCATCAGGTGAATTTGATGAAGAGTGGTTTGCCGCAGGAGATGGCAGTGTTTGAGTGGGCGGCGTCTATGCTGGCTTTTACCGTGCAGAGCATGGCAAAAAAAAATATAGAATTGGGAGACATTCAAATACGTGACAAAATTGTTAAGCCTCACCAGTTTACTTATTAGACATCTGATTTTTTCCAGGTAGAATGACCGACAAAGGAATTAATAGGCCCATTTATATTGAGGGCTTTTTGGTATTCGGCAGAATGAAATTCATCGCCAGTTGATGTTGATGCTGGACACGCCAACATCAAAATCCAAATCAATTTTTTTCTGGGCAGTGGAATAGTTTTCCGTGGCGTAATTGTTTTCGTCTATTTTTTTGAAGTTCGGGAAATTTTTCGAGGACAGGCCGGCATCGATATGAATTTTGGATCCGGCGCCGTTCGGCAGGCTGATATTGAACGAACTGGCCCCTGCATCGATATCCAGTTTGGCCAGGGCCGGGATGTCCCCGAGCGCCAAATCCATGCTGGAGGCGCCGGTATTGATGGTAATCTCTTCGGCATTTATTTTCTTCAGGTCTATGTTCATGCTCATGGCCCCGGTATCCAGTTTCAGCTTGATGGGCAGGGATTCGTTCAGCGCCAGGTTCATATTGTTGGTCCGGTGGCTGAGGCCGCTCCAAGTGACGGCCTCCTCCTTGATCGTGGCAGTCTGAACAGCATCACTGATAGATGAATTGGTTGAGGCTTTGGTTACGTTTGATTCCAGGGTGCCATTCACCAGATCGGTAGCTCCACCTTTTATGCCTAGGGTCCCGGCACCGGCCTTAATTTCCAAGACAGCGCTGGTGGCCGCCGCTTCTTTAATAATGGCAACCGTGTCAGTGGTGACCGCCGTATTTGAATTGTTTGCCGGGGTAAAGATTAATAAGGCCGCGATGCCCAGAATGGCAATCGTAATGATGATGCCGATCGCGCCGGACATCCAGCCTTTGCCCCCGAGCATGGACAGGCCGATGAAGACGATGATGAGCGGCCAGAGACGGCCCCAGTCCAGGTTGACGTTGATGCCCGCCCACCCGTTGGCCTGGGCCAGGTAGACGACGCCGATAAAGATAATGATTATCCCGACAATTATCCGGCCGAATTGGAACCGGCTTTTGGCCGGATAATGGTGATGGTGGATTTCCTTGACCGTTTCTGGCGGCGGCGCTTGCGGTTCGGATGCGGTTTTCGGCGCCTCCGGTTGCGATGGCGTTGGCTCTTCCATATTATTTTTTAATTATTAAGTAAATCCCGAAGATGACCAGGATGGCTGGCCAGAACAGGTGCAGGTTCCACCACGGCCATTGGGCAAATTGGTTCAGCAAGGCGACCAGTCCGACGATTATTAAAATCACGGCGACCAAATTGCGTTTGTTTGCCAGCCAGGCGTTTGTTTGTGGTGGGACGACGGTCGGGCTTCCCTCAGGTTCGAGCGGCAGGACGATGGCCAGGATCAGGTAGATGAGGATGCCGATGCCGTCCGCCAGGGCGATTGCCACAAAAATAATGCGGACGATGGTCACGTCGACGTTCAGGTAGCTGGCCAGACCGGCGCAGACGCCCGCGATCATTTTATTGGTACGGGCTCGGTAGAGTTTTTTGGCGTTTGTTTCCATAAGTTGAGAGCGTTGAATAATTATGAAACGCTTTTATCCCGGGCGGTAGCGGGGGATCTTTTTGACTGTTATTGGAGATCCCTCATTTCATTCGGGATGAGATTGTTGAATTATTCAACAATCTCAAATTATGCATTTCTGATAATAAGCATGATCCCTATGTAGCAGATGAGTTCCACGGCCAGCCAGCCGATGGTATAGAACATGAAGACGATCCCTTCCCGGCGCAGGCCGGTCAGGAACAGATAGGCCGGGCGGCCGAGCACCAGCAAGCCGACTATGGCGGCCGAGACGCAGAATAGCAGGAGTATAGCGACCGCCCCGAAGACATTGTCAGCTTCTCCGAATACCTTCGAGCCATTCATCATAAAGGTGGCCACAGCACTGACGTACGCGACGACGATCAGGGCATGGATAAGGCTGGCCAGGAGAGGCTTTTTATACATGGTTTAGTTCTTAAATAATTGAGTTTTTTATTATATCAGAAAGGCTGTTAGTTGGCCATGAGCTTGGAAAAAAAAGAGCAGCCGAGGGGCTGCTCAATTGTGATTAGGCGAGGAAAGATGGTTAGGGTTGGCGGTCGATATAAATACCGTTTTCCCCAACCCGCAACACGGCAATCGCGGCGTTTTCATCTAATTTGCCATCATAGTTGCCGTCAGTAACGCATTTGGCATCTAGGCCGAACAAGTGGTCCCCGATTCTCAAACCCGCCTCACGTTTATGCTTGCTCACAAATCTTTTTGCGGCGCCAGTGTCTGTAAAAATTTTTTTGAACGGAACCCGACCGTCACTTTTTACTAACCGAAAAGGCTTCATGCCATCCTCCGTTGTCAAAAGGTCTATTCTTTATGTTTCCGAATAATTGTAATCTTTTATTATGATCCAGTCAACCCCGTTAGAAAATGTACAAAGAATCATTTCCTTATAGAAGGACAGTAATTGATATTAACTTTCCCTAATTGTATGAACAATAATTGTACATTTTCTAACGGGGTTATCTCGCTTGGGCCGCCTTTTTTTCAAGATGCCGATAAAACCAAACTTTAACCCCTTGGACGCAAACCAGGTAAATGACGACCAGGCCGGTAATGGCGGCGAGCATGCCCCAGGAGAGCGGCTCGAATTTCAGGTATTTATTGAGGAATATGTACGGCAGGATCCACCCCAGGATGACCGAACCAAGCGTGGTTGCCAATAAAATGCGGCTCGGCGAGCTTTGGATGAACGGTATCTTTCTTGTCCGGATGACGTAAATGACGAATGTCTGGGTGGCCAGTGATTCCATGAACCAGGCGGCCTGGAACTGGTGCACCGCCGGGTGGAACAGGTAGTATAGGGCGCCGATAGTGGCGAAATCGAAAATCGAACTGATCGGCCCGAAGACAAACATGTATTTGCGGATGAAGGAAATGTCCCATTTCAATGGTTTCCGGATGTCCCGCTGGTCGACCTTGTCAGTTGAAATGGTGAATTGGGAAGAATCATACATCAGGTTATTGAGCAGGACCTGCGACGGCAGCATCGGGAAAAATGGCAGAATGGCTGACAGGCCGGCCATGGAAAACATATTGCCGAAGTTCGAGCTCAAGCCCATCAGGATGTATTTCATGGTGTTTTGGAATGTCTTGCGGCCTTCGATCACGCCGTCGCGCAGTACGCGCATGCTTTTATGAAGCAAAATGATGTCAGCGGTGTCTTTGGCCACGTCCACCGCGTTGTTGACCGAGATGCCGACGTCGGCGGCGCGCAGTGCCGGGGCGTCATTGATGCCGTCGCCCAGGTAGCCGACGGAGTGTTTGGCTTTTTTCAGGATCAGGATGATGCGCTCTTTTTGCGCCGGCGCAATGCGGGCAAAGATGGTCGTCCGGCTGGCCAGGTGGATGAGTTCGTCGTCATTCATGTGCAGGAGCTCGTTGCCGGTCGTTACGCCGCGGACCGGCAGGCCGATGTCGCGGCAGACTTTTTCCGTCAGGAGTTCGCTGTCGCCGGTCAGGATTTTTATTTCCACGCCCAAGCTGGCCAGCTCGCTGATCGCTTCGGTCACGGATTGTTTCGGAGGGTCGTAGAACGCGACGAACCCCAAGAAATTCATGTCCCGTTCGTCTGGATTGGCGTACGGCCCGGTTTGAAGCTTGGCCGGCTTGTATGACACACCCAGGACCCGGAAACCGTCGCGGCTTAAGGCGTCGTATTCATGCTGGGCCGCTTCGCGGTTCAGTCCGTCAAACGGCAGGTCGCGCCCGCCGGAGCGGTAGGTCTTGCAGATCGGCAGGACGAATTCCGGCGCGCCTTTCGTGATCATCGTTCTTTTATTTTCTTTTTCCACGACGATGGATTCCCGCCGGCGCTGGAAATCAAACGGCAGTTCATCATATTTTTTATAGCCAGTCACGTCAAGATGCGTAAATTCGCGGATGGCGCCATCAAGCGGGTTTTTGACGCCGGTATGGAAGATGCTGTTCAGGTACGTAAAATAGAGGACTTCATCTGAATCATGGCCGGACCAGTCCACGTGCCTGACGAGCGTAATCTTGTTTTCAGTCAATGTGCCGGTTTTGTCGGTACAGAGGATGTCCATGCTGCCGAGGTTCTGGATGGAGGACAGGTTCTTCACGATCACGTTTTTTTTTGACATCTTCATCGAGCCGTGGCTCAATGCCAGGGCGATGATCATGGGCAGGAGTTCCGGCGTCAGGCCGATGGCGATGGCCAGGGCGAAGATGAACGATTCGAAAATCCCGCGGTGCACGAATGCGTTGATGCCGAAGACCAGCACCACCAGCACGAACGTCACCTGCATGATCAGGTAGCTGAATTTTTTTATGCCTTTCTCGAAATCGGTTTCCTCCGGATTGGCCGCCAGACGTTCGGCAATGGCGCCGTATTTCGTGGACGCACCGGTCTTGTCTACTCGGACGGTCGCGTATCCGGTGACGACGCTTGAGCCCATGAATACCAGATCCCGCCTTTCCGTATCGGTGAGTGTCGCGTCGATCGCGTTGGTCGCCGGCTCTTTCTCGACGGGGAACGATTCGCCAGTGAGAGCTGACTGGTTGATGAACAGATCCTTTGCCGTAAGAACCACGCAATCCGCCGGAATGATGTCGCCGGCCGTCAATTGCACCATGTCTCCCGGGACGATTTCATTTATTTTTAATTCCTGCTCCCGGCTATCGCGTACAACGGTAGCGGTAACTGCTACTTTGGAAATGAGTGATTGGGTGGCTTTTTCTGACCGCCGGGTATTCACGAAATCCAAAATAGCCGACATGGAGACCATGATCAGGATGATGATCGCGTCGGTGTTTTGGCCGAGGAAGATGGAGACGATCGAGGCGGCGATCAGGAGGAGGATGAGCGGGCTTTGGAATTTTTTCAGGAACGCGACCACCGGCCGCATCCGTTTCTTTTTTGCGATCACATTCTCCCCGTATTGCTGGAGGCGACGCGCCGCTTCGGCTGAAGTCAGCCCAACAATTTCCTGGCCAGCGGTCGGATGAATCGAATTATTTTTGGACTGAGGTTTTTTGCGGAGCATGGGGGTTCGGTACTAAAAAACCTCTTATAGTATACAATACCCGTTATGAAAAAACTATTGCCCGGGGCTTCGTGATTCTCCTCCGCATTAATACTCCGCAGCTTGGCCTGCTCCGCCGACCTTCCTACGCCCGCCGAAGCAGGCTTCGCGAAGGCGGGAGTAGCTTCGGCTACGAAGGCTGGACTGCGGGGAAACAAATGAGGAGAATCCTCCGAAGCGCAAGCGAAGGAGGATAGCTAGCTACTCGCCGTCGCGTAGCCGCTCTGGCGGAGCACGGCGGAGAATGAACATATCTCTTGGCTGACGATACCTCGTCAGCTTGCCGTGAGGTAGTTCATTGTTCCATTTTACGCAGTGAGATACAATATGGGCATATATGCATTTGAAAATTGCGACGTTTAATTTTTGGGGGCTGCCCTGGCCGTTTGCGATTAGGAAAAAGGCGCGGTTGCGGATGCTGGCGGAGATGATCCGGCGGGAACAAATCGACGTGCTTGGTTGTCAGGAAGTATGGTTCAACCGTGATATTTCCTTTCTTACCCGTCAATTCCCCCAGTACTATGCTCATGCGCCCCGATCGCGTGTATATAATCGCAGTGGGCTGTTATTGCTATCGCGTTTGCCGCTATGCGATTGCGCGACGGTTCTATTTGACATGCCGATGATTACCTACGAGTTTCCGTCGCGGAAAGGCTTATTGAGCGCGAGCATCAAATTAGACGGCCAGATGACGCGGATTATCAACACGCATTTACTGTTTACCGCAAAGCCCGGACAAAGCGATCTCCAGAAGCGGCAATCTGCCCAGTTGATGCAGGTTTTGGATAACCGGCCGACACTGCTGCTCGGCGATTTCAACTGTGACGCTAGCGCCTTGCGCCTGCCGCCGCAGTGGCGCCTGATTTCCGAAAGTGCCAAGCCGTCAATAAGCATGTCCAACCGGTACGCAAAAATGCGGCTGAATAGAATCGGGATGTCAGACCGTTTGCCGGATTACATTTTTTCGAATTTTAACGTCCAGGCAGTGAAGACCCGCCTTATCACGGACCCGATCATGTCAGACCATTATCCGGTCGTGAGCGAGATCGAGGCGTAAAATTGCCGATTATCTTCCCAAGGAAATAATTATTAAAATACCAGCCATGTTAGCAAGCCATGATATGACGGCGAATTGCCAGGCTTTGAGCTTAGTCAGGCTCATCAGGCCGGCCGACAATTCATCAGGCAATGGGGAGGCGATGATCAGCAGGCCGATGGTGTTCGCCAGCCAGGCCGGCAAGCGCACGCGTTGATGGAATGAATCCTTGATTTTAGAAAAAAAACCGCTTGTTGACTGCCGTCGGAACAAGGTAAATAAGCCAAAATCATACAGGGCGCATCCTAGGCTGGCGATGATCGCCGCCAGTACCGGATTGTTTTCCTCGGTGAGCTCGAACAGGATGATTGTAGCCGTACTGGATGTAAAAGCCGTGCCATACAGTATGCCGGCCAAAAAGACGCCGGCATAGCCGGCAGAAGCGATGGTCAGTAATAAATCCCTGACGGACGGGAAAAGCATGCCGATGGCGGCTACTGCCAGGCCGCAGACAAAAAGGATTAGTGAAGTAGTGGATTTTTTTGCCATACTGCTGTTTAATTTTTGTCCTTGCATTCCTTGAATACGGCCGCGTGCGCACACTCCGGGCCGCGGCAGGGCACCAGGACGCTCAGGCATTGGTCGGCCTTTTTGCATGCCTGTTCATCCAGATCGGAGCATTTTTTCGGCCGGGTCAGGAGAAATAATGCCGCACCGCCCACGACAATGATAACTACGGCTAAAATAATGAGGTAGTTTTTTTTCATATTTTAATTATGTTAATTAAGCGTGAGTAATTGCGGCTTGGCAATGAGGATGATTCCGAGCAATAAGATGATAATCCCGCCGATCAGGGTGGCGTACCGGCTGTATTTCCCGGTGCCGCCGGCCATTTTCATGGTCATCATGGCGATGGCAAAAACGATCATGTCGTCGAGCATGAAAATGAAAATGTAGAGCAACAGCAGTCCGTAATACTGCCAGCCCGGCAGATCGTTGAGCGCCACGATTTGGGTGAAAATCGCCGGCAGGCCGGCCGAGCAGGCTAGCTCGATCAGGTTGACGATGGCCGCCAGAACGATAATGCCGCCGATGGCCAAGGGGAGGGATTTTTTTCTGACGATATCTTTCATGCGATCCAATATTTTCCGGCGCTGGGCGGGATTGGTCACTTCGCACGCGCCGGGGCGGGATTTCCAGAATCGCCGCAAGTAGTATATGCCGATGCCCAAGGCGACCAGGCCGATCAGTACCTGAACCCAGCGGACGACGCCGATGAATTTGAATAAATTGAACCAGGCCGCCAGGAACATGAAATAGACCAGTGCAGAAGAGGCGATGAAAATGGTCCCCAGCAGCCACATCCGGCGACGATCCTGCATGCCGATGAGCATGCTGATCAGCATGACCAGCACCCACATGGCGCACGGATTGAACCCGTCGATAGCCGCCAGGACGACCGTGACGAATGGCAATGACACTGCCCGCGGATCCACCAGGCCGATGAGCGGGATCCGGATTTTGTCCCCTGACGAGGCAGAATCATTGGTCGTCGGCTTTTGGTCCGCGTGTAGTTCCTTCTCGATCAGCGCCTGGATGTCAGCGCCGGTCGTGTCTGCCGAGCCGAACCCGACGATCATGTCCGATCCGATAAACGTAGCCGGTACGCCCGAGACTGCCTGTCCCCGTTCATTGGCAAAATCCTGGAGCAGGGCTTGGTTCCCTTCATTGTAATAGACCTCGTAGTAATTGATCTTGAGCTGCTCGCCGTACGTTTTGGCCAGATCAGCGAGGAATATTTTTTCTTTGGCGCAGTGTGGGCATCCGTCTCCCCAGAAAAAATCGACAGTCGCGGGAGTTATCGCCGCTTGAGCTGGCAGGGCAAAGGCAAACACCAAAAAGAAGCAGGCCAACAGGATATTTTTTTTAAAATAGTTCGGCATATGGTTCATTATAACGTTTTTTACGTTTGCGTGATAGTCGGCGGATGATTATTACGTAGGAAATAATCGCTAACAGGGTAGCGATGGGCACGGCCAGCACCAATCCGATACTGCCGGTTAAAGTCCGGACAATTTCCGTGGCGACTATTCCATTATCTGAACCAGATTTTTCTAGCCGTAGCCGCCGGCGCCATGCTTTTTATAGCCAGCCACGAACTAATTCCATTCGTAAAAAATATCGGCCTTGAAAAAAAAGCGTCATACCTGGGCTTTACAGCGTCAGTGGCGGTATATCTGTCGCTGATACTCATTTTTTAAGAATAAATTATTTTTCAATGGCAATCGCCTTGCCCTCGTGTTTTAGGGTTTCGCCATATAAAAAACCCTTGTCAGTGCCGCGACGCAGAATATCGTGTTAGATGGTGCCGCTGCGGTTTATTGTTTTTTTATCAGATAATCCTATTGCGGACTGGTGAGATTGTCCAGGAATACTTTAGCCAAAGCATTCCGATCGAGCGTATTGAGTTCGCGGGCGGTGGTGGGACGGTACGCCGTATAAGGGAGCGGCCCCTTTGAAGCTATAAAAAAACTTTGCTGGTGGTATATGAAAGGGAAAGCCTCGTGGAGCGAATAGTAAATTATGTCGAGATAGTACGGATTATTATCCGTGTATCCGCCGTATTCCCACAGAGCGAAAGTGCCATAGTCACTCAAGCGGTCGCGAATAATTTTAAAAGCTTCGACAGTGTACAGGCTGGACGAGCTGGCTACTGCCGGGTTGTCGATATCCACTAGTACGGAATCATATTGGGCCGTGGTGGCGCGCAAGTAATTGAGGCCATCATTAGTAATGAGGGCAACCTTCTTATCGCTGAGGATGCTTGAGAACTGGCGGTTTGCGGTAACAACCGCCGGATTTATCTCTACAACGTCAGCTCTGATGTTCGGGAAACTGACTACTTCGGACAGCGTGCCGCCGCAGCCCAGCCCGATATTCAGGGTCCGGTGTTCGCCCCCGCCGAGCGGTTCGATGGCGTATTTGGCCATTAAGAATTCGGTAATTAATCCGCTTCCCTGCCCGTTGTTATCAAAAGAGCATTGGATGCGGTTATCGATCGAGAGGGTCCCATCTTTCACCGTGACCATGCCGTATGGCGAATTCCCGTAGAATTCGTAACCGGCCGGTGTCTTTAGGCCGAAGGAAAAAATGGATATCTGGCTGTCGACGGGAGCGGTCAAAAGTATGCTAGCCGCCAGCGCAACAGCGGCTAGTACGGCCATCCGTTTCCAGCGGTGCGGCAGGATGACGAGGCTGGACGCCAGGTTGAAGCCGACTGCGCAGAGGACGGCAGCGCGGTTGCCCCACAGCGGAATAAAGATAAACCCGGCCAGGAGTGAGCCGGCAATCGCTCCGGCAATATCCGAGGCATACGCCAGGCCGGCCACTTCCCCGTCCTTTTTATGGAGCATGGCGGTGGCCAACGGAAAAGCGGCGCCGAGTATGGCCGTGGGCACCAGCAGGATAGCCAGGCTGGCGACGGCCACGCCCCATCCGGACATCTGCGGAGTGATGACCGTAAGATTTGTCAGAACAATGCATCCATAACCGGCAACAAGTAATTGGAATACCCCGAATAGCAATTCTCGTTCGCGGACTTTATGTAATATTTGGTGCATCATGGCGGCTCCGAGTCCTAGGCCGAACAGGAAAACTGCGAGGATGGTGGCGACGGAGTAGCTACTTTTCGTGAAATAGAAAAACATTATCGTAGTGGCCACCACTTCGTAAATCAGCGATGAGGCGGCGCTGAATGCGAGTGAAGCCTGAACCGTTAAATTGTTCCAGTGTATTTTCACGATACTATATTCCGTTAATAGGAAGCGTTTAATTATTCTTATGTATGGTGGTAAATTTGGCGCAACGAAATAAATAAAATGCCATTATTTCATAGGAAAAGTATACCACATGGGGTCAAAGGATGATATTTTGCATGGTTGGCTTGAGGGCCGTACGATAACCTGGTTGCATAATGGGCGCAGTCTATGATACGCGTTTTGCCTGGGTGAGTGGCGAACCACTGAGGGGAAGGAACTCGGGCTTGATTGTTTAGTGCTTATGAAGTATACTCAGCGCGTAATAGGTCGAATTTCATCATCATTATCCCTATCCATCTAATTAGCATAGAACCAATTCCAACTCTATGAACGGAACTATCAAAAAGTTGACCGACAAGAACTTCGGGTTCATCATCGTCGAGGGACAGGCCAAAGACCTGTTTTTCCACGCCAATGAGCTCCAAGGGGTGGCATTCACCGACCTCCACGAAGGTGACGCAGTCACATTCGAGGTTTCAGACACGCCAAAAGGGCCAGCCGCGGTCAAGGTCAGCAAAGCTTAATTCAAATCTGAATTATACGAAAAGGCGCAGATCATATTGATCGCGCTTTTTTGATTTGTAGGAAAAATAAAAAAACCCCCCAGTTGACAATGCAGCTAGGAGGTTTGGAGTTGTGGACTATTTTCTTTTTTTTCTCTCTTTTTTCACACGTTTGGGTATGCGTTGGTAGGCCAGAACCTGCTCTCGTCGAAATGCTTTCTTTGGTATACCCGCGAGCCGACAACCTTCATACAAGCTGTCGAATCGATCAGCGATAGTTGCCCCTGAAGGCATTTTGTATTGGGAACAAAGGTCTGGATGAGAAGGCGCTCGACCATATTTTCGGTAAAAATCGATAAGCTTCTCGAGCAATTCTTTATCGCTGATTACCTTTTTATGGCCAGTGCCCAATATGCCTGCAAGCTCGCGCGCTTTTTGTAGCGAACCGAATCGTCGCGCAAATACAGATGACGAGGGTAGGCCACTTTTTCCGCCGACATCACTGTCTGTTGGCGGCCTGCCTAGTTTCCGGTAAAACTTCTTCAGCTCAGCCAATATAACTTGATTGTCAGTATTTTTTGTTATTTTTTTTTCAGGTATACCGGCAAGTTTGCAAGCCTTGCCCATACTACCGAAGTTACGGATAAAGGCTGCTGAAGATGGAAGGTGGTTTCTAGGACCCAGGTCGTTGGTTTGAGGGGGCCGGCTATATGTTTCGTAAAACCAGCTCAGTACGCTGAGTAGTTCTTCTTTGCTTAGCTTCACATAGGTCTTGAACAGAGCCCTGTCGGGTATGCCGGCAAACCAACATGCCTGAAATAATCCCCCAAACCGCCTGGTCAAAGAATTATCAGATGGAATATTATCCCGAATGCCGAGCTCCTCTCTTCGTGGCGCACGTCTGTACCTCGTGTAAAACGCAAACAACCTATCTAAAATAACCTCATCACTGGTTATACGTAGACTAAATGCGTTTTGCGGGATGCCAGCTAGCACACACGCATGATAGAGCGAGCCAAACTGCGCTCTAAATGTGCTATGTGCAGGCATGCCATGTTCGGCACAACAGTCAGAATGTACAGGTGCCTTACCATGAGCCTTATAAAAATTCCACAAATATTGGAGCAGCCGTTCTTTGGTGAGCGGGAATTTTGCCTGCTGAAGGAGTTTGGTAATCTTTTTTGCTCGTTCAGCAAACTTAATCTCGCCCCAGTCGACCTGGAATTTTTTCCGCCCCTTTCCTATATGGAGTTTGCGGGATTTTGAAATAATCCCAAGTTTGACTCGCAATTCATCCAGGAATACCAGGCGTTCGCAATTCGCGACAAAGTCGAGCACAAGCACCCGGCTTTTTCCCGGGACTTTGCGCAGACCGCGGCCAAGCTGCTGCCGGAAAATTCGCGGCGACTGGGTTGAGCGGAGAAAAACCAATACGTTCGCTTCGGGAATATCGATCCCCTCATTGAACTGGTCTACTGTAACGGCCGTACGCACCATTCCGCGGCGAACCCATTCCATCCGTTTTTCCCGTTCTGTACGTGGAATGCTTGAATGAACAGATACCGCCCCCGGCATCATAGTGGCAAATGTGTTTGCGTGTTCGATACTGGCGTCAAATACGATAATGCGTGCATCAAGCATGTTCCGTGTCCGGTCCAAAATTACCTGAACGATTTCCTCGTCACGCTTCCGTGAAAAGAAGATACGATTCAATTTTGAAACCGTGATGAGATGCGGCGGGACATTCAGTCTGCCCTTGTTTACGATTTCATCAGCCAGTACTCTGTAGTCAACGGGCGTGAGTAAGCCTCGGACGAGCGCCTCTTCAAGGTCAAGACTATAGACTTCGGGACCGAAGATTTCCCGGATATCTACCATATCCATGCGATCAGGTGTTGCTGTCATGCCGAGCAAGAACGCCGGTTTAAAGTAGTCGATGACTTCCCGGTAGGTCGGCGCTTGGCCATGGTGGGATTCGTCAACCACGATATAGTCGAAACGTTTCTTGCCAAAGGGGTTCCGTTTTTTCGCCTTGAAGTTAGGAGCGAAGTCTGAAGACTTTGAAACGTGGCAAACGTGATATCGGCGCGCGATTCCTTCTGGTACCCATTGAATGACCCGTAGGTCACCTCGCGCCCAAAAATCCGACGATATGAAATTTTCGCCTGTTCCAGCAGGTCATTTTGGTGTGCCAAGAACAATAGGCGTGCATCGGGACGCTGTTGTCGAAAACGCTGGAAATCAAACGCAGACGTATATGTCTTTCCAAGGCCCGATGCCATCACATACAGTACGGTGGTCAGGCCTTTCCGTCGCATCCGCGCAATCGCGGCCAAACATTCTTTTTGATGTGGCCATGCGACAATTCTCTTCTTCATGGTATACCTCACTGACTATCGTTTATTGTTACTTATTTCATTGTTAAGGATCACTACAAATGATGATTTATGTAGTGCGTCATCATAGTATAATGAACCGCACAAGTCAATATTAAAAACCATGAACTCTGAGGCTCCGCTTAGGATGATTTTCTGCTGGGGTGGCATTCACCGACCTCCACGAAGGTGACGCGGTCACATTCGAGGTCTCGGACACGCCCAAGGGCCCAGCCGCGGTCAAGGTCAGTAAAGCTTAATTCAAACTTGAATTATACGAAAAGGCGCTCGTCATGCTGACAAGTGCCTTTTTAGTATGACTCTGGCTGCTGTTCGTCCCGCGAAAAGTCTGGATAGGCCAGTCTTAATATTAAGCGAGTTCGATGACGAATTCCGCTCCTTTGCTATTCATGGGCTGTTGGGCATGGATTTTCCAGCCGTGCGCTTCGACAATTTCTTTGGTAATAGACAGTCCGAGCCCCATGCCGCCGGTGGAGCGGCTGCGCGATTTATCCAGCCGAAAAAACCTCTCAAAAATATTTTGCAGGTGGGCGGGCGGGATGCCGACGCCATTATCCGAGAATATTATTTGTTTATCTGTTGCACTGATGGTGATCAGTGACGCCTGGGAATAGCGGATAGCGTTTTCAATCAGGTTGGTAAATATCCTTTCGAGCAATACTGAGTCGGCGTTGATGGCGAGATGGTCGGGGATGTCCTGCTTGGCGGTGATTTTTTTTTCGGCCAGCCGGCTATCGTATGTTGAGATAATTTTTGATGCAAATGCCCGGACCATCACCGGCGCTTTTTGTATGGTTATGGATTGGCTGCGGAAATACGCATAGTCCTGCAAGCCTTCAGTCAATTCGTGCAGACGGGCCACCTGCACCTGTAAAAGTTTTATACGCTCCGGATCCATTTTGAGCACCCCATCCTGGACGCCTTCGAGCTGGGCTTGCAGGCTGGCCAGAGGCGTACGCAGCTCATGTGACGCGTCTGAAATTAAATTTTTGCGAAGTTCTTCTATTCGCTGCAATTCAGAGGCCAAGCTGTTGAATTCATGGACGATGGTATTGAATTCTTCCGAATTTTTTTCTTCCGACAGCCGGAGCTGGTAATGGCTTTGGCGGAGTTTTTTGAGGCCATCGCTCAATTTATCCAACGGCTTGGAGATGGTGCGTGAAATCAAATAGCCGATTCCGATCGCGCCGGCCAGCGCCGCCAGTCCGATAATAAGCAACGATGACTGGAATCGGACGCGAAAATGCTCCGCCGGCGTCAGCTCGGTTCCCGCGATGGGCCCGCCGATGGCAAAACCCTGGCCATACCACGGCGCGATCAGGGGGACGCGGCCTGACGGCGGCGCTTCTTGGTCGATAAAAATATGGTAGACGTCGTTAAAAGCCCGCTCGCCGCGCTTGACCACCAAAAAATTCAGGGAAACGAGAAGAACTACGATCAATCCGGTGATGATCAGCACGACGCGGAAGCTGATTTTCTTGAAAATTTTATTCAGATCCATTGGAAAATTTATAACCCATGCCAATAATTGTTTTTATGTAGGTTGGATTTTGCGGATCATCGCCGATCAGTTTGCGAATGGTTTTGATGTGCGCGTCGATGGTCCGTTCCATGGCCTGGCGAAGGCCTTTGTCGTCTCCAATGGAGGAAAGGAGCTCGCTTCGGGTGAATACCTTGCCGGGTTGATGTGCCAAGGTATGGAGAATTTTGAATTGGGTGGTGGTCAGCGGTATGGACCGGCCGTTTTTTTTAACCAGCATTTTTTCCTCGTCAATCTTCAGCCCGTTTGAGGATATGGCCGGTTCGTCAGCGCGCCGCAAGAGTGTTTGTATTCGAGCGACAAGAATTTTTGGCGAAAACGGCTTTTTGATATAGTCATCCGCGCCGATCGACAGTCCCTTGAGTTCGTCCAATTCTTCTGTCCGGGCGGTAACCATAATGATCGGCACCTTGGATTTTTTTCTGATTTCCTTGGCCACTTCGATCCCGTCGCGGTTTGGGAGGTTCAGGTCCAGGACGACCAGGCTGATTGACGAATTGAATTTCAGCAGGGCCACTTCCCCGCTGGTCGCTTCTTCCACGGCAAAACCCTCGCGTTGGAGGTACTGTTTTATTACCTCTCGGATTGATTCTTCATCTTCGACAATGAGGATTTTCATGGTAACTTTAGCGTTATGGCTGTGAGTAGTAGGGATTTTTTATACACCACTTATGAAATTTTATCAAGCCGTTTATTGTACGGCCGCGTTGGTGCTGTCGGGTATAGCTGGAGGAGTCACCGTTTCAGCGGGGTTCACCTGAAGGATCTGAGCCGTAATACTGTTGTCGGTATTGGCAGTGCCTGTTGCCCGTACGGTAACGCCGACAGTTAAATCACCGGCGGTGGCGGTAGCAGACTTGGTGATGGCCGTGGATGAGGAGTAATAGACGACTTTTGTGCTGTTGTCCTGCTGTTTGACGGTGATGCTTTGGCTGTCCATACTGACGATTTCGCCGCTTATCATTCCGCCACCGCCGAATTGCCGGCTGCCACTGGTGCCACCCGGGAAATTTCCGTTGGGAGACGTACCCATGCCGTTGACGACAAGGCCTCCGCCGAAACCGCCTGAGGACAGCCCGAGGCTATTCATTTTAGCGGTCAGCTCTTGCCCGGTGAGGCCAGAAAGTGAGTCGCGGCTTTTTTGGAATGTCATGCCGCCGAAGAACGCGCCTGCAGTGACGATGATGGCGATGACCAACGTGACGAGGAGTTGTTTTTTCATTATGGTTTGTTAGTAAGTAGTTAGTGATTAGTAAAAAGTAATTAGAAGTTATCGTGGCGTTATTCGTATTTTAAGGCATCGATTGGTCGGAGCCTGGCTGCCCGGCGGGCTGGATAGAAGCCAAAGACTATGCCAACTAGTGCGGCGACACAGAAAGCGAGGATGACGGATGACCAGGTAACTTGGGTGGAATACGTCCCGGTTTTTTGCAATATCATGGCCGCCCCCCAGCCTAAAAGTACGCCGATAATTCCTCCGATAAGGGTCATGGTGGTCGCTTCGGTCAGGAATTGTATACTGATATCGCGACTTTTTGCGCCAATCGCCTTACGGAGGCCGATTTCTTTCGTCCGTTCCGTGACGGTGGTCAACATCATGTTCATGATGCCGATGCCGCCGACCAGCAGTGAAATGCCGGCGATTGCCCCGAGGAGCATCGTCAAGGTGCTCGTGGCGCTGGTCAGGCTGGACACTAGGTCGGCCTGGTTCTGGACCCGGAAGTCGGCTGATGATGAATCAGAAATGTTATGTTGCTCAAGTAAAATGTTGGTAGCCTCTTGTTGGGCGGCGCTGAGACTGTTTTCGTTGATAGCCTGAATATATATGGAGCTGAGGGACGTCCGGCCAGCCAAGAAACGCTGGGCAGTGGTCAAGGGAATGAAAATGGAATTATCCGATGTGTTGATTTCTGTCCCGCCCTGAGTAGCAGTGACGCCGATAACTTTAAACTGGATTTTATTGATTTTCATTGTCAGGCCAACGGGATCCGCACCTTCACCGAAAAGGTCGTCGCGGATGGTGGAGCCTATGACCGCAACTTTTGAATAGTTTTGTACCTGTTGGTCGGAAAAAAATGATCCGGTGGCGACGGACACGTTGCGGATAGTAATATAGGCTGGTTCTGTGCCGATAACCTGGGCATTGGTATTGTTGCCGCTGTACGTGACTTGGTATCGCGAACTGATGACCGGGGCAATGGCCGCCGCAAAGGTCATCTGTTTTTTCAATGTCGTTACGTCTGCAGTGGTGAGGGTAGTCGCGCTGCCGGCGCCACCTCTGACCGGTCCGGCATTTCGTGAAAATGTCGGGGAGATAGTGAGTAAATTTGTCCCGAGTGAGGTAATATTGGATGTTACTTCCGCTGTTGCGCCTTGTCCGACACTGACCAGCGCGATGACCGATCCGATGCCTATGACAATGCCGAGCATGGTCAGGCCGGACCTCACTTTATTGCCGAACAGGTTTGAATATGTTTCTGAGAGTAAATCGGCAATGGTCATATGCGTGTTTCCTCGATTTTAGTATGGTTGTTAGTTGGCGTGTCTTGGACAATTTGTCCATCACGCAGCCTGATAATGCGTGAGGCGTGTTCAGCCACATATTGGTCATGGGTAATCAGGATAATAGTCCGGCCGCTAGTGTTTAACTCCTGAAATGATTGCAGTACCACTTGGCCGGTTTTCTGGTCCAGGTTTCCGGTCGGTTCATCGGCCAGGATAATGGCCGGGTCATTGACGAGCGCCCGGGCAATCGCGACCCGTTGGATTTGCCCGCCGGAAAGCTGGTTTGACCGTTTATGATAGTGAGAAGTATCGTTTATGCCGGCATTGCTCAATGCTTTATTGGCAATCGCTTCACGCTGATCCCGTTTTACGTTCGCGTACATGAGGGGCATTTCCACATTCCGCAGGACCGATATGCGGGGCAACAGGTTGAAAGCCTGAAAAACGAAACCGATCCTTTTACTGCGGATGTCGGCCAGCTGGTTATCGGAAAGCCTGGAGACATCTTTGCCTTCCAGGTTGTATTGGCCGCTGGTCGGGATATCGAGTACGCCGAGGATGTGCATGAGCGTTGATTTACCGGAACCGGACGGCCCGATGATGGCCACGAATTCGCCAGGCATGATGCTGAACGAAATGTCCCGCAGGACGGTAGTCTTTACGTCGCCCGTAACGAACGTCTTGGTGATTTTTTCACATTCAATTATTGGTTTCATGGGAGTGTGTTAAAATCCGCCGGGAGGGCCACCGGCAGTTCCGGTAGTAAACATTTGGCCGCCGACGACGTCAAAACCTGAGTTATTGCGTGAAGAGTTGGCGTTTGAATTGGTTGAGGACGAACCCGTGGTAATTGTTTGCGTGATGACTGAGTCGCCCTCTGACAGGCCTGACGTAATTTCCGTCTGCGTGTCGCTGGTTGAGCCAATCTCCACCGTTTGCTGGATCGGGGAGCCGTCTTTGAGTATCTGGACGTAATGGGTGGTGCCGCTTGTTTTTATCGCGCTGGAAGAAACCATCAGTACATCCTGTTTAACGTCGGTCGTAATGGTCGCATTAACGCTCATTTCAGGCTTGACTTTTGAATCAAGTGAATCAAAGCCGATCGTGGCGCTGTATGTCACGACGCCCTGTGTTGACGTGCCCGCAGTGTCAACTACTTCTACTGAGCCGGTCTGGGTAAGGTCGCTGACAGCGTCAAAGGTCATGCTGGTTTTTTGGCCGACTTTAACAGAGGCGATGTCCACTTCATTAATAGAAACGACTGCCTTAAGGCTCGTCAAATCCTGGATTACGATGGCGCTGCTGCCACTGTTGGTTGCAGAAGAACCGTTGCCTGTACTGCTACTGCTTAGTTCGCCATTATTTTTTACATTGATGGCCGTCACTGTCCCACTGATAGGTGCCGTCACAGTCCGTTCGCTAGCGGTTTTTTGTTGGTTCTCATAATCAAGTTTGGCCGACGCTACGTCGTTCTCCGCCGCCTGGACATTGATAGTGGCCGTATCGACTTTGGATTTTGCGCTGGTGATGTTGTCGCTTGTCCCGGCTTTGGCTTTAGTCAGGTCAGTTTGTGTTGATGTAACATCACTCTCCTTTAATTTAATAGTAGAGTAATCAACCGTAACTTTTTTTTCTGCCAGGCTTATTTCATAGTCTGAATGTGCGTCTGAATCAGTCTCATATTTATCCAGAGTAGCTTGATCCTGGGACAGCTGGACTTTTGCCTGGGCTAAGGCTTGGACGGCCTGGTCGTATGTCAGCTGGGCTTGAGTGACCGCTGTTTTCTTCACTTTTTCATAATCCTGTTTAGACGTCGTCAGGTCTGATTGGGCCTGGGAAAGCTTTTGTTGCGACTGGAGCAGACTGGTGTATGCCTTGCTGACCGTGACATCCAGGTCATCGTTGATGATCGTGAAAAGCGTCTGGCCGGATTTGACCTGATCGCCGACCGCGACTTTCAGGCCTGTGACAGTTCCTGAAATGCTCGGGCTGACATTGGCGCTGGATGAGACGGTGATATTCCCCGTACCCGTGACCGTGGAGACGAGGGTGCCTTTGGCGGCTTCAGCTGTCTGGTAAGTAACGGTCGCCGATGAGGCTTTTTTGTGTCGGTAATATAAAAATGCCCCCGTGCCTATTAAGGCAATGATGATGATGGAAATAATAACTTTCTTTTTCATAGTATTATTATTCGAATTAATATGTCACAAGTATATAGAGCTCATTTGAATTTACCGTGAATGGGCCAGGAATTTATTACTAAAAAACCCTGTCTGCCGTCTGCCTACCGGCAGACAGGGCAGGCAGGCGCCATTATTGGCGATTTTATTGTTTATAGTCGTGGTATAATGTCGATAGGTTAACAATTATACAATAAACTCATGAAAAGAACTTATAATTTATATATTGCTTTGGCGATCGTTCTGGGAGGGCTTTTTGGCATGGTAAAAATAGCGGCGGCTTTGCCTGGCGATACTTCCACTTTTTTGGGCAAAATGTACACCGGTGACGGCGGCCCGGCTGCTGAAGCGTATCTGGATATGCCCAAAGGGTTCACTTTTGGACCGGGCGGAGCGCTTTTTATTGCCGATACGGTTAATAATGTCATTCGTAAGATTAATACCTCTTCCGTTATTTCTACATATTCCGGAAACGGTGAATACGGAAGCCAGGACGGCGCCCTCGCAAAAGCAACCTGGAGTGAACCAGAGGGCATCACCTATGATGGCGGCAGTAAATTGTATGTGGCTGACACGGGTTCGGGCAAAATTCGCAGAATCAGCGGCAATAGCGTGAGCACCCTGCCGATTTCAGGGCTAAAAAGGCCCCATGCGGTGTTCGTCTCGGGCACTGATTTATATATTTCCGACACTGGCAATAACCGAGTAGTGAAAACTTCAATAAACGGCGGCCCGCTGGCCGTTTTAGCCTCAGGTCTGGCGACCCCTTTAAAGATTTTTTTCCACGGCGGAACGCTTTATGTGGCTGAACTTGATAGTGGCAACATTGTAGCTATAGATGTCGCCAGCAAGACAAAACGCATTTTAGCCAGCGGCTTTACCGAACCACGTTCCATCACATATTATCAAGGATACCTTTATATAACAGCCGGACCTTCCGGCATGTATAACGAGATTTGGCGAATCAACCTAAGCGACGGCGAAGCCACCATGCTGGTCAGGCGGGTGGAGACAGAGCTGCTTAATCAAGCCTCCGATATGCTGATCGGCACGTGGTCCGGCTCCGCCAGGATTCTTCTTTTGCAAAGCGGTGGCTCCAGCATCCAGACAACTGATATTGATGGGCAGGATCTGCAGCTTATGGCCGGCCGGCATCGTTATGGCGATGAAATGGGAGCGGCCAGTCGCGCTCTATTGGGTCGTCCCCAAGAAATCGTAGCTTCGCCAGACGGGACAAGGCTTTATATTTCGTATGCCCAGGGCAATAAAATAGCCGAATATAATATTGCAACCGATCAGGTCCGGATGGTGGCCGGGTACTTGATGGATAATTACCGCGAAGGCACGGGCGGTAATGCTCGCTTTTCCGATGTCGTTTCCATGGCCATGGCACCTAACGGGAAAACGCTATACGTAGCCGACCGCAATGGCCAAAGAATCAGGACTTTGGATATTGAATCAGGCACTACCCATTATCTGACTGGCGCGGGAATTGTGAATTTGATCAGCCCTCAAAATCCCAGCGGCAACATTGATGTTAATATGAATAATGGCTATCAAGAAGGCGGCCCTTGTCCTGATACGTATGGCCTGAAGGTTTCTGGTTGTGCCTATTTCAACCGACCAACCGGCTTAGCCTTAACAAAAAATGGCAAAACGCTTTATGTGGCTGACGGCTCCAATAATCGTATCCGCAAGATTACCGTGGCCACCGGGGAGACCGCTTTGGTAGCAGGTTCAGGAAAACAGGGCTTTGTTGACGGGGTAGGCATCGCAGCCAGTTTTAATGGACCCTATACGCTAGTCCTGTCCTATGATGAAAAAATATTATACGTGGTCGATAAGTACAACCATGCCATTCGCGCCATTAATCTCTCGACGAACCGGGTCTCCACTTTGGTTGGCACGGGTAAACAGGGTTATCGCGAAGGGACGTTTACCAAGGCGGTTCTGGCCACCCCAGAATATATTGAGCTGGGCCCTGACAAGAATCTTTACATTTCCGAAGCGGGCAGCTTGCGGGTGCGCAAACTTGATTTGACCAGAAAAGAAACGTCTTTGGTTTCGGGTTCCGGGGAACGGGGCCGCCAAGATGGCAAGGGTGAAACAAGTGAGTGGAGCGGGCCAAAGGGCATGGTTTTCCTCGGTGACCAGCTCCTGGCGGCTGATTTTAAGAATGACCTCATCAGAAAGATTGATCTGGCCGGGCGAGTGCCTGACCCATACACCGCTTCAGTGGCCCGCAGCCAGACTCAATTTTTTGCCTTTAACGCCACGTGGCGCGGCGGTTTTTCCATAAGCTCTGGAGATATCAGCGGCGATGGTAGCCAAGAAATTATTGTGGGAGCGGCTCCCGGCTACGCCCCGACGATCAGAATATTCAGCCAAAAAGGCGCGTTGATTAAAGAATTTAATGCCTATGCGGCCACTCTAAAAACCGGTTTGCGTGTGGCCAGCTGTGATTTAGATGGAGACGCAAAATCAGAAATTGTGGCCGTACCGGGCAAAGGCGCGGCTCCCCAGATCAATATTTTTAATGCCAGCGGCCAGATGATTAGAAGTTTTTACGCTTTGGACGGGAAATTCCGCGGTGGAACCGGGCTGGCCTGCGGTGATGTCAATGGCGACGGTCAGGGAGAAATTATTGTTTCGGCGCTGGAGGGCGGCGGGCCCCATGTGACCATCCATAATTCAAGCGGTAAAGTTTTAGGTAATTTCATGGCGTATGCCAAAAGTTTCCGCGGCGGCATCGAACTTGGCCTGGCTGACATTGACGCTAACGGCGTCAAGGAAATTTTGACCGTACCGGCTCGCGGGAATACGCATGTCCAAATTTTTTCCGGCCAGGGCAGACGTCTGTCACCGGGCTTCACGGCTTTTGAATCAAGCTTCCGGGGCGGCGCTACTGTTGCCGGAGGAGACATTAACGGAGATGGAACCGACGAAATTTTTGTGGCTGCTGGCCTAGGCAGGGCCAATGAAGTGAGGCTATTCAATAAACGGGGGATAAAAATCAAGGCCATTCGGCCTTTTCCGGCCAGCATCAATAGCGGGTTGAGGGTTTTTGCCAATGATCTTGATGGTAACGGAAGCGACGAACTGTTAGCCATCCCGGCTTTGGGCGGCGCGCCGCAGGTGAGGGCTATTGATGTTTTGTAGCGTTATTCTTAAATCCAATTAACCACGTTCGAACCCCGAGCTATTTAAATTGTTTTAATACCAAACCAAGCCATCAATCTTTTTGATAGCTTGGTTTGGGGTCCCTACCGTAAGGTTAGTTAAACCAACTTTTTTGGGATTTTATTAGATTTTGGGCATATGGTAGACTTAATTAAGGAGGTTAAACAATTAAGAGTATAAATATGGAAGAACAAAATCAACAACAACTAATTCAGACAGAAAAACCCAAGAAGAAGATTTATAAGAAGTGGTGGTTTATTATATTAGTGATTATATTTATAGTCGGGATTAGTGGTGTTTTATTGGCAAATCAAAGTGGATATTTAATGCTATTCCCAAATGATGTGTGTAATCCAAAATTTAATATATATGAAATTAATTCCGACGTGACACTATGTACGGATGTGCATGATTATAGTGATGTTATTGTACAGAAAATTAGGTCAAATTTAAAAAATTTAAGTTCAAATTCTACTGAATATACAGGCATATTAAATTCATGGGATACTCCCAAGGGTAGGATTTATGCAAGTTATTGCTCGACAATAAAAAGCAATAAAACTAGTTTTAATTTTATCAGAAAAGTATATGCAATAACTGTAGACCCTAATGAATTTAGCGGCACCCCATTTAAATATCCTTGTTCGCCTATTGATATTGAATATTTTAATGCAAATGGGGAGTATATTGCATCATGTATGGAAACAAAAGTTGGAATGTGCAGATGGTTATCTGATTATAATTTTTCAAATTATGACTATTCTGATGGCCCAGTTGTAGAGTAGAAGAAATAATAATTAAAAACATTTTCCAATAAATAAGAATATAAATATGGGAGAACAACAAATCCAACAACCATTCCAACCCCAACAAGAACAACCACCGCAGGAAAAACCAAAGAAGCGTTTTAATAAGAAATGGTGGATTTGGATTTTATGGTTTGTTCTAGTAATTTTAATGATTATTACTTTTTTTTCGGGTCTACTAACACTCACTTATCATCAAGTTATAAAAACACCAGTCAAAACTGATTTAATGAAAAAAATAGCTAATGATTACTTAGAAGAAGGAGGATTTACTGACGGGTGTTTATCAGCTGAGGTTGAAACTTGGATTACATCGCTTGGCCGTGTTTATACACTTGAGTATCTTGAAGGTGGTGGAAATACTTCTGATGTATGTCAACAGACTACTGCTTTTCCGCATAAATTTGGAGCATTGGGTACAGGATTATTTGATAACGACGGAAATTTTTATTTCAAATGTATAATAAATGAAGGTTACCCTAAAGGAATATTCAGAGATGATATATGTGATGATATAATTAATAAAGATATTACTGAAAGACCCTCGGGACAAACACAAATAATTAATCTCTAAGCAAAAAATCACCAAAAAAATATTTATAGGATGCCTTCCTTCGGCAGGTAAAATTTATTGAAGGGGTCGCGATTGCCACGCCCGACATGCCTGACGGCAGACAGGGCAGGCAGGCGCCACAGAGTTTAGGATAATTTTTGTATCACAAATGCAGTCAAGGGTCTCATAGTGGAAGACATTAGAACCACGCTACAGCGCAAGGTTGGGTATCTGTATATCCCGGATTTGAGTTAGGCTATTAAGTGTGTGGTGAGATTTTTTAAAAAAAGACCGACCAGCCTTTTGGCTGAACCGGTCGTGTAGGTTTGGATGTTCCTATTCAAGCACCAATTCGAAGACGTAGATGCCTAGCTTCTGCTTCTGCGGCGGATAGATCCGCTTGAGGAAGTTCAGCGCATCTTTAGTCGTTATGCCGGGGACGATTTTTTCCAGCGGCTCGTGCCGGGAGAGTTCGTCCAGATTGCGGTAGGTACGTCGACCGACGACCTTGATCACCTGTCTGTCGGACTGGGAAAGGAGTTCAATCCGTTCGCCGATGGTTATAGTTTTGATGTTGTCGTATCCGACCCGGACCTCCAGGGTTTTTTCGCCGGACTTGATCTGCTGCAGGAGAGGGTTTTTGACTCTCATTTTCCTCATAAACATATCTCCATATGTGAAACTCCATTGTTGAGTTGTGTGCTCGTCGTGGTAGGCGGCGGGCAACATGCAGTCGAGGTTCCAACCGAGCCCTTGTAGGAGCATGACCTGCTCGGGAGTCGGTACCTGATGGGTGTACAGTTTGTGCCCCCGTCCTTTCAGGAGGTTAGGGATGTCCGTGAGCAAGGCCGAAAATGCAGGCAGCGTTCGCGCAACCAGCGGCATGACCTTGATCGGCTCGCCTTTTTTTGGGGTGGCTCCGGCAATGCCGAGCACTTCCCGTCTTGTATTGACAGCGACAAATACCAGTTTGTACTTTTCATTAACGTCGCCGGAATGACGACGATTGTAGCCGTTATAGAGCGCGTCGACCCAGGTTTCGGTAACGCCGTTGAAATGCTTAGGGAGCATATCAAGCATGAGTATTCGGGCGGCTGCTTGGTGACAGTTTTCCATTGGGATGACTGAAATATTTGTGATCTCGAACTGCGACACGACATTCTCGCTGATCAACGGCTTGTAGAACATGAATTCGCGGACGCCGTGCTTGTAATGGCTGTCCGATGAACCGGCGATGAGGTAGCAGTTCCGCTTGAAAAACTGCATGGCTGAGTGGTTCTGATCGGCGACGGTTCCATAGATGTTTCGTGCCGACCGACCGCGCGTATAGGATTCGGCGTGCTGAAGCATGCTCCGGCCGATGCCGTATAGACCGCGGAATTTCTGGTCGACGATGATAGGACTGATTTTGTATGTGCCTTGTTTCTTGCCGACCAAGTGCAGTACGCCCGCTCGTTCGCCGTTGACCATGGCGATGAACATGCGCTGTTCGCGGGAAAAATGACCTTTGTGGTCAATCCCGCCTGCAATGTGCGTTTCGAAAATTCGCCGGGCGTGGGCGCGATGGTCACCGTCATAGTACGGTTCGAGCGCTTCGTTGATCAGTTCGACGATGAAATCGAAATCATCCCTGACCGCTTCGCGGATAGCGATATCCGCCGTGGGGGTTGTTTGCATAAGCAACTCCTTCTAATTGTTCCCGTCCGACTGTAAAGGACGTGAGGAACTGGATTGTGGATGTTAAAGAACTATATAAAAAGGCTTCATGCCAGTGTATCATAGCATTAGCAGGGAAGCAAGGTTATGTGGTTTGTATGTGGATGCCGATAACGCCGTATTGTTTTTCCCGTTCCGTCGTGTAGAAACTGTGCAATATCTCGATCAATTTGTCTTTTGGCGTAGAGCCGGCGCTTCCTGGCGGGATGCGGTTAAATAATTCAGAAAACGTCTGAGCTAGGGTGAGGCCGGTAACGACAGCGGGTATTTTTTTATTTCCATCGATGGAATGGGTAAAAATGATGGTGTCGCCAACGGATATTGTCTGGCGTTTTTTGTCGTATACGCGTAGCTCGACGGTTTTCGTGCCGCTGACGATTTCCTCGAAATACGGTGATTGCACGGTCATAGTATGGTTACTGGTAATCATATAGATTATTGTAGCATTTGATTTTTAGAAAAACAAAGTGTGCTGGTGCTTGGAAGACTGATGCTGCCCGAGATATTTTTAGGAGCATGTTGCCCGGCGGCGGTTTCATCGTCCCGGGTAGCGCTGGCGTGCCACCGGCACCCCGACGGCGTTTCCCTTCGATCCACTTCGTTCACTCAGGGTCACTGCTACCGCTCAACTTCCTCTGTCTGGGTACTTCAAAAAAAATTCTACTCCCGTAAAGGGGATGAAAATTTTTCTGGGGTGGCCATCGGCCCCGCTATTCAGCGGGATTTCACTATTTGTTTTGATATTTGTTTTTAAGAATTGCACCCGAACTAGGAGTGCCACCCCGTACAACGCCCCTTCACTTCGTTCGGGGTCGTGTACGGGGCAGGCAGACCTTAATATTTTTTATTACAAAAATCACCCCAGGGGTGGCTAGAGAGATTTGAACTCTCGTCACCGGTGCCACAGACCAGTGCACTAACCACTGTGCTATAGCCACCACTGGGGTGACTTGTGATTTAATATAAGTTGGGCGTAGAACCCGTAAATACTCTTGGTGCGGACGACCCCGGATAAGTCGCTTCGCTCCTGTACGGGGCAAGGAGGATTGCTACTGAGTCGTTGCTAAAATGCCCAGGGCGGGAGTTGAACCCGCACCCTCTTGCGAGGCTAGCCCCTCAAGCTAGTGTGTATGCCAATTCCACCACCTGGGCTCAATCCGCATAAAATATTGTTAAGCTGCCGATTCTTTCAGTTTCTTTTTATAACCTTGGAGGTAATACAATTTGGCTCGGCGGACTTTCGCTTTTTTTGTGACTTCGATTTTTGAAATAGTCGGTGAGTGCAGGGGGAATATTTTTTCTACGCCGATGCCCTCGGAAATCTTGCGGACCGTGATGGTGGCAGTCAGCCCTTGGCCGCCGCGTCGGGAGATGACCAATCCCTCAAATTTCTGCGTGCGCTCTTTTTCGCCTTCCTTGATTTTTTGGTGGATAATGACCGTGTAACCAGGCTGGACATCTGGCAGGTCTGCCTTTAGTTTTGACTTGTTCAGTTCATTGATGTTTACCATAAAATTGCCCTACATAATAATAATTAGCCACCCCAGCATAGCGGTTCGGGGCTGTATTGTCAACCCATTTCGGCAAAGCTCTCCTCGAGTCTGAGCGACTCTCGGAATCGAAGACAGGGTTGACACTGAGATCAGTTTTCGGGGTCGAAGTGCCAATACTATTTCAGTGAACCCAGATACTGGTTCAGTTCAGGATCAAGAGGTTCTGAAAATTCCCGCCATTGGCCAGTGAGATCAGTGAATCCGAGTTTGGCAGCCTGGAGGAAAATGCGGCTTGACGGCAGGTGGTTCTTGGCGCGTATTTTTGTCGGACAATAGACCAGGTCGCCGACAATTGGCAGGCCATAAGCATTGAGGTGGACGCGGATCTGGTGGGTGCGGCCGGTCCGTGGACGAACCTTTAGGAGCGTATATTTTACCAGACGTTTTATCACTTCAAATTGCGTTATCGCGTGCCGGCCGCGGTCATCCGAACCGGATGTCGGGACGCCCCGAAAAGTTCCACGGGGCACGGCCGCCATTTTGAAATCCCTGGTTTCGCTCCGGTCGATATTGAAAGTTATTTCATCCTCTTCTTTGGCCGGGTGGCCGTTGACCAGGGCAGTGTATTCTTTTTTTATCGTCCGGTCCCGGAATTGTTTTTTGAGATGGTCGAACATGTCCTGCGTTTTGGCCACGACCATCAGTCCGGACACTTCCCGGTCTAGGCGGTGGACTATGCCCGGTCGGACCGGGTCTTCGCCGATTTTGGTGATGGCTGGGTATTTTTTTAATAACCAATCAACCAATGTCGGCTCCTGTTCGCCGGCCTGCCCGCCGAACTGGCAAGGCAGGCGGGCGCCTTCGTGCACCAGCAGTCCGGCGGGTTTGTGCAGGACTATGTAGCCGTCGGTTTCGGCAATGATGGTAATTGGCAAGTCGGCCAGTCGGCAAGTTGGTTTCTTGTTAATTTGGTTGGTTTTTTCGGATGGTCGCGCAGGCTGGAGAGCCTGCGCTTGGAGGATTTGAATTTCGTCTTTCTCTTTCAGAAAATGATGAACAGCAACAGCTTCACCGTTTACCAAAACGGCGCCAGACTTGATGAGTTTCTGGATCTGGGAGCGGGTCTGGTCCGGCCATTTTTCCGTCAGGAACTTGTCCAGGCGCTGGCCGGCTGAGTCTGATGTTACAGTTAAAGTGTTATTGACGCTAGTTGATGTTTTTGCTATCATAAATTACTAAATAAACAGAACCTTAAAATGTATGAAAAGGAGGAAGTGCAATGAAGTGCTGGGAATATTATTTCATGCTAAGTGGAATTGTAACAGGATGTTTTGTGAATAAGTTTCATCAAGAGTATGCAGCTTGGGCGGAGGCATGCTTTGGCCCCCACAGTCAGGATAATAATTTGTTGAGTGAAGAGCATCTTAAGGAATTTACCATGGAAGTGATCTGGAAAAAGGTACTTCAGAGCGAGTTGGACAATTTAAATAACCCGGCTGCCGAGGCGTTGTGGAAAGCACTGCTGGAATGTCCGGCTGGGCTTCTTTATATCATTCCGGAAGAAGGGAATGATATCCCCTGGGATGATTATCTGGATGAGATGCGCCAGGCAGTACTCGTCAGGCTTGTTGCAAGGATGCGCCAGCAAAAGTTACAAGAGCCGGAAAAGACATGGATTGAAATTTTGCAGGATCAACTGCGGATTATCTTCTTCAGAGCGTATCACCGGATATTTGATGACATCATCAGTCAGGAGCGCCGGAAGTTTACCAATGACATCATGCTGGGGGGATTTATACGAATCGTTTAGGCTCTCTCCATACTGATCAGCAGATCGCTAGCTATCTAGCGATCTTTTTTTGCGTTTTTTAAAAAAGCGATTGCTTCAGTCTTATTTTTTAATTTTCCTTTTAGTTGTTCCTCACGGACCAAATCTTTTAGGTCGCCGACCAGCCGTCCGGGCGCGATTTTCATGAGCCTCATAATATCATGGCCGTCAATCAACGCGGGCGGCAGGGTGGCCCGAGTCCTGGCGGTTTTTTTTAATGACAGGTATTGTTTTTCCAATGAGTTGTAGTCGGTAAAGTCCGGCTGGCCCGCCAGCGGGATGCTGGCCATGACGTCGGCGTACATCAGCCGGAGCAGGTCGCGGCCGGGATGCTGTTCATTGAAAAAATATTTTTCCAGGGTAACCCGTTTCATGGGAGAGTGTTTGGTATGCACGGCTAGCATGTGCCGGCTGATCAGCCAGACGACTTTTTCGATATCCACGCCGGCACTCGAAACTTTCAGCCGCTCCATGATGGCTCGCGCCTTGGCAGCGCCGACGGAGTCGTGGTTATTGAACCGGAGCCGATCCGCGCGCTTGATGGTGTAGGGCTTGCCCAGGTCATGGAACAACAGGCCGAGGACTAATTCCCCGGATAACGGGATGTCGCTGAATTTTTTCCGGAATTTTTTTGTCGCTAGGTTCAAAAGGGCGATCCGCGTGTGTTTCCAGACGTCGCCTTCGCTGTGGAAGTTCCGAGGCTGGGGGCATTTTTTCATCATTAATAATTCCGGCAATAACCGTTTGGTCAGTCCGGATTGGTCAAACAAATCAAACGCCCTTGCCGGATCGGCAATAAAGGCTTTTACCAGCTCCCGGCTGATAGTTTCACGCGGCACGATGTATTCGCCGCCCTTTTTATCGTTAATGTGGAGCGCCAGTTTTTTAAGGGCGGAAAAAGTTTGTTTTTCTATTATGAAACCGAGTTGGCAGGCGAATCGCAGCGCCCGCAGCATGCGGGAATAATCCTCTTTAAACCTTTCGGACGGCCTGCCCACAGTCCGGATGATTTTATTCTTAATATCTTTTTCTCCATCAAATTCGTCAATAAGTTTTTTATTGAAAATGTCGTAGGCCATGGCATTGATGGTAAAGTCGCGCCTGGCCAGATCTTTTGAAATCCGCAAATATGGGTCTGACTGCACGTCAAAGTCTCGGTACCCGCCGGTCAGGAGCGCGTGTTCTGTCCGCGGCAAAGCAATGTCGATAGGTTCGATTGACTGTGAACTTTGAACTGTGAACTTTAAACTATGCGGGATGAATTTAAATACACCGAAATTTTTACCAACCAAATCCACGCGTCCTTCTTTCGCCAGGAAAGCCTGGAGTTTTTTGGTCGGCACGTTGCGGATAACGAAATCATAATCTTTAGTGGCGCGTTTCAGGATGGTATCACGTACAATTCCGCCAACCAGAAAAATTTCCGCCTGAGGGAATTTTTTTTGGAGTTTGGCAATGA
Source organism: Patescibacteria group bacterium (assembly GCA_043808365.1). Taxonomy (GTDB): domain Bacteria; phylum Patescibacteriota; class Patescibacteriia; order UBA10025; family JAHIVO01; genus JBAYGJ01. Next base: position 160,676 of record JAZDEZ010000021.1, read on the forward strand.
ATGGGAATTTTTTTTGGAGTTGTAGTTGTTTCATCCGAGAAAAAAATCAATGAATCGTTTGGCGAGCTTCTTGTTTTGCGTAAAATTGAGGGCGAGATAAACCGCGGCGTTGAATAAATTTTTACTGTGGCGGAGCGCGTTGACCAGCCGTTCCTGCTTGAATTTTTTGTTCAGTATTTTATTAATGGCTGGGCACGTGTACTGCGGGTCAAGGATTCTCCTGGCCACTTCCTGGCCGGTAATTATGGCATTGCAGATGCCTTCCCCGGTAAAGCTTGGCGTGAAGCCGCCGGCATCCCCGACCAAGAAGATGTTGCCGAACAGCCAGCCCCGATAATCACAGTTTATGATCCAAGCTTCGGGCCGGCCCGCAGAAAGGTCTATACTGAAGTCACGGCACCAAGTATCCACTGTCTGTTTTAGGGGATGGCCATGGAGTTCATCCGCGAGCTGGCCGGCGCCAATCAGGGTGTAATCACGATGCGGCATTATCCATCCGTAGCCGGAGCCGAAACGATGCGCATCGAAATACAGTTCTAGGTCGTGAGAGAGTCGGGGTACGCGGTATTGGAATGTTGAGCCGAACTTTTTCGTTGGAACTCTGAGATATTTTCTTACGAGGGAGAGCGAGCCGTCAGCGCCGATGAGATGGTGGAATTTTATTTTCCGGCCATCAATCGTAATGCGATCAGAGTCGACGTGGCTGACGAGGCGGCCAGTCACCACTTCCACCGTAGAAGACATGAGTCTCGCTAATTGCATGCGGCCAAGTTTGCCGCGATCTATAGTCGCCACGCACGGCTCCGAGCTCGTGACCCAATGCGCCTTGTGTTTGAAGAAAGTTTTGATTTTTGAGAATTGCCCGTCGGCAATGCTCAGCGGTATGCCGACGTCCGCGATTTTCGCGCTCAATCCGCCGCCGCATACTTTGGGGCCGATCACCGAATTTTTTTCAATCAGCAAGACGTCCTGGCGGTGCCGTGATAATACTTCAGCCGCTGCCAGTCCGCCAGGGCCACCTCCGATAATAATGACGTCGTATTCATTTTTCATAGAGGTCCTTCAATTCTTTCGGGATGAGATTATGAGCTGGGCCCATAATCTCATTTAACCATAGCGAAAAAGCGGCTTTATTACAAGCTATTGTATAAAAAATGTTGAATTTAGTTGGTAATGTTCCAAGACCCCAACGGATCGCATTTTTAAAAATGTGTTATACTGTCAGTAAAGCAAGGATTTAATCATATGAGACAGAACATGGCTCCCTGGGATCGAGGCGTACGGCTCATAATCGCCGCGGTGTTTTTTTTCCTGGTTTTTGGCGCGTATGCGCATGGGATATTGGGCTGGGTGCTTGGAATTATTGGATTAATATTCATGTTTACCGGATTACTTGGCTTTTGTCCTCTGTATGCCATTTTCAAGTATTCCACTATCCGAGATTCTTCAGAAGGATAGTATTGTAATGAAAATAAAACCGCCCAGTCAGTCGACTGAGTGTTTTTGTAATATAAAAAGCCCCGTGTAAACTTTTCGTTAGAAGCGAGTTTACAGGGGGCCATGTGCTATTTGCAGGTGCAAACTTTATTAAGCTGGTTACCAGGGTTTACTTTTACGGCGTATGGCTATGCTGATAATAATCATCAGAGGGCTGAGGATGAGGCCGATTCCAGCGCCACCAAAAAGGCGCGTATTTTCATCTCTAAATATCATGTCAGGTGAAAATCCCCACATAGTGGTTGTAACTGCATATCCTTGTAGCATACCGATCAAGGCGCCAGCGACCATGGGCAGGAAAATGACCGCCCCACTGGAACGAAAAATACCCCCGATGAATTTAGCGGTCTCGACTGATAGGCCCAGGATAAATCCAGTGATGACGAGCGCGATGAACGGTTGCCAGCCGATTATTGCCTCAGCTGTTTTTGCGCCCATGATTTCCCAGTCGGGACAGGCCATGTAAGCATGGACAAAGCCGCCACTGAAAGTCCATAAAGCGCAACCCGCGAAAGCCGTAACGACAAATGGACGATATTTTTCTTCACGCATTAGATGACTCCTTTTAATTATGTTAAAGATCCAACTCTTTTGTCGTACATTACTACTTACGAGGAGAAAATGCAAGGAAAATACAAAAACGCCCAGCCATGCGGCTGAGTATTTTTTGTGTTAAATAAAAAAGCCCTCCTGAATCAGACACTGCAAAAGATTCAGAGAGGGCGTGGGCAATGTAGACGTTTTGTTTACTTCATGGGAGCAAAGATCAGACCGAAGGTACCTGAGACAATAAGAATCACTAAAAGAATTTTTGCAATGCGTTGAGCTTGGCGTTCATGGTAATCCGTCCATGTTGAACCGATCTCGGTCATGCCGATAATCATCCCAGCCGTTCTCAGAACGAGTTGGATGAGTATTTGAGACAGGAAAAACAGGCCAAGCAGTGCACAAATCACTAATGCAACCCAAGATCCTCCGAAAATCTGGCCACCCAGGAATACGCCGTAGATGGTACCGGCCAAAATTCCGAGACCGTCGATTGCCATCGATCCGCTCGCAGATGTATACGACATGTAAATCCTCCTTTTTTGTTCACGATAGAAGATGTTGCCCGGTGCCAATAATGGCTAGGATGAACGCGACGACAATAAGTGCCCCACCGCTCGCAGTAAGCGTTAGGGGTAATGAAATGTCGGGGTAACGGAAAAATAACTCCATTTGTTGCGCAAAATCTAAGTTCAGCTGACGGTTTAGGCCGAGCCTGTTTGCTTTCCGCGTTGTGTCACAGGCTTTCCAAATCCACATCCCGATCAATAAGACCAGTATCCCCACCACCCCGAATACAAGTGCTAATGGTAGTAAGTCCATGATTTTTTACTCCGACCTGTAATGTTAAAGATCCAACTCTTTTGTCGTACATTACTACTTATGAGGAGAAAATGCAAGGAAAATACAAAAACGCCCAGTCGTTCGACTGAGGGTCTTTGTGGTGCGCGCAGAAGGAATCGAACCTTCAACCTTAGGCTTAAGAGGCCTCTGCTCTGCCAATTGAGCTATGCGCGCACGAGTTATTAGCTAGTTATAGCGTCTCGATATTGTCGTTTCAATAATCGCCTGCCTTCCGTTGTTTTAAGAAATCGTTCTCTGCGCTCGGCATCACTTTTTAATTGATACGCTTCATATCCGATTAATGTTAGTGGACGGTATGACCGAGTTGAAGTGACGTGGCCGCGTTGGTGTTCGCCATATCTTTCCTTCAGTCTCTGAGTTAGCCCTTTATAAATATTATTATTTGATAACCTTAAGAAATAGACGAAGTACATATTTTTCTGTTAAGGGAATCGCCCGGCCATGCGACCGGGCAGCTATAGGCGCATGAATGCTGGTAGTGTAGCAAAAATGAAAGTTTTTTTCTAGGACCTGTACTGATTTATTATAACAGTTTTAAATAATCCAGCCCCAAATACCCTACTTCAATATCAGTCAGTTTTCCGCTCCTCAGCAGATCACGGAATTCACCCAAAGGCATTAATACAACATCGGCGAATTCCGTTTCATCCAATGTTTGTTTTGCGGCTTTTTCACATTCGGTGGCCACTAAACAATATCTGTTCATGGTTGAATAGGCGCAATCCAGAGCGGTCGTTACTAATGTAACTTTTCCGCGATATCCGGTTTCTTCCAATAATTCTCTGGTAGCGGTCTGTATGGGAGTTTCGCCAGGTTCGAGAAAACCGCCGGGAATTTCATTAAGGATTTTTTTGGGACCCGGCCGAAATTGTTTGACAAGAATTACTTCTTTATTTGTGGTTAGGGCCAGGATACCGACAGCGGGTCCTTCTTTCTTGATATAAAAATCACTTTCTTTATTATCAGGCAGTCGGAAGACGACTTTCTCGATTTTTCGGCTGTATTTTTGCCAGATTACTTCTCGGGATAATTCTTCCCATTTTTGTATTTTTTTATTCATGATTATTTTAATAAATATGCTGGTATCCCCACTTGTCCCGCCATTCGCTGCGCTCGGCGGGATTTTCACTTCGTTTTGAGAATCTCCGCCTCATGCCAGGGGCAGATGAGCCTCAGGCTCAAGAGGCGGACCCCGCCCTACTTTATTTATTTAATATTTGTGGCGGGGGAACCAAGATGTCTAGCTTCCGCCTTCGCCCTCATGCAGTTCGGGCTTCGGCGGACGCGGTAGAAGGCTAGCGCTCCCCGCCCGCCTGACTCGTCTGGTGCCCTCAGTAGGAGTCGGACCTACATTCTCAGCTTAGAAGGCTGATGCTCTATCCGTTGAGCTATGAGGGCTCGTCAGGCGAGTCGGGCGGGTATCCGCTCCGACGCTTTGGTCGGAGCCCCGACTATTACGTCGGGGTTGAACTATAGGGACTTATTTTTATTGGGACAATGCACGCTTGATGATCGTGATATTGTCCTTTTTTAATGAATTGTAGAATTTTATTTTGCTAACACGGCGGATATCTATCCATTCCGGTTTTTGCGCATATTCATGCTCTTGGCCAACAAGATTTTTATCCGTAATTGTGCCGCTAGTTCTTTTGCAGAGGAAGTAGATGCAAATAGCGTGGACTGACTGCTTATGGTTGCGAAATGTAAAGAAAGAGGATGAGCACCAGAGGGGCGGGCCGACGCTAACTTTTAAACCGGTTTCTTCCCAGAATTCACGCTTCAATGTCTGTTCGACCGTTTCGTGTTTGTATCCGCCTCCGCCAGGGAAATCGTATCCATCCCATTGCCTCGAAAGTAAGACTTTGCCTTTTTCAATTAGCACTCCATAAATTGATGGCCGATACGTTAATTTTTTAACTGGTACACGTTTCAGGTTCCAGAACACGTCATGGCAGATAATAGTTTTTGGCGAAGTGTTTGGCATAATGATCCCGCTGAATGTATCAGTAAAATATGTCCCCGTCAACTAGTATATATTGTACTTCGCGATGCCAAACAAAGCAAAGTCACCCACTTCTTGACAATGCGCCAATTTTCCCTATAATAACGGTTACTAATAAACTGTACGGGTATCTCGGTTTGGGGCCGGTTAACGCCCCTGTACTGGGTTCCCGCGAAAGGACTAACGGAATGTTAACCAAACCGGAAAAAGATAGGATTATCAACAAGTACAAAACGCACGCCCAGGACACCGGATCGCCGGAGGTCCAGATTGCGATACTCTCAGAAGAGATCGCCCGTCTGACTGAGCACCTGCAGGGGCATAAGAAAGACTTCTCGTCGCGGCGCGGCTTGCTGCGCAAGGTCGGCATGCGCCGCCGGCTTTTGAAGTACTTGGAGAAAGACAACCCAAAAAGCTACGAAGTCCTGGCCAAGAAGCTAAAATTAAAAATAAAACAGGCGAATGATCAAGCATAAGGACCAGCGTGTCGGCGTTTTCGTCGACGTGCAAAACATGTATTATTCAGCCAAGAACCTCCACGGCCAGAAGGTTAATTTCGGGGAAATTTTGAAAACTGCCGTGGCTGACAGGAAGCTGATCCGGGCCATGGCGTACGTGATCAAGGCGCAAAACTCCGATGAGCAGAAATTTTTTGACGCCCTGTCAAACCAGGGCTTTGAGGTGAAGATGAAAGATTTGCAGGTGTTTTGGGGCGGCCATAAAAAAGGAGATTGGGACATCGGCCTGGCCATGGATGTAATTAGATTGTCAAATAAGCTTGATGTCGTTGTCTTGGTGACCGGCGACGGCGATTTCGTCCCGCTTATTGAGTATCTGAAAAACCACGGGCAATTCGTTGAAGTAGTGGCGTTTGACGAGTCCGCATCCAGCCAGCTGACCGCCGCCGCGGATTCATTCACCAACCTGAGCGAAAACAAAAAGAAATATTTATTGCCAGATATCCATAGCCGGCGGCGTTTCGTCCGGTAATGCTCTTTGGAATTATTAATTATTATTAAGCCGTTCATCGATTTGGATGAAGCCGTGAATGTCGCGAACTACTTTTCGTAGACTTCAGTCCATAACGCAGCAGTAAATGATGGGAGATCCCTCACTCGCCTCGCAAGCCTCGTGGCTATGCAGGCAGGCGAAGCGGGCTGCGTTCGGGACAAGGGTTTATGAAGTAGTGATGCACATTCCGGGTTTATGCATTGATGTCCAGGCACAAAGGAACAAAGTATGTCTAAGATCGAAAAATTCTCCACAGAAATCGCCGGCCGCGAGCTGACTTTTGAAGTCGGACGTTTTGCCGGCCAGGCCAATGCCGCTTGCGTCGTGCAGTATGGCGATACGGTCGTGCTGGCTACCGCGGTCATGAGCAAGAACATGCGCGAAGGCATTGATTACTTTCCCTTGCTCGTCGATTATGAAGAGCGGCTGTATGCCGCCGGCAAGATCAAGGGCTCTCGTTTCATCAAGCGCGAAGGCCGGCCGACTGACGAGGCTATCCTGACCTCGCGGCTGGTTGACCGCTCGGTCCGTCCGCTGTTCAACCAGGACAGCCGGCAGGATGTGCAGGTTGTTTTGACCGTATTATCAGTTGACCAGGAAAACGATCCTGATATCGTTTCACTTCTAGCCGCGTCATGCGCCCTGTCAATTTCCAATATCCCATGGACCGGTCCGGTTGCCGGTGTCCGCATTGGGCAGATAAATGGTGAGTGGGTCCTGAATCCGACGTATGCCGCCCGTGAAAAAAGCGTCTTGGATTTAGCGGTGATCGGCAAGGCTGACAAGATCACCATGATTGAGGCAGGCGCATTGCAGATTTCTGAAGATACGATGTATGCGGGCATGGAATTCGCGCAAAAGCATATTGCCAAACTCATTTCCTTCATCAATGAAATCCAGGCGAAAATCGGCAAGCCAAAGGAATCCATTACATTCAACGAGCCAACAGAAGAAGAAAAGGCCAAAGCGGCCAAGCTGGAAGAAAAGGTGAAAAATTTCTGCCAGGATAAGATCCGATCAGTCTTTGAGCACAAAGATCTCCATGCCCAAGGTGAAGCGCTGGATACATTGCGGAATGAGCTGGAAGAGATGTTGAAAGCAGACAATGGCGTGTCTAAAGAAGAACGGGTAAAAGGCCTCAAGTTAGTCGATGGAATATATGAAGCGGAATCCCGACGGCTGGTGCTGGAAGAGGGCCGGCGCGTTGACGGGCGCGCAGTGAATGAGGTTCGCGCCTTGTCGGCTGAAGTCGCATTGTTACCGAGAACTCATGGGTCTGGGCTGTTTAATCGCGGTGAAACGCAGGTGTTGTCAGTGGTGACGCTTGGCTCCCCGGGAGACGAACAGTCATTGGATTCAATGGAAGAGTCCGGCAAAAAGCGCTTCATGCACCATTATAATTTTCCTGGCTTCTCGACCGGAGAAGTGGCGCCAGTACGCTCGCCAGGACGCCGGGAAATCGGCCACGGCGCTCTGGTGGAAAAAGCGCTGTTGCAGGTGTTGCCGCCGAAAGATCAGTTCCCGTATACCATCCGGGTTGTTTCAGAAGTATTGTCGTCAAACGGTTCGAGCTCGCAGGCATCCTGTTGCGGTTCGACCTTAGCCCTGATGGACGCCGGCGTGCCGATTGCCGAGCCGGTCGCTGGCATTGCCATGGGGCTGATTACTGATGAAAAAGATCCGAAGCGTTTCAAAGTACTGACTGATATCCAGGGCATCGAGGATCATAACGGTGATATGGATTTTAAAGTGGCTGGCACTAAAAAAGGCATTACCGCTATCCAGATGGACGTGAAGCTGGACGGCATTTCCATGGATGTGGTCAGGGAAGCGCTTGACGGCGCCAAGGCAGCCCGTTTGCAGATACTCGACGTGATCACAAAAGTTATCCCAGCGCCTCGGGCCGAGCTGTCAAAATACGCGCCGCGCATCACGACGCTGAAGATAAACCCGGAACTCATCCGTGAAGTGATCGGCAAGGGCGGAGAGACGATCAATAAGATCATCGACGAATGCGGCGGAGCGGACGTGATCAAAATTGACATAGAGGATGACGGCCAGATATTCATCACTTCGGCAAACGCTGAAATGGCCACTAAGGCCGAGGAATGGGTGAAAAATATCACCAGAGAAATATTGCCCGGAGAAATATTCGAAGGCACCGTGACGCAGATCCTCAAGGACCGCAACAGCGGCGGCGAGATCGGCGCGGTTGTCGAGCTTGTCCCAGGCAAGGACGGCATGGTTCATATTTCGGAATTTTCCTTTGGACGCATCAGGAATGTTTCTGACGTCGTGTCAGTCGGCCAAAAACTCAAGGTGAAGGTAGTTGACGTCGATAAGGAACGCGGCCGCACGAGCTTGTCGGTCAAGGCACTTGGCTCAGACAGCAATTTGGTGATTCCGCCATCGGCCCTCGACACGTCAGGCGGGTTTGACCGTGGAGGATTCCGTGGCCGGCCAAGCGGCGGCCCTGCCTCGCGGCAAGGCGGGCGTCCGCCATTCCGGCGCGGTCCAAGATAATTTTTTCACGCGTTATGATTATTACCATCAGCGGCAAGCCAGGTTCCGGCAAGAGTACCGTCGCCGCCCGGCTGGCCGCTGATTTGGGGTACAAGCGGTATTATATTGGAGGCATGCGGCGCCAGGCGGCCAAAGAGCGAGGCATGACGTTGGAAGAGTTTAATAAGCTTGGCGAAACGGATCCGGCGACCGATCATGGCTTTGATGCTATGGTGGAAAAATTAGGAGCAACAGAGGATGATTTTATCATAGAAGGTCGTTTAGCCTGGCATTTCATACCGCAGTCGTTGAAGATTTTTATCGATGTCAGTGCAGAAGAAGGCGCCCGCCGCATCTGGGGCGCGCTTGAAAAAAATTCCCAAGCGGACCGGAATGAGGGCCGTGCCTTAAAAAGCTATGAAGATGTCCTCGCTTCCATTCGTAAGCGGGTTGAGAGTGATACGCGCCGGTATGAGAAGTATTATGGGTTGGAGATTTTTGATCCGAGCCATTATGATCTGTTTCTCGACGCTACCCCGTTAAACCCCGAACATGAGTACCGGGCAGTATTTTCGTTTGTTAAGAAACGCCTGAAATAAATCTAATAACAGCCAAAAAAGGTGATTAGACCAGATGTGGATAATTATTTTTTTTTACATTTTTTTAATTATTAGAAAGAATAAATAAATTACAGTAATATTAGCCATAAGTATCTATTGACAATGGTCATTTTATGTGATATACTGATTTTGTTAAGTTTTTAACAAGTTATCAACAGGGACGCCAGCAGATGTCGGATTGTTTCGGAAGATTCCTTCCAAACCAAACCGTTATCTACTGCACGAGGACTAAAAAGTTGGCAGTCCGATTGTGCTGCGACGCGCGGCACAATGACCAAAAATCAAACAAAACAAAAAGGTATTATCCTTAGTCATAAAAGACTAGAGATACAACCACGAGGTGGTAGATAATAAAATTCGCTTTTTAAAAGCCAACACGAAAAGCACAAAAATATTTGTAGCCATTAATCGTGGTGCCTGCACTTATGTACGCCAGTCATGGGACGGACGTAAGTATGTGCGGACACCATGTCCGCTGCAAATATTCGGGGCGTATGACGTTCATAAAGTTATTTACATTATGGAACGACTCACTCGCCCCATTTTTTTTCTTCGAAAACCATACCGCCCCCCTAACACTTTTAACTGTCATTGCGAGTATAGCGAAGCAATCTCTGCTGTTTACTATAGGATCCTCACGTCGTTCCACTTCACTTCGTTCAGTGTCACTCCTCAGGATGACACGAGGGGGCGGCGCAGGATTCGGGATGATTCGGAATTTGATATATAATGTATTTATGACTAAACCGACATGGCGGGAGGAAAAGAAGCTTTGGAAACTTGGCTACCAGTCTGTCGCCGGCGTTGATGAAGCCGGACGCGGGGCGTGGGCCGGGCCGTTGGTAGCCGCTGCGGTCATCTTGCCGAAAAACTTCAGGGTATCCGGGCTGAATGATTCAAAAAAACTTTCAGCATCTCAGCGGGAAAGGTTGTTTGAGATAATCAAAAGGCAGGCACTGGCATGGCGAGTGTCAGTTATTTCTGTGGAAGAAATTGACCGATACGGAGTGGGTCGGGCTAATATCAAAGCGTTGCAGCAATGCGCGCAGAATTTAAAAAATAAACCAGATTTCGTGCTGGTGGATGGTTTTACAATTGATTTCGGTACGATTCAATCAAAAAGTATTGTTCATGGCGACGCGAAGGTGATGAGCATCGCCGCCGCTTCTATAGTCGCGAAAGTTACGCGCGACCGGATGATGGTTGCCTTACATAAGAAATATCCTCTGTACTATTTCCATAAGCATAAGGGGTATGGAACGGCATTGCATCATCAGGCGATTAGGCGGCACGGACTTACGCCATTGCATCGAGTATCATATAAGCCGATTAAAAAGTATGTCAAAAACATACATACGTAGTTGTGCTATAATACTGTTATATGGCAGAAATAAAAGAACCGACAATATTCCTGAATGCCAAGGACATCCTGAAGAAGCTTGGCGTTTCTCATGGACAGGCGGTCATGGATTTAGGCTGCGGATCTGGGTATTTCGTTATTGAGGCCAGCAGGCTCGTGGGAGACAGCGGTAAGGTCTATGCAGTGGACGTCCAGAAACCTGCCTTGTCGACTGTGGCCAGCAAAGCAGCCACGTACGGATTGACCAATATCAAGACCGTCTGGTCGGATGCGGAAGTGTATGGCGCCGCCCGTCAGATTAAAAACGCGTCCGTTGATGTTATGCTGCTGATCCAGCTGTTCACACAGACACATAAACACAATGAAGTATTCCGTGAAGCCGCGCGAATGACCAAGCCTGAGGGTCAGATTGTGGTCATTGACTGGCGGCCGGACCGGCTGACGTACGGCCCGCCGAAAAATAAACGATTGAGCGTTGAGCAGATCAAAGCTTTGGCCGCACATGAAGGATGGAATAAAGCAAGAGAAATTGCCGTCGGCGTTTACCATTTCGGACTGGTATCCTCCAAAACATAATTGACATAAAGGCTTTTTTACAGTACAGTGCAGGTACCGAAACTTTCCCACCTATTTTATACGTTGGGGATTTTTTATGTCACGTTATAGACAAGAACTAGGACAACGAGGCGAAGCGTTAGCGGAGGAATATTTGACATCGCGGCGCTATTGCGTCATTGACCGGCATTGGCATGGCCGGTACGGAGAAATTGACCTGGTAGCAAGCGATCCGGAAGCCAAGACCCTTGTTTTCGTTGAAGTGAAAACACGCACCTCCGAGACATTCGGCCGAATAGACGAAACCATTGACCGGCGCAAGCTGGAAAAATTAAACATGGCCATTGATCGGTACGTTAGCGAGCACCGGTACCGCGGGCCGTACCGTTTAGATGCGATATTGATTAAGTTTGGCCGACGTCCTACGATCCAGCATATAAAAAATATTTCGATCGATTGACCGAGCTTGCATTTATTTGCCTTATCCCCTATACTTTATTCATAGAGACTAGTTTGAATAAACTGGTCTTTTTTAGCAGGCATTACAATTATCATACATAATATTATGGGACAAGAAAATGAAATCATGCAGGCCGTGAAGCAGATCTGCGAAGAGAAGAACATCTCGTTAGAGTCGGTCATTGAAACGATTGAAGCGGCATTAGCCGTCGCCTATCGCAAGGATTTCGGGGAGAAAAACCAGAACATCAAAGTCGAGTTCGATTTGGCCAAAGCCAAGTCGCGGGTTTTTGACGTGAAAACCGTAGTCACCGATGAAAAATTCGAGCTGACGGAAAAACTGAAAGAAGAAAAAAAAGCGCAGGAAGAAGCGGCTATCGCCGAAGGCAAACCGCTGGAATTTGATGCGTCGGCACGGGATACCGCTGCGGGTGAAAATGAAGAGGATAAGTTTGAACGTTTCAACCCAAAAACTGAAATTACGCTGACTGAAGCCAAGAAAATCAAAAAGAGCGTAAAACTGGAAGACGTGATCAAGACGGAATTGTTCCCGCCGGCCGCCTACGGCCGCATGGCCGCGCAAACTGCCAAGCAGGTCATTATCCAGCGGTTGCGCGAGGCAGAACGGGAAAATATCTACAAAGAATACAAGGGCAAGGAAGGCGACGTGATCAATGGCACGATCCAGCGGATCGAAGGGCGGATGGTGCTGGTTGACTTGGGCCAGACGATCGCGTTATTGCCGCCGTCAGAACAGGTGCCGCGCGAACGGTATGCGGCCAACCAGCGTTTGCGGTTTTTCGTGGCCAGCGTGAATACTACTTCAAAAGGCCCGGAAATTATTCTGTCACGGGCGCATCCAGACATGGTCCGCAAGCTTTTTATGCTGGAAGTCCCTGAAGTGGCCAGCGGTTCCGTCGAGATAAAGGCCCTTGCCCGTGAAGCCGGCTCGCGCACCAAAGTCGCCGTGGCGACAACCCAGCGCAATATCGATCCGGTCGGGTCATGCGTCGGCCAGCGCGGTTCACGCGTCCAGACCATCATTTCTGAAATCGGCGGCGAGAAAATTGATATCATCGAATGGGACGCCAACCCGGCCCGGTTCATCACCAATGCCTTGTCTCCGGCAAAAGTCTTGAGCGTAAAAACCAACGAAGAGGAAAAAACCGCATTGGCTGAGGTGAAAGAAGACCAGTTGTCTTTGGCCATCGGCAAGGCCGGGCAAAATGTCCGGTTGTCCGCCAAGCTGACCGGCTGGAAGATTGACATCATTTCAGACACTGGCGAAAAGGTTTCGGAAAAGTCCCCGGATAATGCCGGCCTAAAGAAAGAGGAAGTGATTAAACAGGCAGCCGCCGCTGAGGCGGCACCGGCAGAGAAAACCGAGCCAGTCGTTGAGGCCGCTCCGGCAGAGGAGCCCCCAACTGAAGCACCAACACTGGAAGAACCTGCCAAGCCAGTTGAAACTAAAGAGTAATTAATAAATAATCATTAGAAGATTATGTCATTGCCTCTCATCCTCGCACTCGGGGCGGCGGCCCTCGCCATCGCGTATGGCGTCTTATTGATCAGGTGGATCATTCGTCTGCCAAAAGGTGACGACAAAATGCAGTCAATCGCCAAGGCGATTCAAGAAGGCGCCAGCGCATACCTGAACCGTCAATACCGCACGGTCGGTCTGATCGCGGTGGTGGTGTTCATTATTTTATGGCTCGCAGTGGATTTGAAAACCGCCATCGGTTTTTTGGTTGGCGCGGTTTTATCCGCGCTGGCCGGATATATCGGCATGAACGTATCAGTCCGCGCTAATGTGCGCACTGCCGAGGCGGCCAAGCATGGGTTAGCCCAGGCGCTGTCCGTATCCTCGAAAGGCGGCGCGGTTACCGGCTTATTAGTTGTCGGGCTGGGTTTGCTCGGCGTGGCCGGATATTATGCCATTACGAAGGATGTCACGGCATTAATTGGCCTGGGTTTTGGCGGCAGCTTGATTTCAATATTCGCGCGGTTAGGCGGGGGCATCTATACCAAAGCAGCCGACGTGGGGGCTGACCTGGTCGGTAAGGTTGAGGCCGGTATCCCAGAGGATGATCCCCGCAATCCTGCGGTTATTGCCGATAATGTGGGAGATAACGTCGGCGATTGCGCTGGCATGGCGGCTGACCTTTTTGAAACGTATGCCGTGACAGCCGTAGCCTCGATGCTGCTCGGGTCGCTGTTATTCGTTGGTTTTGAGAATGCGCTTCTCTATCCGCTGGTTATCGGCGGCTTATCGATTGTCACCTCGATTATCGGGATATTTTTTATCCGCTCGGGCAAGTCAAAAAATATCATGGGTGCGCTGTATAAGGGGATGGTCGCGGCCGGCCTTTTATCCGCCATCGCGTTTTATCCGCTGACCCGCTGGCTGATGCAGGACAATGGCCGGTATACGGTCAATAATATTTATTTCGCTTCACTGGTCGGATTGATCGTCACGGCACTGTTAGTCGTTATCACGGAATATTACACGTCGACAAAATACGGTCCGGTGCGCGGTATCGCGGCAGCGTCTGAAACCGGCCACGCGACGAATATTATCAATGGACTGGCCGTGTCCATGAAATCAACCGCCCTGCCGGTCTTAGTTATCGGCGGCGGGGTGCTGGCCGCGTACGCATTAGCCGATATTTATGGCATCGCGATCGCGGTCATGAGCATGCTGTCATTGACCGGGATTATCGTGGCCATTGACGCGTATGGCCCGATCACTGACAATGCCGGCGGCATCGCAGAAATGGCCAAACTTCCAAAAGAAGTGCGTGACATCACCGATCCGCTGGATGCTGTGGGTAATACGACAAAAGCGGTTACCAAAGGCTATGCCATCGGCTCGGCCGGGCTCGCGGCCTTAGTGCTGTTTGCGGCATACACCCAGGAGCTGGCTGATCGCGGCCAGAATCTCCTTTTCAATTTAAATGATCCGAAAGTCGTAGTCGGCCTGTTCATCGGCGGCCTCATGCCATACTTGTTCGGGGCGCAAGCCATGCAGGCAGTCGGCAAAGTAGCCGGGTATGTCGTCGAAGAGGTGCGCCGCCAATTCCGTGAGAACAAAGGGATTATGGCTGGGACGTCCAAGCCGGATTATGCCAAGACGGTGGATATCGTCACTAAAGGAGCTATCAAGCAAATGATCGTGCCGGCATTGATGCCGGTTGTGGTCCCGGTTGCCGTCGGATGGCTCATGGGGCCAGTCGCTCTCGGCGGATTATTGGTCGGCAGCATCGTAACCGGCATTTTTGTAGCAATATCCATGACGACCGGCGGTGCGGCTTGGGATAATGCCAAGAAATATATAGAAACAGGGGCGCATGGCGGCAAAGGTTCAGCCGCGCACCAGGCCGCAGTGACTGGCGATACGGTCGGTGACCCGTATAAAGACACGGCCGGCCCGGCAATAAATCCGATGATAAAGATCCTGAATATCGTTGCCTTGTTGATTATCGGACTGATAATTAAGTAAATAGCCTACTAAATGGTCTACGCAGGATTCCGTAAAATATTCGGGCCATTAGCCGTAAAAAAAATAAGGAGGGTAGAAGGTGAATGGAATCTGCCCCCCCAACCCCCGTTTATCCTGGCGGCCAACCATGTTGGTTTTTTGGATGCGCCTGCCTTGGTCATGCATATCCTTGGTAAGTTCGGTCAGCCGATGCATACGCCGACAACTCCATTCATGTGGAAAATATGGGGCGAGCGGATTGCCAGGAAATGCCTGGCCATGATTCCGCTCTATCCCGGGCGCGAGGGCGAGGCGTTGATTGAGATGGAAAAAATCATAAAGCAGGGGGGGATTGTCGGGATATTTCCGGAGGGAGGCAGAAATCCCCATCCCGACAGCTTGCTCCGGGGCAAAACCGGCGCGGTGCGGCTGGCGCTGGCGACCGGTGCGCCGTTAATTCCCATTGGCCTCATCAATACAACGGGCTTCGGCCTGTATAAATTGCTTCTTATCAACTTGTGGCGGCCGAGCAAATACATTGATATCAAGTTCGGCCAGCCGGTCGACCTTGCTGAATTTCGGGGCCAGCCGGTCACCAAGCCATTGTTAATCGCGGCCACGCGGAAGTTGATGCGGGCCATCGGCGTGCTGTGCGGCAAGGCGTATAATTATTAAATGCAAACAATGAACAAGGTCTATCCGATTTCCCGTTATGTTATATTTCCGATCTTTCGTTTTTTTGTGAAAAAAACAGTTGGACTGGAAAACTAGCCGCCACAGGGGCCATACATCATCGCCTGCAAGCATATGGCGCCGCTGGACGGTTTTTTTATTGCCGCGGTCATTGTCCCGTATCTAAACAAAAAAATATCTTTTTTTGCAAATGTCGCCAGGTGGGGATGGTGGTGGGAGAAGATCGTTTCCAAGCGTTGGGCCGGGTCCATCCCATTTAATCGGGATAACCCAAACGCGTGCCTGGCAATCGCCGACGGATATCTAAAACAAGGGAAAATAGTCGGTATTTTCCCGGAGGGGATAATCCAGGATTACGAACAGCGCGGACGGGCGAAGACCGGCGCAGCCCGGCTGGCCATCTGGAACCGCGTGCCGATCGTGCCGATCGGCCTGGTCCATGATATCAGTGTTCGGACTGACCTGCCGCGGTTGCAGCGCCGCCGCCAGACCATAAAGAATATTTTATTAAACCCGCATTCACTGGAAATCCATATCGGCCAGCCATTTAAGTTGACTGAATATTATGGCCAGCCGATGACCCGCGCCATGCTCATTGAGGCGACTGATGCCATTATGGTGAAGATTAAAACCTTAACAAAAATTAATATTGTGCCATAATTGCGGAGGAGGAGCCGGCCTGGTTAATAAGTAATATTACACATATGGACTGGAAAACACTTTCCCATTTGCCCGCGAGCGACATCCGCGCCTTGCAAAATGACTTATTGCGCCGGTTTATGAGGCACCAGCTCCCGTACTCGCCATTTTATCGTGAATTGTTTGAAAAAAACAGCATCAGTTTTAAGGAGATCAAAACAATTGACGACCTCCAGAGGCTGCCTTTTACCGATAAATCAGATGTGGCGCCGACCGCGGATGATCCGGGCAAATCCAGAAAATTCATCCTCCAGCCTGACGAGCACTTGTTGAAAAAGTACGCATCGAAAAAAATGCTCGCCCAGCTGGTCTGGGGCAAGCTGACCAAGCAGGACGTCAAGCGGAAGCTGGAATGGGTGTACAAGCCGATTCACGTGCATTTTACCACTGGCCGGACCGCTCTGCCGACATCTTTTGTCTATTCGAGCCGAGACGTGGAGATGCTGAAAGAGGCCGGCGAACGCATGCTGGACGTGGCCGGTGTTTCGCGCGACCTGGTGGCGATCAATGCCTTCCCCTACGCGCCGCATTTGGCGTTTTGGCAGGCCTATAACGCCCTGACCAAGCTCGGCATGACGTCCATCCAGACCGGCGGCGGCAAGATCATGGGCACGCAAAAAATACTTGACGCGACCGAAAAGCTGAAAGCCGGGCTCATTACCTTTATCCCCGGGTACGGCTACCACCTCTTGCGTGAAGCGGTAAAGCAGGGCCGGAATTTTTCCAGCCTGAAATTCATTATCAGCGGCGGGGAGCGCGCCAGTGCCGGGCAAAAAGAGAAAGTCCATGAGTATCTGGAAAAACTTGGCGCCAAGGACGCGCAGTACCTGTCCACCTACGCCATGACCGAAGGCAAGACCGCATGGATCCAATGCCACGAACGGTCCGGCTACCATACGTATCCAGATTTGGAAATATGGGAAGTCATAGATAAGAATGGCAAAGTCGTCAAGCCGGGCGAACCCGGTGAATTGGTAGTCACGACGATCGGCTGGCGCGGTTCAGTCGTGGTTCGCTACCGCACCGGTGACATGACCGAAGGCATGGATTATGAGCCCTGTCCGCATTGCGGCAAAACAGTCCCCCGCATCCGGATGGATATTCAGCGCAGTTCGGAAATAAAGGAGTTCCACTTGACCAAAGTAAAAGGCGAATTGATCAATTTGAATGACTTTTACCCGGTCATGTCCAGCGTCGCGGGCATCGATGAATGGCAGGTGGAGATCCGCAAGAAAAACAATGACCCGTACGATACCGATGAACTGGTGGCATATATTGCCGTCAAGCCGGGAGACTCCTTCAGCCAAGTCAAGGCAGAAGTCGACAAAAAGGTCCGCGGTGAGATGTTTATCACCGTCCTGATAGAAGAAAAGAAATTGGCAGAACTGGAACTGATGCTGGGCATGGAAACTGAATTGAAGGAAAAGCGGATAATAGACAAACGGCCCAAAGTTTAAATGCCATGTCACATTCCCGCGCTTTAATTGTCGGACCAGGCGGCTTACATGGAGCCTATGGTGCCGGAGTATTGTCGGTGCTGGGGCGCAAACTGGAGCCGGACTATTTTCATACTGTTTACGCCTGCTCAGTCGGCGTTTTAACGGCGACTTTTTTTGTAGCCAAACAGCCGGATACGATTGAAAATACATGGCGGCACTTGGTAAGTGATCGCCAGTTGGTGAATTTTCTCAACCCATTATTCGGGAAGGAGATAATGGATTTGGAGTACCTGATAGGAATTTTTAGCGATGACCGCTCTCGCTTAGATACGCATACGGCTTTTAATTCCCCGACGAAATTAGTGTATAACCTGACAAATTACAGGAACGGGAAAGCAGTTTATATATCGCCACATGAAAATAATTGGCAGGTGTTGATGAAGGCCTCGTGCGCCTTGCCGGTTATCAATCAGCCAATCGTGGTGGGCTTGGAGCGCTATATCGACGGCGGGGCCGCTGATCCATTGCCGCTTGATAAGGCATTATTTGACGGTCACGATGAACTGGTGATAATCATTAATCGGGATAAGTATGCATATGCCGGTAACCGTTTCAACCTTTCTTGGTTGGCGTCCTGGGTAACGCCCGCCCCAATTTCCCGATTGTTAAAAAATGACATCCAGAGAAAAAGGCATATCATCGAGAGGGCAACTTCCGATATAAGATGTCGGATCATCAGGCCAAGTAAAAAATCGCCGTTAAAATCATTGTTTGATACGGATAAACGTCATTTAAACGGGATAATTGACTTGGGGAAGCAGGATGCGGAAGCTTTTTTAAGGATATTATAAAAGATCGTTTAGCTTGAAAAAACCCTGGAAACAGTCTAAAATTAAGTATCCAAGGCTGATTTTTTATCCGTAAACAATACCATGAAAACAAGCGTCAAATATTTGCCAAAAAGCCGGGTTGAGTTGATTGTTGAATTGAGTCCGGATGAGATGAAGCCGTATCAGGAACAGGCGGCCAAGTCTTTGTCATACGGCACCAAAATTGCCGGGTTCAGGCCGGGCAAGGCGCCCTACGATCTCGTTGAACGCGAGGTCGGTGCCATGAAGATCCTTCAGGAAGCAGCCGAAAAAGCTATTGAGAGATCTTTTACCGAAGCAATAGTTGAGCATAAGCTGGTGACTGTCGGTCCGCCCCAGGTAGCATTAGAAAAACTTGCGCCAGGAAATCTATTTTCATATAAAGCCACCGTCTCAGTGCTGCCACAGGTGGAACTGACAGATTACCGCAAGGTTAAGGCAAATAAACGTGAGGTGAAAGTTGAGACGAAAGAAATTGATGAGACTGTCACAAATTTACGTAAGATGTATGGCAAGGAAAAACTGGTCACCCGGCCGGCGCGGCAGGGGGACAAGATTGAGATAGACCTGGATACGTATATGGATAAAGTGCCGATCGACGGCGGGACGAGCAAAAATCATCCGGTGGTGATAGGCGAAGGCCATTTTATCCCAGGGTTTGAGGAGAGCGTCATTGATATGGCTACGGGCCAGACAAAGGAATTCCAGCTGAAATTTCCAAAAACCTACCATCGCAAGGATTTGGCCGGTCAGCCCGTTGATTTTAAGGTAAAGGTGAATAGCGTTTTTGAAATTGAATTGCCGGCCGTTGACGATTCATTTGCCAAGATGCTTGGGCAGTTTGAAAAATTGGATGATATGCGCGCGCAGATTGAGCAGAGCATCCACCGTGACAAATCCGCTAAGGAGCAGCAACGCTGGGAGCTGGAGATTATCAATTATGTTATCACCAAGTCTTCGTTTGGCGAGTTGCCGGCCATTCTCATGGAAACGGAATTGCATAAGATGATGCATGAATTGGAACACGAGGTGACCGGCGAGGGCATGAAATTCGAGGACTACCTGCAGAGTATCAAAAAATCCAAGGAGGAATTGCAGGCAGAATTCCGGCCACAGGCGGAAAAACGAATCAAGACCGCCTTGGTTCTCCGGGAAATCGCGACAAAAGAACATATCCAGGTCAGTGATGATGAATTGGAAAAGGAAATCAATATCCACCAGAAGCAGTACGAAAATAAGCCTGAGATAGCGGAGCAGCTCAAGAAGCCGGAATACCGAGATTACTTGAGGAACATCCTCCGCAGTCAGAAAGTCTTCGAATTCTTGGATAAGAAAGGTAAAGGATAATTTAAATCAGAAGCGAAAAACTATATTAATAATTCCTAATGAAGAATTTCTAATTTCTAATCAATGTCTGATTCCCAAATGTTTAATTGGTCATTAATGCATTGGGATTTGATTAGAAATTAGGAATTAAAAATTAGTAATTCTTCAGAATATATGAATATTGGCGCTCATGTTTCCATTGCCGGCGGTGTGTACAATGCGCCAATAAACGCAAGCCGAGCTGGCTGTGAGTGTTTTCAGATGTTCACGCGCTCTCCGCAGGGCGGGCCGGCGCCTGTCTTGGATCCGGATACGGTCAGTGCATTTCATGCCAACATGAAGAAGTATAAACAGGCCGCCGTTTATATTCATACACCATACTACATCAACTTAGCTTCAGCCAATAACCGCATTCGGTTCGGTTCGATAAATGTCATTCGGGATGAGCTGGAGCGCGGGTCAATACTGGGGGCTAAAGCTTTAATGACGCATCTAGGCTCGTCTGCTGATCTTGGCCAAAAAGAAGCGTTAAAAAAAGTGGTTGAGGGGGTAGGTAAAATATCAGCCGGCTACAAAGGCGCCACTCAATTTTTAATTGAAATTTCCGCTGGCACCGGCAATATCATCGGCGATACGTTTGAGGAGATCGGCCAGATCATCAAAGCCGTGCCGGAATATTCTTTAGGCGTTTGTTTCGATACGTGCCATGCGTTTGTCTCTGGCTACGATTTGAGGACTAAAAAAGCCATTGATAAAACTTTGAAAGCATTTGATGATATCATTGGAATAGAGAAACTTGCCGTCATCCATGCCAATGATGCAATGTTTGGCATTGATTCCCATAAGGATCGGCATGAGCATATCGGGCATGGCTATATCGGCGCCGAAGGCTTTCGCGCGCTGCTCCATCACCCGCAGCTGAAGGATGTCGATTTCATCCTGGAAACGCCGCCCGGGGGGAAAGGGATAAATGATATTAATATGTTAAATGAGTTAAGAAAGTGATAGGCAGATAATAAGCACCGGTATCGGAACTCTAATGTGTTAATGACTTGATTAATACGTTTTGAATATTGGATAATTGGTTATTGAATCATTGATTGGAAATTGTGGTTTGGTTATTGTAATTTATTAAAAGACATTTGTTGAGGCATAAAGAATCAAGATATGGCTAAAGTGACTCAAAAAATATCGACAATAGTTCTGTGGCTGATGTTTGCCGCGGCCATCGTTTTATTGGTCGCTACATTCACTAATATTAATTCCTTACTCATAAAACCATTAGTCCGTAATGACCAGCCTTTGCCATCGGATGTTGTGATAATTTTAGGCGGCGGCATACTGCGCGATACCCATTCTTTGCCATGGGGCGTCGAGGAGCGGGTGGCAAAAGGCGTTGAATTATTCAAAGCGGGCTATGCCACGAAAATAATCGTGGCGGGCGGTATTGCGCATTATCAGGGCGAGGCGGAAAGCGAAGTGATGGCTCCTTATGCTGAGATGTTAGGCGTACCGGCCGAGGACATTATCCAGGAGAATAAGTCTAAAAACACTCATACCAACGCTCTCAATAGCACAAAGATCATGCAGGACCATGGTTGGCAGAGGGCTATCGTAGTAACATCCGACTTCCATACTGGCCGGGCGTGCCGGATATTCAAAAAAGTTACGCAGAACATACTTTGCGTCGCCGCGCCGCGCCATCCGTCATTTGACGGCAATTATTTTCGCAACCTGATGGATTTCCGAGCCACTGTCCGCGAATACGGCGCTTGGGTGTATAATTGGTTACGGGGCAATGTATAATGAATAATGTACAATTAATAATTCTATGAAGCTGACGGTATTAGGGTCGGGGACGACCGTGCCATCAATTAAACGATCAGCACCGGCATATTGGCTGGAAGCTGGAGGCAAGCGGGTGTTATTGGATAGTGGGGAGGGCGCGAAACGCCGTATGTCCGAAGCCGGCAAGAACCTCGCTGATATTGATTATATTTTTTATACACACACCCATGTTGACCATGTGGCCGAATTGCCCGCTATCTTATGGGCCAGTAAATGGAAAGAAAATTGCCGGACGCGCGACCTGGAAATTTTCGGACCGAAAGGCTTCAAGAAATTTTTTAAAAAAATGCTGGCTGCGTTTTGGCCGTCTTTCTACGAGCAGGGCGGTTTTACCGTTAACATCACCGAGCTGAAAAAAGACCGGCAGGAAACCGAAGGCCTGACCATCAGGACCAGGAAACTCGATGAGCAGGGCAGTACGTTGGTCAAGAACTCTGTTGGCTATCGGATCGAATACGGCGGACGGTCATTCGTCTATACCGGCGACGTGGGATATAATGCGAATGTAATCAAGCTGGCCAAGAAAGCCGACGTCCTGCTTATTGATTCGGGTGCGGTACAGCCTATGGACGGTCATCTGACCCCGGCCCAGGCCGGCGAGCTGGCCGCCAAAGCCAAGGCAAAAAAACTGGTCCTGACCCATTTTTATCCGGCGGTGGAGCGGATTGACATTCTCGGCGAGGCCAGAAAAAACTTTAGCGGTGAAATAGTTTTGGCCGAGGATTTAATGGAAATTGAGATATGAAAATTGGCATAATGTCAGACTCCCACGATAACCAGCCGAATATTGAAAAGGCGCTAGCTTATTTGAATGAACAAAAGATCGATACGCTGATCCATTGCGGCGATGTGTGCGCCCCCGCGACATTAGCTTTTATAGCTGAACATTATAATGGGCAGATCCATATGTGTTTCGGCAACGTGGACGGCGACCGGTTTAACATGACGCGGATGTCTTTTGAGGATTTTAAAAACGTAAGAATCCACGGCGAAGTCGGGGAGCTGGCCATTGGCGGGAAAAGGATCGCGTTTGTCCATTATCCGTACATGGCCAAAGGCCTGGCTGCGGAAGGAAAATATGACCTGGTTTTTTACGGCCATGACCACAAGCCATGGGAAGAGACGATCGGCACGACGCGGATAGCGAATCCGGGGAACCTGGCGAATATATTTTACGCGCCGACTTTCGCGATTCTTGATACTGAGACGGGAAATCTGGAATTAAAAATATTATCCAAAATATGACGTTTAAAAAAACGCTGGTCGCAGCCGCCCATGCGGCCGGACGGTTCCAGCTTAAGCATTTCGGCAAGCTGGGACATGTAACCCGCCATTTCAAGGCCCACCATGAGATGGTCACATATGTCGATAAGCAGTCTGAACATAAGATAATCGGAATTATTAAGAAGCAATTCCCGGGGCACGCAATAATTTCAGAAGAGTCTCCAATGCAAAAACATATTCGGGGCGAATTCACGTGGGTCATCGATCCGCTCGACGGGACGACAAATTTTGCCATTGGCAACCCCCTCTTTGGAGTTTCGATAGGAATTATAGATGTGCGTGGGGCGTATGAAGGTGTGCTGTATTTCCCGGTCATGCGGAGATTGCTGTATTGTCGGCGCGGTCACGGTGCATATGAAAACGGCAGACTCGTCCATGTATCGCGGAGCGGTTTGGCGGATTCCATCCTGTCAGTAAATTTTTCCCATAATATTCAAGCGTCCCGTCAGGCTATGGGCATCATGAAACAACTAAGGCCCTGCGTAAACAATATCCGTATCTTTGGATCAAGCGCTTTTGCATTCAGTTTGGTGGCAAATGGGGCAGTTGATGGGCTCATAATGGTCGGCACACAACACCACTGGGATGTGCATCCAGGCATATTAATGGCTACGGAAGCCGGCGGTAAGGTGACGAATTTTTCAGGGAAAACCTGGGACATTAATGGGCGCGGTATCATTATTTCAAACGGGAAAATCCATTCCAATCTCGTCAGGGAATTAAGGTAAGCACAATAAAAAAACAGGGTTCGAGTAAACCTTGCTTTTTTGGTGCCGTCCCTCACTTCATTCGGGACCACTGAAATTTGATTTTATTTAAATGCTGGAGGCCGGACTTCCGCCTTCCCTGAAGCAAGTTCAGGGTTCGGCGGACAGGCGAACCGACTGGTGCCGGGGGAGGGACTCCAACCCTCACAGCCTTGCGGCTACAGGATTTTAAGTCCTGCGTGTCTAGCATTCCACCACCCCGGCCTACGGCTTTATTATATCAAATAATACGATTCCTAGCGCTATAGCCACGTTTAGGGATTCTTTCTGGCCGTGCATGGGGATGTCAATGACTTTATCGCATTTTTTCAGGAGGCTGGCTGGCAGTCCCTTCACTTCGGCCCCAACCACGAGGGCGAGCGGGAATTTTTTCTTTAATCTGAAATATGGAATGCTTTTTTTGGACTGTTCCAAAGCTATAAGCCGTAATCCATAAGCTTTAAGTTTTTTTAGTAAGGCTGAAGTGCTCCTGATTTTTTCAAAAGGGACTGTTTTTTCGGCGCCCAGGGCAATCTTGTCGATTTTTGGATGAGGCGGTGACGGGGTAATGCCGCAAAGGAATATTTTTTTCACGCCAGCCGCGTCTGCCGTGCGGAAAATAGCACCCACGTTAAACCGACTCCTGACGTTATGGAGGATGAGGACGACGTTTCTATTATGCATAAAGTTTGGTGAAGCGGGCCGTCTACGGCGAGCCTCGCTCCAGCGCTATAGCGCTGGAGCGGGTGAGTCCTTCGACTTCGCTCAGGATAAACTCCTTCGAACCGCCGACCTCTTCCCCCGCCTGCCAGAGCCTAGATTAATCCCGGTAAAGCTATTGTTGATTTGGAAAAGCGAGAGAGGGGAATTGAACCCCCGACCTTCTCCTTGGCAAGGAGACGTTCTACCACTGAACTACTCTCGCATTTTTTCATTGGTTTTTACTCTTGCCTTGGGGCGGCGGGCAGGTTGGCAAGGAAGCGTTCTACCGCTGAACTACTACTCTCCAGATTTAGTAGAATATGTCATTCCGTCATTATGCTCTTTAACCCTTTTCTTTAAGTCAGCAGTGAATCCTATATCTAGTGTTGTTTTTAAGACTAAGTATTACATATACGTAATACATATACCATACTAATTTAAAAAATTCAATATGGAGGCCACGGGCGGATTCGAACCGCCGCATAAGGGTTTTGCAGACCCTTGCCTTACCACTTGGCTACGTGGCCTTATAAAAATTAGATTGTCAAAAGGTCTCTTGCTACTTGCCTGCCCCGCCGAATGGCGGGGGCTATCACGCCGTTTAAATTGGGTTTTGTCCCGCGCTCTAATATTATTTTACTGTTGCGCGGGATCCCGCCGGAATTTATCCCGTCGAATGACGGGATGGCGGGACAGACCCTTGCCTTACCACTTGGCTACGTGGCCTTACTAAAATTGGATTGTTAAAAAGGTTTCTTACTACTTGCTTGCCCCGCCGAATGGCGGGGGCTATCACGCCAATTGGCTATCGGGCTACATGTGCGTATAGATATGGTATCAATCCAGGGGCACTTTATCAAGGGTTGGCTAAAAATAAACCCCGCTCTAGAAAGCGGGATTTGTTGGTATTTATTAGAGTATTTCCATCTTGATATGTCTGACCCCCCACTGTATTGCCAGTTCTCGGGAAGGCATCCAGATGTCCGCTCGTTTATTGAATCGGGCAGCCATCCGGTCTTCTACGATGAAAATTTTATCGCCAAACTGGTCAGGGAACCGGACTTTCGTACCGATCGGTAGGAAGTTAGCGGCAATAATACCATCACGCACTTGCGTACCCGATGCGGTGGTGAATGGCGTGCTTCCGCATTGGTCTGCTGTTGAGGAGTAGGCAGTAACGGTAAGATTGACCGTTTTTTTAGCAATTGGTTGTGGACGATCAGGGGTTTCTGGCAACCGGGCAACAACAGCCGGGGCGATTTGGACGGCGTCTTCTTGCTGGATGATTTTCATAGGCTCGATTGCTGCTTGCGCCAGCGCCAAATGCGGAAATGCAAATTCAAAAGTAAAGATAGATAGGACGATTATTGTTATGTATTTGATTTTTCTGAGAATAATTTGATTGATCATACGCTTCGGTTTAGTAGTCTTATGTTATATTGGCTAATATTAGTAATTATTTGCAATTAATTTGGTAATTTTAGCTAATATTAGTTACAAAATAGGTATCAAAAAACACCCTATCACAAGGGTGCTTTTGAAGGCGTATCTTAGCAGAACCTGGGATTATGTCAACCCCTCGACTTGAACCCCCTCGATTTTTTACTAGGGGGCTACGCTCGGGGCGATGGGGCAAAGATTAGTGTTTTTTTCGCTGCAGGGCAAGCTCGATGAGTTTTGTTATTAAATTTTTATATGACAGTCCGCTGGCCTGCCACATTTTCGGGTACATAGAAATGGCCGTGAAACCAGGGATAGTATTAATCTCGTTCAGGTATATTTTTCCGTTTTTTTTCACCAGGAAATCCACCCGAGCCATGCCTTCACAATTGGCTATGCGATAGGCTTCCAGCGCTAGTCTTTTGATTTCCTTGATGGTTTTTTGGGGTAAATTGGCCGGGATTTCCGGATAGCTTTTCCCGTCAATGTATTTGTCGTTGTAATCATAGAACTCGTTTGACGGCACGATGCGGCCTGGCTTGGCGATTTTGAAGTTATCAATTGAGTTTCCAGACACTGCCACCTCGATTTCCAGGCAGTTTTCAACTGACTCTTCAATGATCACTTTCACGTCGTATTTACGGGCGAATTTGATGGCAGAACCCAGATCATTCCGTTCCTTTACTTTAGTAATGCCGACCGATGAGCCAGTACAGGCCGGTTTGACGAAGACGGGGTATTTCAATCGTAAGGCTTGAGTATGGTTTTTTTTAATTTCTTTCGTAGCCTGTCTTTGATAATCAATAATAACAAACTTTGGTTTTGGCAGGCCGTGGTATTGCATCAGCTCGTTGAATACCCCTTTGTCCAGACAAAGGGAGGATGATAATACATCGGCTCCGACGAATGGAATATTCAACATGCGGAACATGCCCTGGATTGTGCCGTCTTCGCCGCCCTGGCCATGCAGGACGGGAAAGGCCACGTCGATCTGGCGGTTGAGCGTGTTCAGGTCGGCCGATTTCAGGTTTTTAAATTCTTTCTTTTCAACATTTACCAGAATTTTTATTCCTGTCCAGAACCGTCCTTTTTTATCAATCCAAAATTCCCGCACCTTGAATCGTTTACGGTCAATGGCGGCAATGACATTTTTTGCGGACATGAGTGAAACCTCGTGCTCCGGCGACTGCCCTCCGAAGAAAATGCCAATAGTGAGTTTTTTCATAGTTTTATGCCTGATACTTATAGTTCTTCCTCGGAAATCACGCGGATCCCATTTCTTTTCAGTAATGCGGTAGTAACGCCGTCACCATTTATTAGTGTTCCCTGGAATGTCCCGTCATATATCTTGCCCGTACCGCAGGAAGGACTTCTTTGTTTCAAAATGGCCTCAGTGCAATTATACATCTTTGCCAGTTTAAGTGTTTCATTTGCGCCAGCCACAAAACTATCCGTAATATCAGTATTATCCGGTTCGATTACTTTTGCCTTTTTATCTAGCACGTCATTTCCATTACCTCCGGCTATTTCCGCATTCCGTCTAGGGGTTGGTTGTCCACCGAGCTGCTCAGGACACACGGGGATCAACACTTCCTTATTTGCTAGCGTAATAACTTTTTCGTTTTTTTTCACCCCCCCGTCGTATCGGCAATTGACCCCTAATAGACATGCACTGCAAAGTTTCATATTTTTATACAAAGCGGGTAGGTTTGTAGTAGTTTAATCCTTATTGAGCGGGTAGGGAGAATCGAACTCCCGGCAACAGGTTGGAAACCTGTGGTATTACCACTATACGATACCCGCTCAATAAGGATTAATTGTTGTAATGTATTTATGTAAAGGGAATCCCCGCCAAAGGCGGGTCCGCCCCCATTTGATTTGATATCGGTGGGCGGAGAACTCCCGGCAACAGGTTGTCCCGCAACGATGAGACGAACGAAGTGAGTCCATCCTGTTGCGAGGATCCACGCCCCGCCATTCGGCGGTGCGGGAGAAACCTGTGGTATTACCACTATACGATACCCGCTCAATAAGGATTAATTGTTGTAATGTATTTATGTAAAGGGAATCCCCGCCTACCTACCTTACAGCAGTAAGGTGGGCGTGGCACCTTGGGAGGAAAGTCGTTTAGAAAATCTTGGAGGGTAATGTTACGGACGCCAAAGGTATTGTGTAAGGTCAATATAGTAATTTCCTTGCCTCATTGTAACCTCAACCCCCTCTTTTTTCAAGAGTTCGGCCTGGAGATTTTTAGAGTGTTCTTGGCAGGTGGTGCTGATTCGACCCTCCCGGTTTATGATGCGCTGCCAGGGGATTTCCTGAAGTTTTTCGTCTGGCAAGACGTGCAAAGCCCAGCCGACCATGCGAGCGGCGCGCGGGGAGCCGAGTAGCGCGGCAATTTGGCCATAAGTAGCGACTTTTCCTCTTGGTACGCGCCTGACTAACGCGTAGACGTCGGTGAAAAAATTTTTCCTATTTTTTCGTAATGGCATGGATGAGTTTGATGGTATATGTGTCTGACCACGGCTTCAGGCCGTCCAAGAACGTCTTGCGCCCATTTTGGGATTGGCGGACAATCTTCCTGCCCACGGATACGAACGCCTGAAATGTTTTTTTATCTTTCGGCGCTGATGCCGCTAGTAGTTTATAAAATTGGATTTTATCGAGGTTCACCATAGGTTTACCTGACCGGATGGGATAGCCGACGTATGCCTTGATGGTTTTTTTACCAGCGATAGCGGCCAGTGTGGTGCGGCGCATGCCGTCGAAAAGGCGTAGCGAATGTTCGTGCCTGTCGAAAAAGACGAACACCGGGTGGTGGTCGCGTTCCGGTCGCGGCTGCAGATTGGGCATGTATTTTTTAAAAAATGCACGGTGGCCATGAAAGTATTCAGCGAATTCGTAAAAATTCCGGTGGCAGGCTTGGATAACTTTATCTACTTGTTGCGGGTTAAAACCGGTCATGGTCAGGTCAGAGATATTCCTGACTTCCAGGCGCCATTCGTAGGTTGGGTCGGTTAATAATCGATAGACCCACTTTACCCGCCAACCCTCGGCAATGGCCGAAACTAGCAGCCAGTAGTGATGCAGGCCGTCGCGTTTGATGAAATTATTGACTGACCGTTTCATGAGACGGCGGAAGTCGGCCCGCCGGATGTCGCGGAAGATTTTCAGGAATTCGTGGTATAAAAACTGGTTCGCCATGGCCGTGGGCGGTACGTGGCGACGTAGTGTTTTAATCGGCGGGGCAATAAGTTTTTGCATGTCGATGGTTTATTGTTCTCCTCCATCATCTGCTACATCTAATCTGACCAGGGGGTGGCCGTCGGTGAGTCTTCGTGTTTTTTTGGAGATTTGGCCGTTTTTAATTTTTTGTCTATTTGTTCGAGGACGGAGGCCATCTGTCCAACCTCATTATTAGGGAGTGTTTCGGTAGTTGGTTCATAATGACCAGCTTCAATATGTTGGGCCATCAGTAGGAGTTCTTTCATCGTGCGTGTTATTCGGCTACTCATCCAGAACGCAAATCCAGTCACGGCCCCCATGACGCCAAGCCCGGTAAAGACATATACCCAACCCAGATCATCGACTGGCTTCGTTACTTCATCCTCCATCATTTCCACCAGAAAACACCATTGTTGCGACTCTACATATCCGTACCCGCCGATAATAATGTTATTATTGGAATTTTTAAAACGCGTCAGTTTTTCGTCGTGCGATTCGACATCGTTCGTGCCCGTACTATATTTTTTTAAATCCGCTGAGCAGTTTGTGGTATTGGGATTGCTCACTCGTTCAAATAATGCCTGGTTAGTAAACCGTCCAGTCGTCAAACGCTGGCCTTCCTTGTTGATCAGGTAAGATTCCCCGGTTTCTCCAAGGGCGCGAGAATCAGTGACAATATCGGAAATTTTATTGAGGCGGAAACGACTGACAGCGACTCCGATAACTTTTGTATTATTTGTGATAGGGACGGCAACATTTATATCTACTTCACTGGCGTTGGTGGAGTTGAGATATGCGCCTGGAATATAAGGCAGGGATCGGCCGTTGAGGAATTCTTCGGATTTTGACAGGTCTCCGCCGAGCGAAGTATTGAGGAATGATGAGGCTATGAGGGTTCCATTTGAGTCTAGAATATAAATTTCTATCAAATTATCGATAAGCGAGAATTTATTTTTAAGCAGGTAAATGGACAGTTCATTATTGCTGCAGGGGTTGGCAGCATGACCGTTTTCGGAAAGGCAACCTGAAATATATTCGTCACTTGCGGTTAGTTTTGTAAAGTTTTTAATTTCGCTAAGGTACGTTTCGATGTGTTCGGATCGTTCATTAATAATGACGCCCAACTGCTTAGACTGAGAGATTTTAATATCAGCTCGTAGCGCTCCCATGCTGATATATATTGCCGCACTAGTCACAATGGCAGCAAAAATACAAATTGGCAGAACAATACGAAATGTTAGGTGTCCTGTGCGAATTTTCATAATTATTGAGATTATTTGTCGGGGTGCCTGGCCCCGGATCTAGTCCGGGGGAACCGGGAACCTCTCTGCCCTATATCGGGGATGCGAGACTCGAACTCGCGACCTCCTGCTCCCAAAGCAGGCGCGCTAGCCAACTGCGCTAATCCCCGATATAGGGCGGGACGCTCTAGCTAATCCCGACGTCCGAAATAAAAATAATTGAGTCGGGATCCCGACCATAGCGTCGGGACTGAACTACACCCCGTTAGAAATTTTAGAATAATTCTTAAGCCTGTTTTTTAAAAAGCGTTTGCCCATTCCAGATTTTCAATACTTTTCTCGAGCCCGTGCGTCAGTTTCATTCCCGCAAGCCTCATAGTATGCCAGGATCATGGGTAAACGCAACCTAGTTGAGTAAACTTTGCCAGAATTATGTTCTTTCACTCTATTTTGTAAATTATTTGAATAACCAGTATAGAGTCCTTTATCCTTTTTACTTAACAATACGTATGTATAATACATAAATTTCTAACGGGGACACCCCGTTATTTTTTATATATTTTTTCATTTGTCCGGTAGCCATCATCTTCTGCCCAGACCAGGTACAGACGTTTGGCGAAGCCGCCCTTACGTTTCATATTCTTTTTTAGTTCGTACCGGATGCAAGAGGGCTTGATCTTTTTGTATCGACGGATCGCTTTCAGCACTTCGTAGATGTCGGCAAGTTCGGAAGTTAGTTCCTGCCTGTTTTTGGTGGCGAGCAAGCCGGATGCTTCCTCACCTACCTTTTTATACAGCTCTGTCTCAAATTGCCTCAAGGACAGTTTTTTTACAAAGAACTGCGCTCCCTTTGTACTAATTATGTGAGGAATCCGGTCGCGCACTAGCTTGTGGTAGTAGATCTTTTTCATTGGCAAAATAAGCGGTTAATGTCCACTATATAATAACATGGCTCTTTTGTTCTTGGAATGGGAAGGTGCCGAGGGCCAGAATCGGACTGGCGACGCAAGGATTTTCAGTCCTTCGCTCTACCACTGAGCTACCTCGGCATAAAAAACCTCGGCACGTGAAGAAAAATATTTAATGATTTTCAGTCCGGAGACCTGCCCCGCACACGAGCGCAGTGAGTGTTGCGGGGGTCTACCACTGAGCCTGCCTGCCGGCAGGCAGGCTACCTCGGCGGGATCACCGGCATAAGCGAGTATTATTTTTACCAACTGGTGGGGACGAGAGGAGTTGAACCTCTGACCTTCACAATGTCAATGTGACGCTCTAACCAACTGAGCTACGTCCCCGTGAGCTGGTGGGCGACCCAGGAGTTGCACCCCGTACCACGGCTCATTTCATTCGCCGTTTACGGGGCAGGCCTGGGACAGCCACCTGTTCGGTATTGCTTTTCAAAACATGTTTATTACTCCCTCAGTGGGCGACCCAGGAGTTGCAC
>JAZDEZ010000022.1:0-47786 GCA_043808365.1 Patescibacteria group bacterium
CAACTAACCTCATCTCCTGCTCGACAATGGGCAGAACCCATCGAAGCCTGTCCTCTTTAATTGTTTTTGCCATAGTAGTACACATATACCCAAGACTCTACCTGGTCCTGGGAAAACCGCCATATGTGCTTGCACATTACCTCCACCCCTTGCCAAAATGAGAGAATGTGTTACAATGGTGACACCCAATTGTAACGGGTTTTTTATTAACTTATCTCCCATGTTTCCTGACCGGCTCGGTCCTTCCCTTTGGCGGTTTTCCGTCAAAAGGGTCATGAGCCAGGATGACGGAAACAGCGGAAAAAAAAGGAACACATATGACTGAGTATTCTCTGCAGGAAATGCTGAAAAAGGGCGTGCATTTCGGCCACCAGAAAAAAGGCTGGCATCCAAAAATGGCCCAGTACATATTCACCACGCGCGCCGGGGTGCATATTCTTGATTTGGAAAAAACGGCGCAAAAGCTTTCGGAAGCCGCTGATTTTGCCCGTGATGTCGTGTCACGCGGCGGCAAGATCCTGTTTGTCAGCACCAAACGTCAGGCCCAGGCCATCGTGCGGAACGCTGCGGCCGAGGTGCATATGCCGTTTGCCACAGTCAGCTGGATCGGCGGTACGCTGACCAATTTCGACCATATCATCAAACAGGTGCATTTGCTGAAAGATTTGCGGCAGAAACGGGATAAGGGCGAGTTGACCAAGTACACAAAGCGCGAACAGCTTCAGTTCGATGAGCAGATCGTTTCGTTGGAGAAGACGGTCGGCGGCATTGAGACATTGGAGACATTGCCGCAGGCGATGTTTATTGTTGACCTGAAAAAGGAGAAGACCGCATTGCGCGAGGCCAGGAAGAAAAAAATTCCGGTTATCGCCATGGTCGATACCAACTGCAATCCGGAATTGGTTGATTATCCGATCCCGTCAAATGATGATGCGACCAAATCAATAGAATATATAGTCGGCGCAATAGCATCTGCTATTACAGAAGCAAGTAAGATCCGGGCTGAGGCGCCACAGCCTGAGAAAGCAGGGAAATAATATGCCAATCACTACCCAAGACATCCAAAAATTACGCGAAGACACTGGCGCCGGCATCATGGATGCCAAGCGCGCGCTCGAACATTCATCCGGAGATTTTGTGAAAGCCTTGGCATACCTGAAACAGCAGGGTAAAAAAGTAGCCGCGAAAAAACAGAACCGGCAGACCAACCAAGGCACGGTCGGCGCGTATGTCCATGCCAATGGCAAGATCGCCGCCTTAGTCGCGGTGGCATGCGAAAGTGATTTTGTGGCGAAAACGGAAACTTTCCTGGAACTAGCGCATGATTTGGCGATGCACATCGCGGCAGTAGATCCGCAGTATATCAAGCCTGAGGACGTGCCCATTGAC
The DNA here is from genome assembly GCA_043808365.1 of Patescibacteria group bacterium. Lineage (GTDB taxonomy): Bacteria > Patescibacteriota > Patescibacteriia > UBA10025 > JAHIVO01 > JBAYGJ01. Next base: position 1,390 of record JAZDEZ010000022.1, read on the forward strand.
ATTATCGAAGGCGAAAAAAATGCATTCACGGCCCAATTAAAGACCAGTGGCAAGCCAGAAAAATTATGGGACGGCATCGTCCAGGGCAGATTAAATAAATTTTACAGTGAAATTTGCCTGACGAAGCAGCCGTTCATCAAGGAAGACAAAAAGACTGTTGAGCAGCTGTTGCAGGAGCGGATATTGAAATTGGGTGAGAATATCCAAATTAAGGGATTCAAAAGAATTGTTTTATGATAAAGCGCGCCGTTGGCGTCCAACTTAACCCGTGGGATCGCGTCACTTATTTTGACGGAAAGGGTCTCATGGTCCAGGTCGGCGATCGCGTGATCGTCAAGATTGAGACTGGCCTGGAAATGGGCCGGGCCGTGAGTGTCATGGAACATGATGAGCATTATTTCAAAGAGCCCCTGCAAAACATTATACGGGTGGCAACCGTAGACGATTTGGAACGGGTGAAGCATGAGGAGTCCAGGAAGGCGGAGATAATGTCCGTTGCCCGTGCCAATGTCCTCCAGCACCAGCTGGACATGAAACTTGTCGACTGTTATTTTTCGTTTGACGGCGGCCGAGTGACATTCGTGTTTACGGCAGAAGGGCGGGTTGATTTCCGCGAATTGGTTAAGAATTTGGCGAAAAAGTTCCAAAAATCCATACGGCTCCAGCAGGTCGGTATCCGCGACGAAGCGAAACGGATGGGCGGATTTGGGGCGTGCGGCCGGGAGCTCTGCTGTTCAAAATTTTTACAGAACATGACTAGCGTTTCCACGGAATACGCCCGCCTGCAGCAAGTGCACAGCCGGGGGAGCGACCGGATTTCCGGAGGCTGCGGCCGGCTGATGTGCTGCCTGGCGTTTGAGAAGGATTTTTATGAGTCAGAAACCAAGCATTTCCCTCCATTGGACAGCGTAGTAAAGACCAGGCAGGGCGTAGGCCGCGTGACAGGCTCAAATGTCATAAAGCAAACAGTAACTGTCCTGATCGATAATTCTCCGGTTGAGATGCCGGTCAAGGAAGTAAAAACCGTATGATGCTTGACTTCATCGCCATTGGTGTTATTATTGCGTGTCTGAGCATCGTGATTTATATTGTTTCCAAGAAATTTCCGGTTATTTCCGCAATTGATATCCAGAAATTATCAAAACACAAACAGGACAAGGTCAAGTCAGATCTGATGGGGGTGCGTCTCAAGAGAAAATTGGATATATTGAATATTAAGAAATTTTTCAGTCCTTCAAACGGCGAATCCGTAAAAGTGCCGATGGTCCAGAAAATGCGCAATTTTCTGAAAGAATTGGAGCATCGGTACCAGAAGAAGGTCAGTGAGGCGGAAGTCGAGGAATTGCCGGTTGAAAAGAAAAAATCGATATTATTGGCAGAGGCCGAAGTACTAGTCGGCAAAGATCAGGATACCGAGGCGGAACAGAAGTATATCGAAGCGATCAGCCTGGATGCCAGGTTTAAAGAAGCCTATCAGGGCCTAGCCGACCTGTACCTGAAAAAGAAAGATTATGACCACGCAAAAGAAATTTTCAAGTATTTGATAAAGATTAACGCGACTGACGATGCCGGTTTTGAGCATCTTGGGCAGATAGCGAAATCCCAGGGTGATCTGGCAGAAGCTGAAAAAGATTATTTGCAGTCAATTTCCCTTAACAACCGAGTGGCTGGTTATCAAGCTGATCTGGCTGAGGTCTATCAGGCAAAAGGGGAGCATGGCAAAGCGTTGGAACATTTCCAGGAAGCGTTAAAGTTAGAACCGCATAACCCTAAATTTCTCGATTTAGCCATTTCCACTGCCATCACGCTTAATAATACTGAGGTTGCCAATGAGTATTATGCTAAACTCAAAGAAGTGAATCCTGATAACATAAAGCTGAAAGAATATCAGAAAGCCCTGTTAAAATAATAAAGATTCTTTTTGTGTCATTTGTCACGCAAGAGCCGTTGTCGCTTCCGCCTATGGCGGGCAGTTGGTCCCGTTACCTCTGCCGATGTAGCTCCCCGCCATACGGCGGGGCAAGCAGCTGGTAGACCTGCCCCCCCGCCTGCCTCGAGGCAAGGCAATCGGGCAGGCGCCCTAGCCCACGTAGCTCAGTTGGTACCCCGTACAAAACTCACTGCGTTCGTTTATACGGGGCAGGGAGCAACTCATTAATGATTATGCCGAGGTAGCTCAGTTGGTAGAGCACTTCCATGGTAAGGAAGGGGTCACGAGTTCGACTCTCGTCCTCGGCTCCAGTTTCCGCCAGAGGCGGAAAATCAGATTTAATGACTTATTATTTGACCTCACCGTTGGAATGTAGGTTTTTAATGAATTATAATCGGGTAAATTAACAATCATCACAGCAATATGGGCAGATACCAAAGTGGTCAAATGGACTTGACTGTAAATCAAGTGCCTCCGGGCTTCGTAGGTTCGAATCCTACTCTGCCCATGTTCCTGTGATGAGTAATGTATATGACGATGTAGCTTCCGCCTTTGCCCGAGCCAGCGTAGCTCAATTGGTACCCCGTACAAAACTCACTACGTTCGTTTTTACGGGGCAGGGAGCAACTGTTTTGCGGCCAGCCCCGTACCATGAGCCGATGTAGCTCAGCCGGTAGAGCAACTGTTTTGTAAACAGTAGGTCGTCGGTTCGAATCCGACCATCGGCTAATCGGCTCATGGTACGGGGTAAATAGGTCGTCATCTCATGGTTCTCAGCCAGAGGCTGATCCGCCTTTGGCGGAAAATCCGACCGCTGGCTATGGCGAGGGCAGGCGGGGCAACTACGGAGCTTGTCCAGTCGAATGGCGGGACAAACAGCAGGTCATCCCGACGAATCGTCGGGACCATCGGCTCCATGCTAAAAAATTATTAAGTATTAATTTAATTTTGTTATGTCACAAGACAATCTTATCAAACTTGAGTGTACGGAATGCAAACGGGTGAATTATCATTCGAAGAAAAATAAAAAGATCCTAAAGACCCGCCTGGAAATGAAGAAATTCTGCAAATGGTGCAAAAAACATACGATGCACAAAGAAACGAAATAATTAAGAAATTTTCCTGTTGGGAGTATAGTGAAATGGCTATCACAACAGTCTCCAAAACTGTTATTCTAGGTTCGAATCCTAGTACTCCCGCCAGTAAAATTTTTTTATCAATAGGGAATAGTGTATCGGTTTGGCTGAATGCATTTTTTTCGTCATAGTTTGAGTGATAATAAAAGTTTTTTATGATAAGAAAGAAAGACATTCATGAAGCGAAGCAAAAGCGGAATAATGATGATGCGCTGGCAAGCATAGACAAAGTAAAAAACGAATTCATTGCCCTCGCTTCCCACCAATTACGGACTCCGTTGTCGGTTGTAAATTGGTATACTGAAATGCTGCTCAACGGCGATGCCGGAAAACTTACCAAAGAGCAAAAAAGCTTCTTGGCTGAAATATACAGCAGTACTCAATCGATGATTGCCTTGGTAAATTCATTATTAAATATTTCCCGTCTTGAACTTGGCACTTTGAACGTCGAGCCCGAGTTGACTGATATCCGGGGGATTATCAGCGGTGTTTTAACTGACTTCTCGTCAATGGTAAAAAAGAAACATCTTAAAGTGGCCATACGCATACCGTCCACATTGTCTAAGTTCGTAGTAGACGGAAAACTTATCAAGATTGTCATCCAGAATTTGATCAAGAATGCGGTGAAGTACACTCCAGACTCCGGGAGCATTTTTTTATCCGTCATCCGAGACAAGAAAAAAATAATTTTGCTTATCCGTGATAGCGGTATCGGTATTCCCCGAAACCAGCAATCGCGCATTTTTTCAAAGTTTTTTCGTGCCGATAACGCCAAGGAAGTTGATACTGACGGGTCGGGTCTTGGATTGTATATCGTGAAGGCAATCGTCCAGAAAGTCGGCGGGAAAGTCTGGTATGTATCCTCACAAAATCATGGGTCAAGTTTTTTTGTCGCCTTACCGAACCGTAGGATGAAAAAAAGTGTCTTAAAATAGCCGGCGGACAAATGCGCCGATTGACGGAGTTTATTGAATTTACATCCGGCAAAGGCACTCGCTCACAATAATAGATAGTTGATGATTTGACGTATTACCTGAAAATTGTTAAAATAATCTTACTTTTCTGATAATTTTCATGCCATTTTCACATGCCAATCCCAAAACAGCCGACTCTACAGCGCTTACTCCATTCTAAATTAGTGGTAATTTTTGAGTTATTATTATTAGTTGGGTTAGGCTTGGCTGTTGGACGTGAAATGATCAGGCGGCATCAGATACAGAGCCAAATAGATTCACTGGAAAGCCAGGCGGTGGGTTTGGAAAAACAGAATACAGAATTGTCAGATTTGATAAATATGGTCAGCACCCCGAATTATCAGGAAGAACAGGCGAGGCTGAAATTAGGCATGCAAAAGCCTGGGGAGTCCGTAGTCGCTGTCCTCGGTGCAAACACAGGCAGCTCGTTATCAACATCAGCCATTCAGGAGACAACCAGCCAGGCCAGTGAGTCGACGGCAACAAATCCCCAACGATGGCTGGATTATTTTTTACATAAATCATAAAAGTTAATTAATTAAGTTCAAAATAAATTACTATGGATGAATCAAAAAAGCTGTCCAGTCAGACAGTCAATGTTCCAAAACCTGACACAAAACCAGCCGAACCGCACAAAGACATTAACCAAATACTGACCGGTGAGCCAGCGGTTGACGCCATGATTAATAAGCCAAAAAAGTCACGCACGGCATATCGCATTGCCATTGGAGCGATTCTAGGCCTGGTGGCAGTAGTCGTATTAGTTGTTGGCGTGGTGGCACTCGGCGTCTACCGTTTTAATTGGCATGACCAGTTCAGCAAGAGCATCGCTAATACTTTACGATTACCAGTAGCGCTGATTGGCTGGGAGCCGGTTTCTTATGGCACATACCAGACCGACTTGGAGACATTGAATTTTTTCTATGACGCCCAGGCAAAAAGCGATACGACTGGCGCTGCCGTAAAACCGACTGACACTTTTTTGGAGAAAAGCGTCATTTCCCGTCTTGTTCGCGAGCAGTTTGTATATGACGAGGCTGTTGCCAATAAGCTGAGCGTGAGCCAGGCTGATGTTGACGCTGAATTTGATGCGATAGTCCAGCAAGCCGGCAGCGCCGAAGAAGTGACAAAAGCTTTGAATCAGCTGTACAATTGGGATGCGGCGACCTTCAAGAAAAAAGTTCTGGAGCCGTATTTATATCGGACAAAATTGCAGGAATTTATCGCCACTGACGTGACGGTTAATGCAGACGCGAAAAAACAGGCCGAAGACGTATTGGCGCTGGTGAAAAAAGGGGACAAGTCTTTTGAGGATTTGGCCAAGGAAAACAGTCAGGATACGACAGCCTCAACTGGCGGCGATCTTGGTTTTTTTGGCGCCGGTGAAATGGTACAGCCGTTTGAGGATGCCGCTAAAGCGCTGAAGCCAGGCGAGGTGTCGGGGATCGTGCAGACCCAGTATGGTTTTCATATTATAAAATTACTCGATTATACTGCGGCCGCGACAGACAAGGCGGAGCAGTGGCATGCCGCCCATATTCTGATCAAGACAAAAGATATCGACGAATGGATCAATGAGCAATTGACCAGTGAGGGCGTGAAGATATTATTGACAAATATGGAGTGGAAAAATGACTGCGGCTTGGTTTTGGGGAAAAGCGAAACCTGCGACAGCAATGAGATTTTATCAGCCTCTACTGCTGCCAATACCCCCATGCCAAGCGACACGAATGTGAACGCGGAAACGGATGCCAATACAAACGCGGCCGTCACTAATGCGGATTCTGCCAATACAAACGAATAACCATTCATTCATCTGTACGGAGTGGTAATGTATTTGTGATATTTACAAAATCAGTATAAAGTCTTCAATATTCTGGAGCCACCTCCCGGAATCGAACCGGGGACCTTTGCTTTACGAAAGCACTGCTCTACCAGCTGAGCTAAGGTGGCATGGAGCGGGTAACGGCCCCGCCAAGCGGCGGGGTCTCGATATCTGATTAATTGGATCTCGAGAATCTCACTGATTTTTTATCAATTATCTACGTATTGCTTGAAAAGCGGGTAACGGGAATCGAACCCGTATCTCATCCTTGGGAAGGATGCATACTACCACTGTACTATACCCGCCCTCCAAATTTTTGGAAATATCACCTTAATTCACAATTCTAGTAAATTCTTGATGATTGAAATCGGTGCTCGATGTAAAAATTAGGAGGGCGCGCCACTACTTCATATAAGTAAAGTAATGAGATAATGTCTTTGAAATGAGTTAAGAGTATAAGGACAGTATAATCAATTGCATCTGTTATGAAAAGATATTTGATTTTAGCCGTTCTGTCAATGGTTTTTCTGTTCGGTGCACGGCAGGCCCGCGCCATGCCGGATCCGGCTCGTCTGCCTTTTCCCGCGGCTTCTATTGAGCGGGGCTATACGTTGGAATATGACCATGCTAATTTTCGCGTGGCCGTGATGCCTAATCTGGTCAATGAAGAAATCACCTTGGATGCGAAGATGTTTGATTGCTCTGAAAAGGCCATGCCGGCTGACCTGACGCTCGTGAGCGATTGTTACTTGTATGACATTTTACGGAAAGACCAGGCGGCGACCGCGCCGCTCCAATTCAACCGGCCGCTGACGGTGGCCATCCGATTTGATTCTAACACGTTTTACCGCAAGAAAATATATTATTGGGCAAACGAAAAACTTAGTTGGGTGGCGCTGCCATCCTCGGCAGATTATCAGAACCGTTATATCAGGGCTTTTATCCATCTCCCTTTTGCACGGTTGGCAGTGTTTGAGGATACTCGAGAACTGGAAGGGGTTGCCAGCTGGTATGCCTCACGATTTGCCTATGGCGCCGCGACAAACAATTATCCGATGCATACGAAGCTACGGGTAAAAAACGTCGATAACGGCAAAAGCGTCGATGTTGAGGTGGTATCGACCGGGCCGTTCGGCCATGGCCGGGTGATTGACCTGACCAAGACGGCTTTCCAGGCGATCGCAAAAACCTGGTCAGGCCTGGCCCGGGTTCAGGTGGTCCCGTTATCCTCGAACGCAGTAGTACTGGGCATTGACGACACGGCTGCGCCGACGGCCGCCAAACCGTCAATCAAATCAAAAGCCGCTATTGCCGTCAACGTGGCCACGGGCGACGTGCTGTATGAAAAAAATTCCACTCAAGTCCTGCCTATCGCCAGCCTGACTAAGATAGTCTCCGCTATGGTTTTTTTGGATACAGGCACCCCATGGGATAAAGTTGTCGCATATGAAGCAGGGGATAATGCCATTGGTTCCCGGCTCGCGATTAGCCCTGGCGAAACATTGACCGTGAAAGATTTGTATTATTCAGGTCTTGTTGGTTCCGCCAATAATGCGATCAATGCCCTGGCTCGTTCGACCGGTCTGACCAAAGCGGAATTTGTCAAACGCATGAATGACAAGGCCCAATCAATGGGATTGCGGAATACCCATTTCACCGATCCGACCGGACTGGATCCGACGAACGTCTCTACGACAGCCGAGTACGCGGCACTCGCCATAGCCGGCCTGAAGGATTTGCGCGTCTTGCAGGGCACGACCGCGGCGTCGTATGCCTTCAAGACGATTAATACTGGACAGCCGCACGTGATCACGAACCGAGACAAAATGATCGGGAGTTCGTGGTACATCACCGGCACGAAAACCGGATACCTTGATGAAGCTTTATACTGCCTGATGGTGAAGGCCCGGGCCAGCAAGTCCAGCTCCCCGGATGTGCTGACGGTAGTGTTAGGCAGCACGACTGACGCCCAACGGTATTCGGAAACGCGCGCGCTCATTACTTACTCGTTACAACGGATATAATGGCACTCATAACTATCCAACAGCTGGTCAAGACTTATGACGCGGGCAAGCCGAACGCCTTCCAGGCGCTGCGAGGCATTGATCTGCTGATTGAAAAGGGTGATTTTATCGCCATTATGGGCGTATCCGGTTCCGGAAAATCCACCCTCATGCACATCATCGGGTGCCTGGATCAGCCGACGTCCGGCACATTTTTTTTGGACAATAATGATATCGGCATGAAAAAGCCGCGGGACTTGGTAAAAATCCGGCGGGAAAAAATCGGTTTCATTTTTCAGAATTTCAATCTGCTGCCGAGGCGGACGGCCATGGCCAACGTGGAATTGCCACTCATTTACCAGGGCGTGAGGCCGCGTGTCCGGCATGAGAAAGCCAAAGCCGCACTGGATCAGGTCGGTTTGGGCGAAAAATACGCGCATCAGCCGAATATGCTTTCCGGCGGCGAACAGCAACGGGTGGCCATAGCCAGGGCCTTGATCAATGATCCGGACATCATCCTGGCCGATGAACCGACGGGAAACCTGGATACGGCCAGCGGACAATCCGTCATGGAGGTCCTGCGGCGCTTGAACCGGCAGGGGAAGACGATCATCATCGTCACGCATGACCCGTCCATCGCTCGACTGGCTAAACGGACAATAAATATTAAAGACGGACTGATCAGCTGATATGTTTAAACTTTTTGAAAATATCAAATTAGCCCTGCAATCCGTCTGGTCGAAAAAAATCCGGTCATTGTTGACCATGCTGGGAGTGATTATCGGGGTGTTCGCGATCGTCATATTGATCGGCCTGGGCGAGGGCTTGAAACAAGACCTGAAAAAAGAAGTTGAATCGATCGGCGCGAATCTGCTGATAATTTTGCCGGGTAAAGTTTCTTCAGGGTCGATGCCGACAGGCATGGTCGGCTCAACGACACTGACTACGGACGATGTCAGGAGTATCGAGACTCGGGAGCATATTAGAACTGTCACGCCGATAATGATTTTGGCCCAGCCGGTTTCTTATAATGGCCAGGCGGCGTCGAACGCGCTGCCATATGCGTCCACGCCGAATATCCAGGAAACTTTTTTGAAACTCGGCAAGAGTGATATTCTGCGGGGCAGGCAGATTATAGACGAAGATTACCAATCACGGTCTCATGTCGCGGTATTGATGAATGGCGTCAAAAAAGCGCTTTTTGGGGATCAGGATGCCGTCGGGAAATACATCGCCATCGGTTCGCAGCAGTTCGAGGTCGTCGGCTGGTATGATTCTGAAGTGGCCGCGTCCATTATTGAGGGTCCGGAGCTGGCGCAAATTGTGGCATTGCCGCTGACTACGGCTGAAGATTTATTCGGACCGGTTCAGGTGCACCGGATAATTGCGACAGTGGATGATTCTGACAATATGGGAACTGAAAAAGCGGGGGTCACACAGGTTTTGATGGCGAACCATGGGAATGTGGAAAATTTTACGGTGATGACGCAAGACGACTTCTTGGCGTTGATCGAATCAATTTTAAGTATTGTCACCAACATGCTCGCCGGGATTGCCGCGATTTCACTGCTCGTCGGCGGTATCGGGGTCATGAATATTATGCTCGTGTCTGTCACTGAGCGGACTCGGGAGGTCGGTTTGCGCAAGGCGGTGGGCGCTTCCAATACGGATATTTTGGTGCAGTTTCTGGTTGAGGCGGTCTTTTTATCTTCTCTGGGCGGAGCGATTGGCATTACGCTGGCGTTTATTGGCAGCGCCATTCTGGAGGCGCAGATTGGTTTGGCCCCCAGTCTGACCGTTGGGTCGATAGTCATGGCATTTTGCTTTACCGCCGTAGTCGGAATATTTTTTGGCGTTGCGCCAGCCATCAGGGCGGCTCGACTAAATCCGATTGATGCGTTAAAATATGAATAGGAGCCAATAGTAGGTTTTCGTTGGCTGATACGTTACCATTAAGCCAGGAGGGCAGTCGCATGATTAGGTTCAAAAACGTAACAAAAATATATCCACCGGATACGACGGCATTGAAAAACGTCACGCTGTATATCAGGGCCGGGGAGTTTGTTTCAATTGTCGGACAGTCAGGCACCGGCAAGACGACATTGATAAAACTTGTCATCGCCGAAGAAAAAGCGACGCGTGGCGAGGTGATTATCGGCGATTGGAACATCACTGACATCAGGCCGTCCGAAGTGCCGATTTTGCGCCGGCAGATCGGCGTCGTGTTCCAGGATTTCAAGCTGTTGCCGCGCAAGACGATATTCGAAAATGTCGCCTTTGGCATGGAGGTGGCCGGGGTCCACCAGAAACGGATAAGGGATATCGTGCCGCAGGTCCTGAAGATCGTCGGCTTGGAAAAAAAGATGGGCCGGTTCCCCAAGCAGATATCCGGAGGCGAACAGCAGCGCGCGGTCATTGCCCGGGCGTTAGTCCATCGTCCGAAAATTTTGGTGGCTGACGAGCCGACCGGCAATTTGGATTCCATCAATTCGCAGGAAATTATAAACTTGCTTCTGAAGATAAACGAGTTCGGGACAACCGTGGTTTTAGTGACGCATAACCGTGAAATCGTGAACAGCTTGCGTAAGCGCGTCATCACTATTGACCAGGGGACGGTCATTTCCGACCAGGCCAGCGGTAAATACATTTTATAACTATGTGGCTTTTCATAGCACGGACAATTAAATTCGCGCTCCAAGGTTTTTTCAGGAATATTTGGCTGTCAATCGTGACCATCGTCATATTAGTGCTGACCTTGTTGTCAGTCACTACCGCCGCGGGGATCAATGTACTGGCTGACCAGGCTATCGCGTCTGTCCAGGATAAGGTTGACGTTTCTGTGTATTTCAAGCCAGATGTCCAGGGAAAAGACGTCTTAAACGTCCAAAACCGTTTGGAGTCCATGGGCCAGGTTAAAGATGTCGTCTATACGTCCGCAGAACAGGCGCTGGAAAATTTCAAGACAAAACATGTAGACGACCCGATCATCCTCGATTCCATCAGCCAGCTCGATAAAAATCCGCTTGGCGCGACGCTAGTCGTCAAGGCTCAATCAATAAATGACTATTCATCAATCATGTCTGTTCTAGACAGCAATGAATACAGTTCCCTTATCCAGGATAAGAATTATGATGATAATCAAAAAGTAATCGCCCGGCTCAATAGCCTGTCGGACCGCGTCCAACGCATCGGGTATATCCTCAGTGCCGTGTTTGTAATCATTGCGATATTGATCATTTTCAACACCATCCGCATCAACATTTATACGCACCGCGAGGAGATCGGCATCATGAAATTGGTCGGGGCATCAAATTGGTTCGTTAAGGCGCCGTTTTTAGTGGAAAGCTTGCTGTATGGCCTATTGGCAGTGGTGGTAAGCTTGGCGATTTTATATCCTTTATTGTCAGTCATCGGCCCCCAAGTGAATAATTTTTTTGAGGGGTATAATTTTGATTTCTCCCAATATTTTTCCACTCAGTTCTGGCAGATTGTCGGATGGCAGGTTTTGTTTGCGACAGCATTGAGCGTGATCAGTTCCTTGATTGCCATCGGTCGGTATTTACGCGTCTAGGCTTGACGCACAAGCGGTGAATGGTTATGCTTCCGGAGCGGTTCATCGGCTCCATTTTTTATAGGTTAATTTGTTCCGAGATCGTCTTCCGCCTGAGGCGGACTAAAGAATGGTAGGACTTCGCCCTTTTCCGAAGACCTGAATAAATAAAATCACCTAACCTCCGAGGTCGTCTTCCGCCCGAGGCGGACTGAAGAATGGTAGGACATAGGCCTTTTCCGCCGGAGGCGGACTCGCCTTCGGCGAGGAAGCACAATAACATATGTTTTACGTTTACATTTTGCTAAGTGAAAAAGATGGAGTAAGATATATCGGATGTACCTCAAAACAACCGCTTATCCGATTAGCTGAACATAATAGCAATAAAGGTAATTTTACACGCGGACATCAACCATGGGTTCTTGTCCATCATGAAGAATTTGCAGATAAAGTAGCCGCTCATAAACGTGAAATTTTTCTTAAAAGTGGTCAGGGCAGAAAGTGGGTTGACATGAAGTTAAAGAAATAATTTATTCCGAGATCGTCTTCCGCCTGAGGCGGACTAAAGAATGGTAGAACTTCGCCCTTTTCTGAAGACCTGAATAAATAAAATCACCTAACCTCCGAGGTCGTCTAACGGTAGGACATAGGCCTTTGAAGCCTAGTATCTTGGTTCGATTCCAAGCCTCGGAGGTTAGGTGATTTGCCCCATGACCCGTTAGCTTCTTGGTTCCCCCGCCACAATAAATTATTATTTAATTAAAGTAGGGCGGGGTCCGCCTTTGGCGGAGAATCCAGGTCCCGCAGCAGTGGAAGAGGATAGAAAAGCCTTCTTGGAAAAATATTTATGTCATGGATCATCCTTGCCATTTTATCAGCTGTGTTCGCCGCCCTTGTCGCCATTTTCGGGAAAATTGGCATTACCAATCTTGATACGACGCTGGCCACCGCCGTTCGTTCCGTCGTAATGGCGGTTTTTTTGGTGGCCGCGTCACTTCTGCTGGGTAAAGCTAAGTTATTATCAACCATTCATCCCAGGGCATTGTTATTCATAGTTCTAGCAGGTATTGCTGGCGCGTTGTCATGGCTTTTTTATTTTTTTGCACTGAAAAATGGACCGGCGCCGGCTGTCGCGGCACTGGATCGGTTGAGTGTTGTTTTTGTCCTCATTCTGGCGCTTATATTCTTAGGAGAACATTTGACCTGGAAAAGCGGTCTGGGAGCGCTGCTGATCACCGCCGGCGCAGTGTTTATGGTCTTAAAATAGCGGTTTGGCCGTATGTATTGACTTTTAGTCATTTTTTTGGTATGATGAAAGCAGTGAGGTTTGTATTCTAAGGTAAAATACAACCAATGAGGGGGAATACTAAAATCAATCCAAAAGTATTATCTATTATCCTGGGCTTGTTGGCAGTCGCCGGGATTTTTTTATTTTTTAATGATAGTCCAGTTACGAAGGCCCAAACAGGGTCAGAAGATACTTGCGCGGTAGAAAAAAATGGGTGCCCAGTAGTCTTCCAGGCCCCTGACCCAACTATCGTGGAAATGTCGTTGTCTGGACAAATCCCGGTCAGTGTAGGAATCTTTGGCCTTGACGTAAATCAGGTTTCTCGGATTTATTTGCGGGTATTTAGTTATGGGCAGAGCGTTCCTCTTCCTTTCGATGTGTCTTGCACTCCATTTCTGCCGCAGACAGGAAATTATTGGTACGCCACATGCGATACGCTAGGGATTCAGACAACCCAAACCATACAGTTCCAGGTGCATGCGCTAGACGCCGCTAACTATGAGATTCCATTGGCCACAACGCTGGGGGGAAATTATTCTTCAGACAATAATCCTCGTTTCGGATCGTTCCGGCTCATGAACGGCTTCAATGTAGTCATCCCGACAAGCACGGATATCACCGGATTCGCGTATTTCAAGATCCACGCCTCAGGTGACATGGAAGAGGCCGCATTAAGATTTGTTCCTTCATCAAACATGAATTCCGGTAAAACTGTCGCATTAACCAAAGACACGACGAATTCACCAAACCCAAACGTATCCACCGAGTGGTTTGTCGATGGGTATAATAATAATACGGCTGACATAACTTCTGAATTTGGTAATCAATATTATCACGTATTTTTGACATATAAACCGAAGTGGGGCTCAACGTTACTTACCAAGTTGGCTCGGATTGCCGGCCCGTATAATATTCATAATAGCTGTCCCGGCGAGCCTTATACGTGTTCAACATGGTCAGAGCTGTGCATAAACGGCCAATTAACGCGTTCGTGCAATTTGAATGCAGGGTGCCCGTCGTCCAGTACGATGCCGGCCGTAGCACAGACATGCACTTCAGAAACTACTTTACCGATGTGTCCAGGCACCATGACGGTTGACCAGCAGTGGAGCTGTTCTGCCACGTGGTCTGTCTGCACGGGCGGCATTCAGACTCGCGCGTGCAATGCAAACACGACCTGCGTCCCAACCGTGCCGGCGCCAAACTCCCGCACGTGTACAAGCGCTATCCCGCCATGCCCGTCAACGATGACCGCAGAACAGCAATGGGATTGCTCGGCCACGTGGTCAGCGTGCACAAATGGCGCTCAAACGCGTTCATGCACTCCCAATACGACTTGTACGCCAACGCTTCCGGCGCCGACAAGCCGGGCATGTACAAACACAAATTCTAATACTAATACGGCGAATTTTTGCCCCACGACCATGACCGCAGAACAGCAATGGGATTGCTCGGCCACGTGGTCAGCGTGCACAAATGGCGCTCAAACGCGTTCATGCACTCCCAATACGACTTGTACGCCAACGCTAACGGCGCCGAATACGCGCACCTGCGCAAATCAAACTACGATATCCGCGCCAACCATCACTGATCCAATGCCTGGCAGTGTTCAAAAACATACCTTATTTGCCGTTAAAGGCAAGGCACAACCCGGTTTCAGCGTCCGGGTGACGGTTGACGGTAACCGCGTTGACGGTTCTGTTAACGCTGGTACTGACGGTAACTATCATTATCTCCTCAAAACGCCGCTCAACCCCGGATCGCACACGGTCCATGCCCAGGCGATGGCACCTGACGGCAATACCAGCAGTCTTCCGTCAAGTACTGTCACCGTGCAATTGGTTAAGCCGACTGCCGCGATTATTGAGCCGACTGCCCGCCAGACGGTTTTTGGGGACTCCCAGCGAGTTCTTGCGGGCGTTGACTATGACGATCCCCAGTCAGTCGTTGAATTTTATTTACGGCCCGCTGACACGACTGCCAACGAGACCTTATTATGCACCGGATTGCGGAATGACTTGACCCAGCCGAAATCGTTTAATTGCACCTGGAGAACATCCCAATATACGGATGGGAATTATTTCCTTATGGTCCGCGTGAAAATTCGCACTGGACTCGTGTATGCCAGTCCGATTATCCCGGTAACCGTACGGCAAACGGTAAACCCGACTGACCAGCAACCGACGGATTCCGCGACATCTCAGGCAGAAACCCAGGCGGCTGAAAGCATCGATTCGGATGGTGACGGATTATCCGATTCTCTTGAAACGCAACTGCATACCGACCCCAATAATCCTGATTCTGACGGAGACGGCGTGGCTGATGGTACGGAAGCAAATACCCTCAAAACTGACCCATCGGCGGCAAATCCAACTTCACAATTACCGGCGCAATCTGACGCTGTCGTCAATGAGATGAATAAGGTTTTGTTTGAGGAACCGACGAAAAACGGAATTATGGCGTCTGAAAAGCTAATCGTAAAGACCGTAAAGAATTATTCGCCCAAAATCGGGCAGAACAACCTGGTCATCAGCGGTATCGGCCCGCCAAATTCCACTGTATACATTTACATTTATTCGACTCCGGTCGTAGTCACGACTAAAACTGACGCCAGCGGTAATTTCACCTATACTCTCGATAAGAACCTGGCAGACGGGCGTCACGAAGTGTATGTGACGGTCAATGACCAGACGGGCAAGATCCAGGAAAAAAGCACGCCATTGGCGTTTTTCGTCAGGAAGGCGGTGGCCGTTTCAGAAACTGACTACTTGCGCGGTGATGTCAATGTGTCCTCGTCCGGTGATTCTTCGATGAGCCGGTACATGGTCATTGCCCTGAGTGCCGTGGCGGCTGTGGTGGTGGTTTTACTTGGAATCCGATATCTAACCAAGAAATCGAAACCAGTCTAAATGAAATTATTTTCCCGGAAATATTTTGAATACCTGAAAAACAACATTCAGGTCGTTTACGGGGTTTTATTGCTCGTTGTCATCCCTGGCGCTTTAGTCCTGAACACTTTGCTTTTTTTCGATCGCGCCAGGAATGTCATGGATATCGAGCTCTTGCGCAAGGCGGAATTGGCCGACAGCGTGTTTTCCACGAATATACTTCCATTATTGGATGACCATTCAGCGCTCCAGGCAAAAGTGGAGGCGACGGCCGCATCAACGGACGAACTGCGGAGTCTCGACATCCTGATCCCTGACGGCACGGGCTTCAAAATCATTGCCAGCCTGGATACCGGCGTCATCGGGCAAAAGACGGAAAAAATTTATAATACGTTAGCCTGGCAAACCAGGGAAAGCAAGGCTTTTTATACTTCTTCAAACGCTCTGTCAACCAAGGATGAGAGCATCATGAGCAAGGAAAGGTTTTGGGTGGTAGTGAAGCCGGTTTTGGATGGTTCGGGCAATCCCATCGCCCTGTCCTCGATAAAATTATCCTCAAAAGTTGTTGACGATTTGAGCCAGCAGATGTTCAACCGGTCAGTGATTATTCTGATCGGCTCGATTGTCGTCATAATACTGCTATTATTCAACAATACGCGTTTGTTCCAGTATGCCGCGCTGGCCAATAAATTGCGCGAGGTTGACCAGATGAAGGATGAATTCATTTCCATGACCTCGCATGAGCTGCGGGCGCCAATCACCGGGATTCGCGGATACCTGGCCATGATTGAGGACGGCTCATTCGGCCAGCTGCCCGCGGACGCGCACGCCAAAGTCAAAATGGTCCTGGACGAAACCAACCGGCTGCGCGATTTGGTCGAGGACCTGCTGGATGTATCAAGGATAGAGCAGGGCCGGATCAAGCTGGATATTGTCCCATTGACCGTCGCTGACGCCATTGACGGCATATTGGCGCCATTCAAAACACAGGCCGCGTCCAAAGGTTTGACTTTGTCAGTCGACATCAGGGATCGGGCCATTAAAGTCATGGCGGACAGCAATAAACTGACGCAAATCATGGTGAATTTAGTATCCAATGCCATAAAGTACACGATCAAAGGGAGCGTTACCCTGTCCGCGGCGCTGGTGCAGGATAAGCGGCCGATGGTAAAAATCAAGGTCACTGATACGGGCATGGGCATGTCCGCCAAGAACCGTGAACGGTTATTCCAGAAATTTTACCGCATCCGCAACGAGCAGACTGACAAAATAATCGGCACCGGGCTGGGACTCTGGATAACCAAGGCCCTCATTACGATCATGAAGGGGGAAATTTACGTGGACAGCCTAGAGGGCAAGGGGACCGAATTCGCGGTGCTGCTGCCGGCCGCGCCGGAAATCAAAAAGGGATAAATTTTTATGGCCCAGAACCGGCCAAGGCTACTTTTGCATATCTGCTGCGCGACATGCGCGGCGTACGTATTAGAGCAGATGCGCCATGATTATGACGTGACGGCTTTGTATTACAATCTGAATATTTACCCGAGAGAGGAATACCAGCGCCGCTTTTCAGAATCCCAGGAGTATTGCGCAAAGCACGGCATATCATTCATTGAAATTCCGCCTGACGGGGAAAATTGGCTGGCCATGACCAGGGGCCATGAGCAGGATCCGGAAAGGGGAGGCAGGTGTACTATTTGTTACCGGATGCGGTTGCAGAAAACTGCAGAGTACGCTAAAGCGCGCGAGTTCGATTTATTCGGCACGGACCTGTCCATTAGTCCGCACAAAGACGCGCGGCGGCTTAATCAGATTGGCAAAGAATTGGAAAAGGAATACAGCGTCATGTTTCTGGAAGCTGATTTCAAGAAGCAGGACGGCTTTAAAAAAGCGATGGCTTTGAGCAGAAAAGAGGGATTTTATCGGCAGGATTATTGCGGATGCAAGTACAGCATAAGGAAAAATATCCAATTTCCAATTACCAATATCCAATGAAATCCCAATTATCAATTTTTTAATTTGACATTCGGTCATTGATCATTTATTGGATATTGGATATTTGTTAATTGGTAATTATCGCATAACGGTTTTTATGTTATAATATCGCTGTTAATTACTGCGTATTTTTTATGCAAAGATGAAAACCATTGCCATTATCGGCGCCTCAAACAATCCGGATAAGTTCGGCAATAAGGCCGTAAGAGCATATCAGAAGCAGGGATGGACTATTTACCCAATCAACCCAAAAGAAGTGATGATAGGCGGTTTACGGGCCTATCAGAGCGTTTTGGATGCCCCTCTGCCCATCGATCGGATCAGCCTTTATGTGCCATCGGACGTCGGTTTGGCGATTATTAATGATATTGCCCAGGTGCACCCGAAGGAGTTTTTCATCAATCCAGGCGCGGAAAGCGACGAGCTGATTGCCCAGGCAAAAAAGCTGGGACTGGAGCCGATCCTGGCCTGCTCGATCAGAGAGATAGGGGAAGAGCCAAATTCCTATGAATAATAGATAATAACTGAAAAATAATAAATGGGGGAGTTGAAATTAATTTATTGTCTATTATCTTATATTTATTATTTATGATCTATATTGCTTCTGACTATGCTGGATACAAACTTAAGGAAAAAGTAAAGAGTTTATTGTCCGTAAAAAAAATTATATTCGCTGATTTAGGATGCGATTCCGACAGGGTCAAGAATGATTTTCCGGAATTTGCCAGGCAGGTCGCGTGGAAAGTGAAAAAATCAAAAACTGACCTGGGCATATTAGTCTGCGGAGCGGGCTACGGCATGTGCATTGCCGCTAACCGTTTCAGAGGCATACGGGCGGCGTCAGTCTTTAATGCCATGCAGGCGCGCTACAGCAAGACGCACGACAATGCCAACATCTTATGCTTGTCCAGATGGATGACGGAACCCGCCGCGGTCAAGGGCATTATCAATACCTGGCTGGCGGTAAAATTCCAGCCGCTGGCCCGCCGGGTAAGGAGATTTAAAATCATAGACCGATGGCCACAATAGTCCCGACAATTTTAACGGACGATATTGATGACCTGAACCGGAAACTTCAGGATCTGTCCGGCTTGGTCGAGTGGGTTCAGGTCGACCTTATGGATGGCGTTTTTGTTGAAACGATGTCCATAAAGCCAGAAGAGTTGGAAAAAATTAAAACCGATTTGCGTTTGGAAGTCCACCTGATGGTTCAGGACCCGCATGCCTGGATGCCGTTCTTGCCGAAACATAAATTCGAAAGAATTATCATTCATTACGAAGCCATGCCTGAGCCGGAAGGGTTTATTGAAGAGTTGAAAGAGGCTGGGTATCAAATCGGCCTGGCGCTCAATCCCGAAACGCCAATCGAAGCGATTGAACCGTTCATTGATTTGGTTGACCTGGTGCTGTTCCTGGCCGTGAAACCGGGACGCCAGGGTCAGCCTTTCCACCCAGAAGTGGCGGTAAAAGCCGAAGCGATGCGCGATATGGACACCCGGACGCTTATTGGCGTAGATGGCGGTATCAGCACGGAAACCATCGGGCCGCTGGTGAGCGCCGGAGTGGACTGGTTCTGCGTGGGATCGGCGCTTTTCAAAAGTGGAAATTTGGCGGAAAACCTTTCAATTTTACAAGAACAACTAATATAAAAATATCATGAAGATTTTTATCGACACAGCCATCATCAAGGAGATCGAATGGGCCGTAGAAAGAGGACTAGTTGATGGCGTTACTACAAATCCAACGCTTTTAGCTAAAGCGGACCGCAAACTCGGCGAAGTGGTCCATGACATTTTGACGCTGGTGAAAGACCGGCCAGTCAGTATTGAGGCGGTATCGCAGAACACTGATGAGATGGTGAACGAATCGAAGGCGATCGCAAAACTGTCTAAGAATGTTGTCGTAAAAATACCCATGACCGACGAAGGCCTGCAGGCTGTGGCGCAATTGGAGGCAAAAGGAATCCATACTAACGTAACGCTGGTTTTTACCGCGGCCCAGGCGTTGTTAGCCGCTCGGGCCGGCGCTACGATGGTCAGCCTATTCGTCGGCCGGCTGGATGACACCGGCGTGAAGGGTATGGATGTGGTGCAAGAAACAGTCCAGATTTTCAAAAACTATAACATCCGGTCAAACGTATTAGTTGCTTCTATTCGCAGCGTCCGGCATGTGGAGGAGGCGGCATTGGCAGGCGCGGATATAGTCACTGTCCCGTTCAAAATCCTGGCACAAATGTACCGGCACGATCTGACGGACAAAGGCGTGAAGAAGTTTTACCAAGATTGGGAGAATATACCGAAGTGACGCAAAGCGTCATCCCGAGCCATCAGACGAGGGATCCCTTAGAAATTGGTAACGTTGGCGTTGGTGCTGCCCGTATCGTTTAGCGGTGACGTAATCAGGACGCAAACCCTAACGTCAGACGATACGAGTTGCGATACCTAAGCCGCTAACAAAAAAATCATGGCCTGGAAAAAAGTATCATCCAAATCAGTCTATAAGAACAAGTGGATGGAAATCACGGAAGACCAGGTTGTTACTGATTATGGCAAGCAACTGACCTATGGCGTGGTGCATAAAGAACCGTTCGCGTTGATTATTCCCTGGGACGGCCGGCATGTGTATCTGGTCGGACAGTACCGCTATCCAGTGGATGAGTATTCATGGGAGTTTCCCCAAGGTCATGGCGAGCATAGTTCTGTTTTGGAAACTGCGCGCATTGAACTGGAAGAGGAAACTGGCTTGATGGCCAAAACTATTAAGGAGGTAGCGACTTTTAATCTTGCGCCAGGCCATCATTCGCAAAAGTACTACGTATTTTTAGCCACTGATTTGATTCAAGGAAAAAACAATCTTGAACCCAGTGAATTAGGGATGAAGGTGAAAAAAGTGACCTTCGACGAACTAAAAAGACTGATTGCGGATAATATTATTACTGACAGTCCTACGATGGCTGCATACGGCATTATCATGGCAAAACATTTACTCGACTAAAAGTATTATGCCAAGAAAAAAATCAGCATTTGATGAAATCGTCAGACCATTAGTCGGCATTTTCTTTTTATTGTTGATATATCTTTTTTTCAAGAAGTCGTGGATGTATTTGACTGTTTTAGTAATCGCTGGTTTCGTCGTGATGTTTATATTATTGAAATATAAAAATAACCAGCGTAACCAATTTTTTCAGAGCCAAGACACCTTAGAGTCATTACGCAAGTTAACACCAAATCAATTTGAGGATTATGTTGCCGAATTATTCCGTCGCCTTGGTTTTCGTACCGAAAAAGTCGGCGGGAGCTATGACGGAGGTATCGACGTGATTGCGGAGAAAGACGGGATTAAACACTATATCCAGTGCAAGAGGTTCATTACCGGGCAGGTGAATGTGCATGATATACGTGATTTTTACGGCGCACTCGTAGATAAGGAGACTCAGGCAAAGGGGTATTTCATCACCACCAACGTTTTTACCCTGGAATCAGAAAAATTTGCCGAAGGAAAACCACTCGAACTGATTGACGGTGATCGGCTGATGAGGTATATCAAAGAAGCTGGTGTTGAAGTCCCGGAATCCCATGCCGAAACGTGTCCGCGTTGTGGTGGTATGCTTCAGGAGCGGCATGGCAAATTCGGAGAATTTATTGGCTGCGGTAATTATCCAAAGTGTAAATTCACGAAACCAATACAACAAGTATAATGCTTGTCATGCTGACCCCGAGTGTAATCAAGGGGGGATGTATCTCTGTTAATTGCATATTACGCTTAACCGAAATGCCTCGTATTCACTCAGTATGATAAAATTAGTAAATTAAATATACTTTATGCTTATTAAAAACAATTTACCGGCGATAACCAAGCTTCTCCGCTATTGGATCCTGAAATCAACCACGCAGGCCGGCTCCGGCCATCCGACTTCTTCATTGTCAGCCACGGATTTGATGGCTGGCTTGATGTTCGGCGGTACTTTTCAGTTTGATCTGAAAAACCCAGGTAATCCAGGGAATGACCGGTTAATCTTTTCCAAAGGCCACGCCAGCCCGTTATTTTACGCATTGTGGGCCGCGGCTGGCGCCATTACGGAAGAGGAACTCATGACCTTGCGACAATTTAACAGCCGTCTGGAGGGCCATCCGACCATGGCTTTCCCGTTTACCGAGGCGGCTACTGGTTCGCTGGGGCAGGGGCTCTCTGTAGGCCTAGGGATGGCCCTGAACGCCAAGTACCTGGATAAACTGCCATATCGCACCTATGTCCTGCTAGGCGACAGTGAAATGGCCGAGGGACAGGTCTGGGAAGCTGTACAGTTAGCTGCGCATTATAAGCTGGATAATCTCATTGGTATTTTAGATGTAAATCGTTTGGGCCAACGAGGAGAGACTATGTATGGGCATAAAGTGCTGGAATACGACAAACGCCTGAAAGCCTTTGGCTGGCAGACCATCGTAATCGACGGCCACAAACTCCCGCAAATTTTGAACGCCTTTAAAAAATCTGTGAAGGTAAAGGGCAGGCCGGTCATGATTATTGCCAAGACAATAAAGGGAAAAGGCGTTAAATTTTTAGAAAACAAGGACGGCTGGCATGGCAAGCCGTTGAAACCTGATGAATTGGAAAAAGCACTACAAGGTTTAGGCAAAGTAGATGCGTCAGTTCGCGGTGAGATTGCAAGTCGGCAAGATAGCAAGTCAGCAAGAAAGCAAGTCAGCAAGATTGCAAGTCAGCAAGAAAGCAAATCATCGGGGCAACAAACTGGCTTGCCAACAAGCTGGCTTGCAAATCCAATGGCTACGCGCAAAGCATACGGTTACGCGTTAACTCGGTTAGCTGATAAATACCCAATTGTGGCACTGGACGCGGAAGTCAGCAATTCAACTTATTCGGATATTTTCAAGGAAGCCAATCCCAAGCGATTTTTTGAAATGTTTATTGCCGAGCAGAATATGGTCGGCACTGCCGTCGGATTGGCGCGCCGGGGCAAGATCCCGTTTGTTTCTACTTTTGCCGCGTTTTTAACAAGAGCGATTGATCAGGCCCGGATGGCCGGTTATTCCAATGCCAACATCAAGATCGTCGGTTCGCACGCCGGCGTATCCATCGGACAGGACGGCGTGTCGCAAATGGGGCTGGAAGACATCGCCATGTTCCGTTCGTTGATCAACAGTGTCGTGTTGTACCCGACTGACGCGGTTTCCTGCGATAAGCTGGTTGAACAGGCCGTAAAACACAAAGGCTTAGTTTATATTCGTACAACAAGGGCTGAGACGCCAATTATCTATAATCAAAACGAACAATTCCCAATCGGTGGCAGTAAAGTTTTACGGCAGAGCAATAATGACGCCGTCACGGTGGTTACTGCAGGCATTACGGTATTTGAAGCGTTGAAAGCGCATGATGAATTGAAAAAGCAGGGCGTTTCAATCCGTGTGATAGATTTGTACAGCATTAAGCCAATCGACGTTGCCACGCTCCAAAAAGCAGCGAAAGAAACCAAAGCAATCATTACGGTTGAAGATCATTATCCGCAGGGAGGGTTGGGAGAAGCGGTGCTTAGCGCGCTCAGGCATGCGAAAGCGCATGTGATCAAGCTGGCTGTTACAAAACTACCCAAGTCTGGGAAACTGGAGGAGTTATTAGATTTTGAAGGGATATCGGCAAAGGGGATTATGGTAGCGATAAAAAGTATTGGACATTAATAAAAAAGGGCTACCAGGTATCTGGCAGCCACTGACTCGGATGGGTATAAATTACTACTTGAACAGATGTTCAAGTTCTGGCGGGATATCGACTTCTGACGACAAAATTTTCTCTAAGGCTGCACGTACAAGCAGAAGTTCGCCATACCCTGGAAACCCTCGCTTGCCTTGCTTGGCTGCATCAGTCATCTGCCTGTCGTTTTCATACTCAACTTTGGCTCGCACCTGTAGGACTTCAGTTATTCTGACTTTCATCAGTTACTCCTTAAGCAAATAGTTCGATATATTTGATTAATGATCGATTTTATTGGCAATTAGAATACCTTACCACGACTGACTTGAAAACGCAAATAACATTTCATGCAAGAGTGTTGGTTAATTGAAGTGAGGACGAGAAGTGAGAGGCGAGTCGAGTAGTAGGATGTGCGAAGTGTGATTTCTCTCACTTCCAACCCCCACTTCCCGACACACTTCCCGAATCCGAAACCAATTTCTAAATTAATACCATGCCACACATCCACGATTTAATTGATTTCACCGTTGTCGCCTATATCGTATATGGCGATAAGGTTTTGATGATCCATCATAAGAAGTTGAATAAATGGCTGCCGATCGGCGGTCATATTGAGCTTGACGAAGATCCAGATGAGGCCTTATTTCGTGAAATAAAAGAGGAGAGCGGACTAGAGGTGGAAATATTCGGCAAGAAATCACCTGTCATGATGGAAGGCAAGAAATATCTTTATCCGCCAGAGTATATGGATCTCCATCCATTTTCCGGCCACCATAAGCATATCGGCATGATCTATTTCGCAAAGGCAAAAACCGACCAGGTTTTATTGGCCGGTCGGGAGCATAGTGACATACGCTGGTTCACCAGCGAAGAACTTGATGACCCGAAGTATGCTATTGATAAAGACCTCAATTATTATGCACGTGAAGCTCTAAAGAGGTTTTGAAGTTTTCCGTAAAAAATGGTATCATGCAGCCATTAGTAATGGTCAGTAAATAGAAACACCATGCCATACGACGTCATAACAATCGGCTCTGGAGGAGGGAAGTGTGATTAGGAAGTGAGATGTGAGTCGGGAAATGAGAAGTGGGAAGTGAGGTGGGTATTTCTCACTACAAATCTCTCACATCTCGACCCACCTCCCACATCCGAAACCCACATCTCGTATCCATATTAAATTATTACATTATGCCATTTGATGTCATCACCATCGGCTCCGCGTTCAAGGATGTGTATTTGTTCAGCAGGAAGTTCCACGTGCTGAAGAACGCGCCAATGGCCACCAGCGAGATGGAGTGTTTTGCGTTCGGCACTAAAATCGAGCTGGATGACATGAACGTGGAGATTGGCGGGGGAGCGGTCAACACGGCCGCCACGTTCAAGAAGCAGGGCTTCAAAGTAGGCTGTTTGGCGCGGGTGGGGAGGGATGGTGTCGGTGAAGAGGTTAGACGATACCTGAAAGAACACGGCATCAATGATTTACTGGTAATTGATCGGAAGAACCGGACAGCCCAGTCGGTTATTTTTTTGGCGCCAAATGGTGAACGGACGATCTTGGTATACCGGGGAGCGGCGCATGATTTCAAGACTACAGACATTACCAATGCCATTACCCGGACAAAATGGCTGTACGTCACCTCATTGGCCGGACGGCTGGAAGTGCTGAAAAAAATAATTCGTCTCGCCAAACCAAGAGGAATCCATATCGCCTTTAATCCCGGGAAGCTGGATCTGGCCAAGTCTGAAAATGGCTTGGGGCCTCTGTTGAAGCAGGTCGACATTTTGATAATGAACGAGGAGGAAGCGTCCGCATTAACAGGCCAGCCGGCTTCTGATGAAGCGGGAT
The DNA here is from genome assembly GCA_043808365.1 of Patescibacteria group bacterium. Lineage (GTDB taxonomy): Bacteria > Patescibacteriota > Patescibacteriia > UBA10025 > JAHIVO01 > JBAYGJ01. The sequence continues at coordinate 26,531 of JAZDEZ010000022.1, forward strand.
GTGTGCGAAAGTTACGCGTAAAATGCCCAGGAATCCTCGTAATCACCAAGGGAGCCAGGGGTTCCGTGGTCGTATTGAATAACGAAATATACCGTGTTATAATCAAGCCGCTAAAAGCTATTGATGCGACAGGCGCGGGGGACGCTTTCGGTTCCGGATTCGTGGCCGGATACATGCGGTATGGGGGTGATGCGGAAAAAAGCATCCGACTGGCTTGCAATAACGCTGCTGGCGAAGTTTCCCAACTAGGGGCAAAGAATGGCCTAATTGGACCAACGGGGCCATGGCATAAAGTGCCGTTTACCATATTAAAAAAGAGTTTTAATTAATTTTAAATTTATTATGGGAAAAAACACAACAATAATCGTCGTCGCTGTACTCGTCGTGGTAGTGGCCGGCCTGCTGGGGTGGTACTTTTTGCGTGAGAAGCCGCTTAATGAAAACTTAACCCAGATGCTGAATACCAGTAATTCCGTGGCTGTTGTCCGGCCCGAGGCCAAGACTGTCTGGATCATGGAGGGCAGTTTCAACCCGTCAGTCGTAACGATCGCCGCCGGCGAGACTATCACCTGGGTCAATAAGGATGAAACAAAGCGTAAGATCGCCGCTGATCCGCATCCGTCCGGAAGCACGTTGCCGGCATTGCTTTCCGAAGAACTGGGCCAGAATGAATCATATACCTTCACCTTCGCCACAGCCGGCACGTGGGGATACCATGATTACCTGAACCCCATCAAAAGCGGACAAATCATCGTCAAATAATTTTTTCAGCATAAAAAAGCGGATGGGAAATCCGTTTTTTTCATCCTCCTCCGCCCGCCCTGGGCGGACTGCGGCGGATTCCCTGCCTCGCCGGCAGGCAGGCGCTCCGCGAAGTGAAGGGATATAATCCGCGGAGCTCCATAGACTTTGTATGATTCAAAAACTGCTTAATAGCATTTCGGAGTACAGGCAATACCGGTTCCTGGAAATCCTGCCCGGCGCCATGGTCTGGACGACGTTCTTTTTGGCGGTCGCACTTTCTTTCGTACGCCCGATCTGGGCGATTATTTTCATCATCATCTTCGATTTCTACTGGCTGTTCCGGATTGTCTACATGCTTTTTTACATGATCCATTCGTTCCGGCTGTACCGGCAGACGATCAAGGCTGACTGGCGGCAGAAAGTAGAGACCAAAACCGGCTGGCATGAGCATTACCACGCGGTGTTTTACCCGACGTACAAAGAGCCGATCGAAGTGTTGCGGGGGAGCCTGGTGGCGCTGACAAAAAATAATTTTCCTTTAGACCGGTTCATCGTCGTACTGGCCGGTGAGGAAAAGGACAAAGAAAATTTTTCCAGCATCGCGAACAGGCTGCGGGAGGAGTTCGGTGAAACATTTTTCAGGTTTTTAGTTACCATTCATCCCGCCGGTCTAAATGGGGAAATGCCTGGCAAAGGATCCAATATCGCCTGGGCCGGGCATCGGGTCAAGGATATAATTGATGAATTAGCCATCCCGTATGAGAAAGTGATAGTATCGGCGTTTGACGCGGATACATGCGTCCATCCGCAATACTTTACCTACCTGACGTACACGTACATGTCGCATCCAAACCCGACGCGTGCCAGCTACCAGCCGTTAGCGGTGTTCAATAACAACGTCTGGGAATCGCCGGCTTTGACGCGGGTGATTTCATACAGCACCACGTTTTGGCTGATGACCGAGCAGGTACGCCCGGAAAGGCTTTTTACCTTTTCCTCTCACAGTATGAGCTTCAAAGCGCTGGTTGACGTGGGTTTTTGGCAGAGCGACATCGTGACGGAGGACTCTCGGATCTGCCTGCAGTGCATCATGGAGTATGACGGCGATTATGAAGTGGTGCCATTGCACTTGCCGGTGTCGATGGATGTCGTAGTCGGGCATACTTTTTGGGCCACGGTCAAAAGCCAGTATATCCAGCAGCGGCGCTGGGCGTACGGCGTGGAAAATTTTCCGTACATGGTCTGGAATTTCAGCCGGAACAAGACTATGCCGTTCGTGCAAAAATTCCGTTATATTTTCAATCAGGGTGAAGGCGTGTATTCCTGGGCCACTGCCCCTATTTTGATTTTCATTCTGGGCCATTTGCCGATCTGGCTGGCGAATTATCAAGGCTCGACGTCCGTGGTCACGCAGAACGCGCCGCATATCCTCAATTGGCTGATGAATCTGGCTATGATCGGTTTGTTCGCCCAAGCAGTTTTGTCCACTCAACTTTTACCGCCGAGACCTAAGGATTACCCGAAATGGAAGCTTGTCGTCATGGTTCTGCAATGGGTTTTGATACCTTTAACTCTTATTGTTTTTGGATCAATCCCTGCGACAGACGCCCAGACGCGCCTGATGCTGGGCAGGTATCTTGGCTTTCAGGTAACAAAAAAAGTCCGCAAGTAATACGGCTGCGGTTGCGCTGCGCGTATCGGTAGCGTTGGCGGTGTCGTTGTAAGGCGTATATCGCTACCGTCAAACGATACGGGCCCCGTTAAAAAGCTACGCTTTTGTACGGGGCGGGCTGCTCCAACGCAAACGCCACCTGTTAAGCATTACTATTGGTATTTATTCCTCAATCAGTTTTTTGAACAGGTCGAACGTCCGTATCGGCTGGTTTTCGTATTCAGTTTTGACATTTTCCATGAATTCATAATGCCGTATGCCGGGCAATATAATAGTGGTGAGTTGGGGCGGTTGTTTGTCGCCAAATCCGAGGTACAATGCTTTTCCGGCAAAATCAACGTACCGGTCAGCGTCCGACTGGACATTGATCAATGTTATGTGTTCGTGAGACGGATTCGCCTCACTGAGATGCGAGGGAAGTGGGTAAAGCTTCGTTTGATGCGGCGTGGCGACGTAGATAATCTTAGCTACCGGATGTCCGGACGGCAGGCCGTGGCAGGCTAATGACGCTACATTGCCGCCGAGACTTTTAGCAAAAATAACTAATGGGGTTGTTCGGCCAGCGGAAAGGATGTCTTGCCTCAGGCGTTTCGCTGCTCGCGTGACGGCAAAATGGGACACACCGCCTGGCCAGTCAAAAACGCTGACCGGAATGTTTCCGGCTGATTCCAGGAATTTTTTAAACGGCTCGACCCAGGCGCGGTCCCGGTTGTTTGTCTTTACCCCGAAAAATTCATAGAAACTGTCAATGAGCCAGTTGAAACCCGGAACATATTTCGTCTTGGCGCCTGGGATGATGATGACATGCGGTGGCATTGGCTATGATAATACTGTTTGAGTGAATTCCGGGCAGCCCAAAATGAATTCCCGGATTGGCAATGGTTTCTTTCCCTCGAGTTGGACAAAATTTAGCGCTAGAGTACCATGGCCGCAGCCGACAACAATACGGTTTTCCTGTTTGCCGGTTTGCCCTGCCTGTAATTGCTTCGTACCGTCAACAGGCCGGGCCGCAAGAATTTTTAACCGCAGCTCTATCGCGTTGGTTTTGGCCGGAGTCCAAAAGCAGTACGCGCCCGGCCAGGGAGTATAAGCGCGGATCTGCCGGTCTATTTCCACCGCGGATTTTTTCCAGTCGACGCGGCCGTTCTCTTTAGAAATGATTTTTGTCAGTGTTGCCTGTTTGTTGTCTTGCGGCTGAGGCTGTAATTGGCCGGTCAGATAGGGGAGCAGCGATTTTTTTATGATATCCGCGCCAAGCTGTCCGAGCCTGTCATGCAGTGTCTGGAAATTTTCTTGTGGATTTAATTCCATTTTAATTTGATCGATAATCGGGCCGGTATCCAGTCCAGCGTCGATTTTCATGAGCGTCACGCCGGTGGCTTCTTCGCCGGCCAAAATAGCCGCTTGGATAGGCGACGCGCCGCGGTATTTCGGCAAAAGGGAGGCGTGGACGTTCAGCCAGCCATGCGGCGGCATGCCCAGCAGATTTGATGGAATTATTTTTCCATACGCGACGACGATGCACAGGTCTGGAGCGGCTGACTCGAATTGCTGGGTAAATAACTTATTTTTTAATGATGCCGGCTGCCAAACTTGGAGCCCTATTTTTTCCGCCCGCATTTTCACTGGCGGAGGAGTTAATGCCTGTTTCCGTCCCGCCGGCTGGTCAGGCTGGGTGACGACCCCGAGCAGTTTGATAAATCCCAAAGAAGCCAGCGCCTGCAGGACCGGCAGTGAAAAATCCGGCGTGCCGAAAAAAATCGTTTTATATGTTTTTTGAATCATGGGGGAGCGTGCCTTTGGTAATTTTTTTCGTCCGGTCGATAAAAAGCACGCCATCCAGATGGTCGACTTCGTGCTGAGCCACGCGGGCGAACATGCCGGCCGCTTTCAGGCTGATTGGACGGCCCTGGCGATCCAATGCGTTAATCACCAGTGATTTATGCCGCTTGACTATGCCGAAAACGTCCGGGACGGATAGGCAGCCTTCTTCCGCCTCTTCCTTGCGGAAAGATTTGCCAGTCAGGATTGGATTAATAAGAGGCAGTGGACCGTCTTTTGTATTAATTACGATAATCCGTTTCAAAACATCCACCTGGTTGGCGGCTAGTCCGATGCCATCCTGCGCCTGCATGGTGGCGGACATTTCAGCAATAAATTTTTTCAAGCCGGGGATGTCTTCAGGCAAGACTTCCTGGGCGCGTTTCCTTAACGTGGTATGCGGAAGGGTAATGATAGTTAGCATATGGCTAATAGCTTATAGCACGTTGCGTATAGCGAATAGTAATGGATTAGTCTTGCAATTTTAGCTAATTTAAAATAAAATTAACCTGTTGAAGGTGCCTCCAATATAGCTGATATTCGCGTAATAGGCAAATTTATCAGTATCAGGCTATTTGTTCGCAAAGCCATGAGTTAACTTAGGATTTTTTGTTTATGCTTATTAAAGATTTACAAAACTGTGAAGAATTCATCGCTGGTGACAATACGATCCTTCGCGAACTTTTGCATCCTAAGAAGGCTGATCTCCAGCTTCGGTACAGTCTAGCGCATGCAGTTGTGAAGCCAGGAAAAACCTCGTACCCGCATAAACTGAAAACCTCAGAAGTTTATTACATCCTTGAAGGTGAAGGGATGATGTATATCGGCGAAGAGTCGGAAAAGGTTCACTCAGGTCAAACTGTGTATATCCCACCCAACACAAAGCAGTCCATTCAGAATACCGGAATCACTGAACTTGTGTTCCTCTGTATTGTCGATCCGGCTTGGCGTAAAGAAGACGAGGAAGTACTATGACCAGCGAAACAACATCAGCTAACAGCGTTTATAAAAGAAATACAGTTGAAACTAAACAAGAGGTTGTTAAAGAGATACAATAATAAATATACTTAAAAGCGACGTCGACTGCGCACAACACGGGCTAGCCGGTTCGCGAGCTAAAAGGAACATACTATGAACTTTATTGAAACGCTTACATTTGCCGGAATCATCGGGTTTCTTACTGTGGCAATTGGAATCCTTGTGAAACTCATCGGATTTCCTGCCCAGATCAGAAAAAACCTTCAGCGGAGATCCACTCAGGGTCTTTCTACAACTTTCTTTCTTCTCTCATTTCTTGCCTACCTTCTTTGGACGATTCATGGAATTCTCCAAAAGGATACCGTATTGATTCTTGGACAGGGAATTGGAATTCTCACTACTGCAGTTATCCTTTGGCAAATATACATCTACCGACATAATAAATGATCCTTTTAGCTCGCTCACCCATATCCCGACTTTACGTCGGGACATCGGCTAGCCCGAAACGTTTTGTGAAATAGCCAGAAATTTCTCTATAATTTAATAAACTTAATAATTATCGCAAAAGACTATGAATTCACCTGAAATGGGCATGGATATGCCCGAAGAAGCAAAGTTTGAAGAAGTCGACATTAACGGAGAAAAAATTAAGTGCCGAAGGGTAGACATGCTCAAAGAATATGCGGGTTCTTTTGAAACTGCTGATTCTTACAGAAAAAAAGTTATTGCCTCAGCGAGGCAAGCCTCTGAGCGAGAAGAAATAACAACGTCACAGGATGGCATGAAAAACTATGCCGATCCTGGAGATTGGATCATCCACAATCCCGGTGACAAAGATCCGTATGTTTTTGGCAGCAAGAATGACCCAGTTGATGTGAGACAGAAAAAGTTTGCTTCAAAATATGAAGCGATTCCAGACAGTCCCGGTCAATTCAGGGCAAAAGGTGTTATTAAGGCTGTCAGAATAGATGAAAACATTGTCTTTGGAACATCTTGGGGTGAAACTATGGTCGTAAAAGCTGGCGGCTGGGTAGCCGATGGTGGATATGGAATCGCTGAAGAGTCTTTTGCCAATACGTACGAAAAAATTGAACCGGAAGCTGAAGATCGGACATAGAAATTTTTAGCTACATCACACAACAGCGTATATACGATATGGCACCGCCACATCGCATGATACGCAAACGTTATATTCAATCCAGGCAGCTTGTAACCGTCTGTTAAATTGTAAATTTATATATACTTAAATCTTAACATCTTAATATGGAGAAAAATATGAACAAATTTATTTATTGGACACCAAGGGTGTTATCAATTTTACTTATCGTATTTTTAGCGGTATTCTCTTTGGATGTTTTTGATAATGATTATGGCTTCTGGGGAACAGTATTGGGGTTGCTTATTCATAATATCCCTTCTTTTGTTCTGTTGGGCATTCTAATCATCTCCTGGAAATATGAGATGGTTGGCGGAGTTGCTTTTATTCTCGCAGGCATATCATATATGGTATTTATTGTTGCAAGGGAATCCGTCGAGCCCTGGTATATGTTACTCGCTTTGTCTCTGATACTTGTAGTGCCAGCGTTTCTCATAGGAATTTTATTTCTAGTTGGCTGGTCCAAAAAGAAAAAAATAACGCAAGCTGCCTGAACTCAAAAATTTTCCTTCGGAACGTTGCACTAAATTTTTGCCCTTCGGGGAATATAACAGCGGATAAATGACTATGAAACCTTGCAGGTTTCTACGTCCAAATTTGCTTCGCAAACTTCTTTTATCCGCAAACGTTATACGCCATAATAAAAAGCCTCTTTTATTTTTTGATAATAATTTTGGCAATTTACTTGTGGCGGGTCGAGATAACTTGATATAATTTAATCATTATTAACTAAGGATAAAACTATGCCAGAAAAATTTGAAAGCGTTACCCCGCCACAAGAGGGTATAGAAAAACAAGGATTTAATGAAGTACATCACCTAACAAAAGGTGATAAGTATGAAGGCAACGCTGATGTCGTGCTCTTAGTTTGGCATGATAATCAAGTATTGCCAGCTGAACAGTATCGTAAAGCTAACTATCCAGACAAAGTAGTGGATGTTGCGGTGTGTCAAAATCCTAATGTCCAGAAGGAACAGCTTGGAGATAAAGCAATCATATATGATTTTGGAAGTAGTCAGAGCTCAGGAGGAGGGGTAAATGCAAAAGAGGATAAGTAGTTAAATTGCCAAAAATATACTTATTGGACTCGGCTTTTTATTACATCGCACAACAGCGTCTATACGCCATTCCGTTTCGCTTTACAGCGCATGTGATGTAAACATCGTATGATAAAGTAGCAATAATAATATATGAAACTGATCAAAAATTATTTAATAAAACATAAATTTGTGGTTTATTCTGCTACACTTCTTATTGTTGCTTTAGTTAAACTTGGATTAGACTCAGATAACATATCAGATTTCTTTACAAATTTATGGGTAGTACTGCTTAATTCAGCATTTACAACTTTTGCGCTATTTTTGTTATCAATGTTTTCGATGTGGCTTTTGTATCCCATTCTACCAAAATCAGAAGATTTTAATGATAAGCAAGAGCTAGAGAATTACTTCAAAATTGGTAGCTGGGATTTATGGTTGTTTCTATTAATGATTATTATTGCTACTTTATCATATTGGGGGGTTTATTAAATAGAATGTATGTATCATTTCTGCTGCACATAGCAGTATTTAATTATTAACATTATAAAATGTTAACTTTGAATACTGTTCGTCCGTTGTAATATTAGGTAATGGACAATACATCTAAGAGGCTTGGCTCGTGTTGTACCCAAAGCTAGCTACAATGGAATAAGGCTAACGCTGAAAGGATGAACCCCACAATTGTCCAAGTAATAATTGTTGGGATAATTCATCCCGTGCAGCAGAAATGATATATAAAAATGGCGTATCTGGTTTCGCTTCACTTCACGGCGTATGAGACGCGGACGTTAGCTGACATATTCTTTTTCTTTTTCCGGGCTGCTGCCCGTAGTGTGTAAAAAATTTCTCATTTTTTTTATTTTAGGAGGGGAAACAAGGAGTTTTCTTCACTCCGCTCCGAAAACGATTTATCATGATCGTATAAGATCGGGATCAGACTGCAACACAACCAAAATTGAGACGACACTCGTTCTACCGTCCATCAGCCAATGGCTGATTAAACGTGATTTTTTGACACATTTATAGATCATGATTTAGTAAAATGACCTAAAAAGACCTTATTTCCAGTCTATAATGGGTGCTTGACGTCTCTATATCAGTAGAGTAATATAGTAAGTAACTCTACTATATCATCTCAAAAGAGTACAAAAATATGGAAGAAATACTCAAATACGTACAAAACCAGCTAGTTCAAGCCCCCTTTCGACTTAAATCCTATGCCCAAGACGAACAGGGCAAGAAATATCCGCAAAGAAATATCTATGTAAAAGTAGATAAATACTTCCGGGATTTTTTGCATGATCCAAATGCTCAAGATCGCTGGATTATAATTCCAGGACTTCGTGGAGTTGGCAAAACTACTATACTCGCGCAGCTTTTCCTAAACCATCACCAAGAAGTCGGCGATCGTAGGATACTCTATATTTCGTTGGATGAAGTAGTAAACGTAATCGGTTCGGCGCTGAAAGATGTTTTAAGCGCGTACGAAAAAATAATCGGTGAAAGTTTCGAAAAACTTACTAGACCAGTTTTTATTTTTATTGACGAGGCACAATACGATCCCAAATGGGCAGCGGTATTAAAATCCGTTTACGACCGATCAAATAAAGTTTTTGTCGCATGTAGCGGTTCATCGGCTGTTTCACTACAGACCAATCCTGATGTTATTCGCCGTTCTATTTTTCAAAAACTATTTCCAACCAGTTTCTTAGAATATTTGATGATTCGTGATGGTAAATTTCCAGTCAAAGACTTAAAGAAAACCATCAAGAATGCCTTGTTCAACGCTGATTCGGCAATTGACGCATACCGAACGCTAAAACAATGTGAACAAAGCGTGGTTAGCGCCTGGTCGTCTATCGACCGCCACTATGTTGATGAATATTTAAAAATAGGCACTTTACCGTTTGCTATCCGGATTAAAGACGAGGTGCGGGTGTATCAAACAATCACCCTACTCTTAGATAAAGTGATCAATCAAGATGTTCAAAGTCTGGGCCGTTTTGATACCAGGACTCTTATTCATATCAAGCGGGTGTTATTTTTATTAGCCGAGTCTGATGTAGTAAGCGTTCAAAAACTTGCCACGATACTTGAGACGAGCGTGAACACAGTTTCCAATATCCTGGAAGTGTTGGAGCAAACCGAGTTGCTTATCCGTATTATGCCTTACGGATCGAACGCCAAAAAAGTTAGGAAACCTTCGCGCTATCAGTTTATGTCTAGTGCAATGCGTTCGGCATTTCTTTCCGTCGCTGGGAATGAACAAATTTTTTCTAGTCAAAAAGGCCGACTGATGGAAGATATTGTTGCCATGACCTTATGCCGAGAATTTGTGGCTAATAGCCGTGGTGCCTTGAATTATGATAGCGCTAAAGCCGGAGCTGACTTTATCCTTACTGTTTCCGGTAAAAATATTATTCCGATTGAAGTAAGCATGGGAGAAAAGCTCGGCACCCAAGTTCGAAATACGATGAAAAAAATCGGGTCAGCCAAATATGGCGTAGTAATTTGCCGTAATCCTCTCACATTACTGGAGAATGCGAATGTGGTGAAAGTCCCATTAGATTACTTTTTGCTAATATAAGTTTTTTTGAAATTTGAAAGATTTTTATAACACATTCTCTTATCAGAGGATATTAGAAAAGGAATACATCAAGCTAACAGCGTATATCTGACTCCGGTTCGCCTCCGGCGAGCCTCCGCTTATATCACGCTTCGCGTGACATCAGATATACGCGGACGTTATGCCGCCATCGCTCACTTTGTTCGCTCCTTGCGGCATAATGAGCTGCGTCTGCCGTCGCAGCTCATTATGCGAAAAAATACTCATATTTGATCAAATTCCTTAATATGGTATAATACAAATAATTTACTAAACCATATTAAGCATTTACCATGTCTTACCTATCCACCATTGTAAAAACTCGTCTGGAAGAAAAACTGATAAAACTCAACAAGCTTCGTCCACTGCCAAAGTCAGCGGTGCAAAAACTGCGAGAAAAATTCCAGATCGAAATGACCTACAATTCTAACGCAATTGAAGGCAACTCTTTAACTTTAAAAGAGACATTTTTGGTTATTAACGAAGGAATAACCATAAAAGGAAAACCCTTAAAGGACCACCTGGAAGCTAAAGACCACCAAGCAGCATTGGAATATTTGTATGATTTAGTAGATAAAGACAAAAAACACCGTATTTCTGAAATGCTAATTCGTAATTTACACCAGATTATCATCCAAGAAACTGACAGAGAATGGGCGGGAAAATACCGAAACTCCAATGTGGTTATTGGCGGAGCTAAACACACGCCACCAGACGCCCTGCACGTACCGCAATACATGCGTGATGTTATCACTTGGCTCAATGCACAAAAAAATAAAACGAATATTATTGAATTATCTGCTTTGTTGCATCATAAACTAGTGTATATTCATCCTTTTTTTGATGGTAATGGCAGAACTTCCCGCTTAGTAATGAATGTATTACTAATGCAAGCCGGATATCCTTTGGTTATTATTTTAAAAAATGACCGAAAAAAATATTATGACGTACTAGACAAAGCAGATGGCGGCAAGTACGAGCCGCTAGTAAAATTTATCGCCCAATCAATTGAACGCTCGCTTGATATTTATCTAAAAACTCTAACTCCAACAACTTTAAAACAAGAAAAATTTTTGTCATTAACAGAAATAGCAAAAACTACGCTTTTTTCTGCAAAATATTTGAATTTGCTTGCTAGGTATGGAAAATTAGAAGCGCACAAAGAAGGCCGTGATTGGCTTACTTCCAAAGAAGCAATTGGACGATATTTAAAAAATAGGGTTAGACAGCGAAAAATTTCAAAATAAAATATATTATTACATCCGATAACAGCGTCAATACGCCATCATCCTTCGCTGAAGCTTCGGATGACGGACGCATGATACGCGGACGTTATCGGAAATAAATTTTAGCCTAGCAATCTAACAAATTTCTTTAATATGGAACAAATCGAACCAAAAAATTTAAAACAGCTTTTAGATTTTGTGTATAGTGCACACCAGGAACATAATACTAATAAAGATTTTCGACAGCAGGGCAAAGTGCCTTTTATTGTACATCCGATGTGGTGTGCTTTAACCTTGCTCCATGACCAACGTATTCCTTTTGAAGAACGCAAGCTTGGCTATCAGATACTCTTACTGCATGATGTTCTAGAAGACACTGGATTAGCACTACCTGATGATTTGGATAAAAAAGTTATTGACGGTGTTAAAGAAATGACCTTTGAAAACTGGGAACAAGAAAAAAATCAGCTTGAAAATAAACCAATCTTTATTAAACTATTAAAATTGGTAGATAAAATTGCTTCCATGTACGATGAAAATGTGAGGCCAGATGCTACAAAAAGAAGGGAATGGAAAGAAGTAACTCAAAAATTATTGACTGATGTCGAAAATCATTACGGAAATATACGTTTAGTGATATTAGCAAAAGCTATTTTGAATGCTTCTAATTGGTAACAGCGACGGCTAGAATTTACATCTGATAACAAAGAATATCTGGCTTAAAAATTTTTTACTTTTATATTTTTGATGAAAGAAAAATTTTTTCGACCTAAATTCATTTCCGCTACGCTACAATGAACTTCAGATATTCTTAAACGTTATCGGAAATATCGCTTATAATTATAAATTAATCGCGGATAATCATATATAAAAATACTTCTAGGTAGTGAAATTGCACATTCTTTTTCAAAGGAGATAATATGAAAGAGCAAGGCGCTTCTCCTGAATTCGTAAAGTCTGTTAAAGAGCTCTCTGAAAAGGCTCGTAGGCGCCAAACTGGTTATCCTAATGGGCCTATCCCTCGCAGACCTCCAAAAAAGAGTATCCTTCGTCGATGGATTAATTTAATCAAACGATGAAGTGTCTCCCGAGGGGAAAAATTTCCCCTCACTTCCTAGAAGTATTATAATTTCGCGATACACCCGATAACAGCGTATATACGCCACCCCGTCATGCAACGGGGCGGGCGCATGAGACGCAGACGTTACCGGAAATATAGCTCTTTTACAAAATGCTTTTTAAAGAAAGTGAACAAATAACAAAAGGAGGACGTAATGTTTCCTACGCCGAATTATAGATGGACGTGTAAAAACTGTAGCAAGGTGATAACTGTCCACAGAGATAAGGAATTTCCTGATCTTGGTGCGGTATCGCCAAAATGCCCCAAGTGTGGCAGTGTAATGGAAGGCAGTCCCATCGTCCATGGCGGGCCTTTTCGCGTAAATCCGTACAAAAAGTACTGATCGTACTTTTATGACCTATTGGAGGAGTGCTAAAAAACATTCCTCCTTTCTTTCAAATTTTATGTCATCGATAATCTTATTTTCAATATTTCTAAAGATAAATTAATTTACGGAAGTCACGCAGTTTGTCATTGCGAGGACCCTGAGCGACTCCGAGTAAAACAAGGAAGAGCCGAAGGGGACGAAGCAATCTCTATTTAAAAGGCCAAATTTAAGATTGCCACGCTTAGCTCCGCAACTTCTCATACTCGCAAACATTATGTGAAATAAATTTAATCCTAATCTAATTTTCAAAGTATGAACAGATGTATTTTTTGCCAGATTTCCAATAAAAAAGCGCCCGCGAAAATAATTTTTGAAAATGAAAATGTTATATGTTTATTGCCGAAAGAAATTGAGGTATATGGCCATACATTGGTTATTCCTAAAAAACATTATGCGGATTTATATGACATACCGACTGATACATTATGCGATTTAGTAAAAGCGGTCCAAAAGTTAACGATAGAATACAAGAAAAAAATTAATGCCACTGGCATGAACTTATTGCACGCAAGCGGTAAAGACGGCCAACAATCTGTCCCGCATTTTCATTTTCATTTGTTCCCAAGATTTAAAGGGGATGGTCTGGATACATGGCCTAATTTGGCAAAAATAGAAGTGGATATTGAAAAACTATACAATAAACTACGGGCAGTTTAAACGTACATCAAGTAATATGGTATTTGTAGTTCCGCTTCTCTTTACCCAAACATTAAGCACTTCAGATATTCGGATCAATGGTACGGAATTTCTAAAGATAAATTAATTAGTTTTTTTGCATGATTAAAAAGAATACTATGGCAATGCTTGACAATGGCAATAAAAAAATATTAAGTTTCTCGGAGGATTTTTTAAAGGCGGAATATCATGAAAACGCTAAAAGTCTGGAAATTGACGCTGAAACGATAATTCTTAACCTTGGCAGTAAAAATTTAGAGTTTGAAAGGGAAAAATTACGCCCTTATCACTCTTCTGTTTATTCTGGAGTAAAGATTGAGCAAGCGGAAAGCGTAGTCCTCATCAATTGCCGAACTGAATCATTTTCGGAAAAGTATTTTATTTTTTCGGACAGGATCATAAACACATGGCCATCTGCTTATGACATTTTCAAGATTCCCGGGTTAAAAGAAACCAAGCTTTGGCGTTCTAGAAAAGATAGGAGAGGGAATATTGGATTGAACTTATGGTTTGCAAAAGCAGGGACGAATTGCGGGATACATAATGAGCATGGTTTCAGGGAATTGCATACTCAGATTTTCGGGATTGGAAGAATGCAAAAGTTCCATGAAAATGATTTCCGGAGCAAATATCAGGACGTATACATGAGCCCGGGATATACGCATGAACCATTTTATTTCAGCAATTTAAAATACCCATGGCACCAATACTACGCAGATACGGATTGCATGTGGCTGGCAACCGAAGTCTATTAGTTTTTTTGGAAATCGCCAGGATGATCAGGGGTGGCCTAAAACGCGATCAGGTTTGATCAATCGTTCGATAAAATGTAAAATATAGCCATATGGAAGAACAAACGTCTATCAGGGATCATCTGGCCCACCAGCGGACGCACCTGGCTAATGAACGGACGCTGTTGGCGTACTGGAGGACTTCGTTTGCCTTTCTAGTGCTGGCTGGCTTTCTCCTGAAGTTTTTTGAGCAGGTGTATTTGCTAGTTATTGCCGTAGTTTTGATATTGTTCGGCGTCGGCCTGTTTATCTACGGCATCAAGCGGTATGCTGAGTATAAGGCCAAAATAAATAGGGAATAATGACACTATCGGACAGGACTTCCGGATGGCCTGTTTTTTTATAGCAAGCTAGCCGGCTCGCGGTCGATCTGCCAGCCGGCCGGAACCTGGGCTACCAGGGCCTTTATTTTTTCCTCTGGCATTGAGAATGGGATTTTCAAAACTACGTACATGTACCAGCGCTTGCGGATGAATGGGCGCAGGGGAGTGAGGATGGCCGCGGACACCCGTGAAGCTTGAAACATGCTCCGGACGCGCTGGGCTTCCTGCACGCAGCGGCTTTTATCCGGATGGGAAATTATCAGTTTGAACAAATGGGTATATGGCGGATAATTGAGCAGCATCCGGTCAGTCAGTTCCTGGCGGTAGAGCAAGTCCGGTTTATTCTTCGCCAGGGCATTGATGACCGTGTATTCAGGCGTGTTTGTCTGGACAACGCACGGTTGGCCGGTCAGGTAATGGAACAGGGTAATTTGCTGCCAGGTTCGTTCTCCTGACCGGAAATCAGGCAAATAAAGCAGAGAGTCGGCGTTAATAATTCCCGTTGTACCAATCTGGCTCCAGTCAACGTAGGGGATGGCCATCTCCGTGCCAATAATGATGTTTGTCGTTATCGCTCCGATTTGCTTGTCTGAATCCCGGTCAAGCCTGGTGACAGAGTTATTTGGCCAGTATTTTTTTACTTCTTGTTCGACTTGCTGGCTGCCGGTGCCGAGAAACTTGAAATTTACGCCGCCGCATTTTTTGCAGGTCGAGGGCAGCGGAAATTTTACATTGCATTGGTGGCAGAAAAGCATTTTGGATTGGCTGTGGTATACCAGCGGCTGCCGGCAGGCCGGGCAGGCAATGGCCAAACCGCAGTCGCGGCACGCTACGGACGAAGAACTGCCGCGGCGATTGACGTACAGGAAGACGGATTGCTTGCGCGCCAGCGACGCCCGCATCTCTTTGATCAGGGATTCTGACAGTATGCGGGAGGCGCGCTTTTTCCTTTCTTCGCGCATGTCCACGATGAGGTATGGCTTGGCGGCAGCCGGTTGGGCGGCCAGTGATGACCATGACCCGTCTTTCAGCGATTGATGCTGTTCAACTGCGGGTGCGTGCGAGCAAAACAGCGTTTTTGCCCGGTGGAGTTCGCTGAGCTTCAATGCCACGGTTCGTGCGTCATATCTCGGATTTTGGTCTGATTGCTTGTGGTTCCTGTTCTCCGACTGCGTAAGGAGGACGTATTGCAAGCCATGGAATGGCAGGAAGAGTGATAATTTTGTGCCAATGATTATCCGGCAAGACTTGGCGCGGACAGATTCGTATGCCAGGTAGTGGTCATGCTTGCCCAGTCCGCCATGGAATATTACGGCTGGATCAGCGCCATTGGCCGGTAACAATGTCCGTAATGACTCAATGTCCGGTATGGTCGGTACGACAATCAATGTCGTTCCTGATGCTGATTGCAGGAACTGTTTGACGAATGCTCGCGCTTCATTTGCAACTGTCGGTGAGTACAGCCAATGCTTATTTTTACTATAAATGAAGGCTTGAACATTTTTTTGAATTACATGGTCGGTCTGGATGGCTGCTGTCTTAATTAATTTAATGTCCGGAGATTTTCCCTTTCGGATGGGGATAGGCGGCAGGATCATTTTTATGACAGAGCCGACGGAAACGAAATAGTGCGCGCTCAGCCATTCGGCCAGTGATAGCTGTTCGGCAGTCAGCACTGGGATGGTATTTTTTATTTTATCGAGGGATTTAATGGTCTTGCCGGCGATGGACTGGCTTTTCAGCCTGATGACCACGCCTTCGCGCATGGCATTGCGAAAAGGTATCTGCACCAGCTGGCCGGTTTTAATTTGGCCGGCCAAAGACTCCGGTACTTGGTAGTCAAAAATGCCGAGATATTTGGGGAAACGCTGGGATAGGATGACTTCGGCAAACATATCTAAAAATCACTAATTTTTAATTCCCCGCCTGCTTCGCCTTCGCGAAGCGAATGGCGGGCAGGCTAATTTCTAATCCCCGAACAGTTGCCCGTTGCACTCGCAACTTACGGGGCGGGGATCAGCCTCTGGCCGAAGTAATTCGTAATTTCCGCCTGAGGCGCCGTGCCCGCTACCTGCGCTCGCCTGCCATGATATCATGTCGGGCCGGGTAGCAAGGTGGGCGGGGATCAGCCTCGGCTGAAGAAATTTTAATAGTGTCTTTCTACGGTAAAGCGATAAAAGCTTAAGGTATCCTTATTGCGGTTGAGGCCGCCTTTGTCGCAGCAAATGTCAATTTGCTCGTCGACCGTGTTTACGCCGATATCCGGCAGCAATAATCCGCGGCGGCCTCGCTGGTTGGCGACGATCAGGCCGTATTTTTTCGGATCTAGCAGGCTGATGTCTTCAATTTTTTCTGGGTGCGAGAGAATGTCTACATGTATCTCAAGATTGTCAATTTCATCTTTTCCGACCGGTAGGAAACGGGGATCGTAAAATGCCGCAGATAGAGCGTTGTGTATAATTTCCTCGGCGATACTTTTTCTGGTGGGTTCAAATGTACCGATGCAGCCACGGAGTTGATTGTTTCCGCGTTCATGCAGCGATACAAAAACTCCCGCTTTTTTGTTCAGCATGCCGGTAGGCGCGTCGGCCGGTATGCCGATGCGTTTACCCGTTTCCAGGTATTCAGCAATGCTTCGCTGGGCTAATGAGGTATAGGCATCCATGCGTTTATTGTACCACGGCTTCGTTATACCAAAAACTGCCCTTTGACTTCGCCCAGGGCGGTCTTGAAAAAGTGAATGATTACAGGTAGGACAGGAGTTTTTTTGACGCGACGAATTCCGGCTTGATCAGGCGATTTAAAAACGGCAAATGCAATCGCGTGGCTAATGCCTTAACCAGTGAATTCATGGCCACATAGCTTGCGGCTATCCCAGCGGTGAAAAGCATCCGTTCCAGGAATACGACCGGGATCAGGGCAATCCACGTTTCCGCCGGCAGGTTGAAGGCGTATAAGAAAGCCACGCTGCCGATGGCATGGGCGGTAAAGGTGGCGCCTAGGCTGTTCATGACCAAACTTTTTTTGGTGAAGGAAGCGGCCACTGGAATCAACCAATAGAGCGAATAATACCAAGCCTGACTGCCGGCTGGATGCATGATGAAAAGGGCCATGCAGGCTAACGGGATCAAGCCGACCAGTGTCTTGTATTTCCTGGCGCCGAAATATAATGCGGCAAAAGCCAGTGGGAATAGCCTAATGACTGCGGTCAGGTCAAACGCCTGATGGTGGACGGCCACGTTGAAGGTTTTGACGACAATGACGGTGACAGCGCCCCAGCCGGAGGCGAGGAAGGCGCCGATGGTCGGCGCGAAAAAGTCAAACAACGAAAATTTTTGCGTTGAGCCGCCGATGATGTTGGTAAAGGGGATCTGCAGGAAAACGAAACCAAGGAGTATGAAAGTTACTATAAAAATGAGCCGCTTATTCATAGGGTCTGAAAATAGTAATTAATTTTTTAATTTAAAATTCGTGACCATATAACCGACGCCAAATGGCCCTTCGTAGGAATATAATTCCGGTTCATAGCTGACGGTGTTGAGCATGCCGAGCAGCATGATGATTGAGCGCAATCCGCATTCGCCGGCTTCTTCCACGAAATCAGCGTCTAGTTTTAGTATGCCGTCAGTATCTTTACTTAATATTTTTTTTTACTAGGGTCTCGTCGAATTTTTTCGCCCAATGGGAGAATCCAGCCGGGGCATCCTCGGACAAACGATGCGAAAGATCGCCGGAAGCGATGATGGCGATCCGTTTGGTGTCATTGAGCATGTCCTGCTGGAGGGCCATGCCGAACCGGTAATGCTTTTCATAGTCGAGCAAGGAATAGGAAACCGGGATAATCCGCAGTTTTTTCAGATCCAGCGCTTTTGTCAGGAAGTACAGCGGCACGCCGGCCCCATGATCCAGTTCGATGGAATTATTCAGGACAACGCGCTGGGTGCTCTCAAGAATCTCCTTGTAATGGTGGATCAGGCGGATGTCGCCCTTGAGGTGGATTTTTGTGCGCAGGTCGCCGAATTCCTTGAAATGTATATCGAAATCACTGGACATGTTCAGTGAAAAAGCATCCGTGTGCATGGTGCCATGCGGAGAAATGATGACAATAGTATCAGGCTTCGCGGCATAGAGGTCTTCAGCCAGGCGCTCCAAGGCTGCTGTCGTCTTTTTGATGAAACGCACATTATCCTTGCCGATGTCCGGTATCAGGATTGGGGGATGAGGCGTAATGGCAGAAAAAACAATCATGGAAGTATTATATCATATTAATTAATTGCTGATTGAAATTGGATCGCCTTCGGGATGCGCGGTCAATAGGGCCGTGTCATTTGTCCTGATGATATTGGCCCATTTATATCCTAAGGCGTCAAATGCTTGTTTTGAAGGAATGCCTCGCCGCATGCCGTTTGAGATGACCCAGATGCCGTTCGCGCCGGGAGAGGTGGCTAATGTTCCGTCCTGAAATTTTATCGGTTCGCTGCGCGGGTACTGGTCGAGGGTAGCCTGGTCCACGACCACTATGTTCCGATTGGCAAAGCGGTTCTTCAGTATTTCTTTGGACATGATCGGATGCATGACACCGTCCTGGACATAGGCAACTCCGCCCGTTTGTTTTGACTGCAATAGGACGCCGGTCGGGAACACGCTCAGCATGTTGATATTCGGTCCATCCGCGTAGGAGGATAATTCACCGGCTTGTACGTCAAGGATTTCATTGGGATTGTAGCCGATTTCCCTGAAAACTTCCGTTGATTCTATGTAGCGTTTTTGGTCGCCGTCAAGGAGGTAGGTCCGGTTATTGCCCAGGTCGCGAACCAGCGAGAAGTTGGCGAATTTTATGGGTAAACCGTCTGCGTACAATGATAGATCGCTATCAGAGACCTGGATTATTCTTGATGGGTCATAGCGTGAAACAAGCGTCGTGCGGGAGAGGAATGGGCGTTTTTTGCCGTTTTGGATGAGGTAGACGCCGGACTGACCTTGGACCTGGAGGAGCGAGCCGTCCGGATAGTTCTTGGAAAACCACTGGCTCCAGTAGTACCAGATATTATAGTTTCCGTTATAGGTATGGGGAGTGTAGGTATAGAGGGCGGCCGTGGCTTTGTTGGCCGGCGTGACTTGGGTAGTGCTGGTTCCGTTTAAGTCAATGACCGTTTTAGTTATTCCCGGACCCCACCCGCTGATGGAATATCCAAGCTTGGAGATGTGCGGCAGGTATCCCCTCGGATTGCCGCTATTATTAAGCTCGGTGCTGGTCAGTATGCGCGCGGCCCAATTCACCTGGTTGAAAAAACCTTTGTAGTTCGTGCCGCATCCGGTACTGTCCGGACACCCGTAACCGGTCGCCCAATCCAACCGTGTCTGCGTCGGTGAAGCCATGGTGACCAGGCTCTGCTCAATCTGCATGCGGACCATGAGGTATTGGGGGTTGACCTGCCAGTAAGCGGCCGCATCGTAAATGATTTGCGAGGCATTTTTAGCATTGCCCCACGGATCCGTTGTTTGGTAGGCGCCGAGGCCGCCCTTACTGTCTAAAAATTTTTGGATCTGGGCAGCGGTCATGGTTTTACTGTTGACCAGGTCATTGTCGGACAGGATGGAATTTGGGTTGAAACTGGCGGCCAATGCCGCCTGGGGGCCAATCAGCATGATAAGTGAAAAAATCGCTATTATTTTTTTCATAGGTGTTTATTCGATTATTGACAGGGATGTTTGGCAGGTTGCGCAAACCCCATGCTGATCATGTCTTTTGACTGAATAGCCGATACGCTCAATGCATATTGTACCACATTTCGGGCAATAAGTATTTTCAGATTTCAGCCCTGGCGCGTTTCCCGTATAAACGTGGTTGAGGCCGGCTTTTTTGCCGATTTCAAAGGCTTTCATCAGTGTTGAAGGATGGGTTGGCGGCAGTTCTTGCAATTTATGGGAAATGACGGGTGAGAATGCGGAAATATGCCAAGGAATGTCAGATCCGAGTTCTGTCTTAATCCATTCTGCCATTTTCTTGAACATGTCATCGCTATCGCTAAGCGTCGGAATGGATAAGGTGGTAAGTTCGACATGGATACCCGCTTTTTTTAATGTTTGTATATTTTTGAGGATGGGCGTCAGTCGCGCACCGCATGTTTTACGGTAATTTGCTTCATCAAAAAATTTCAGGTCCACGTTGATGGCGTCGAGATAGGGGATTATCAATTCCAGCGTGGCATCTGACATGTAGCCGTTGGACACCCAGACGTTCTTCAGCCTCTTTTTTTTGGCCAGTTTCATGCAGTCGAGGGCGTATTCCATCCAAATAGTCGGTTCGGTGTACGTATAGGCGATGCTTTGGCATTTTCTCGAAATAGCGTCGGCCACTACTTGTTCAGGCGGTAATTCTTCGCCGGAAATTTTCAAATCTGTGTAGCCGGCCTGTTTGGACGCCTGGGAGATCTGCCAGTTCTGGCAATTATCACAGCGGAAATTGCATCCGACGGTGGCGATTGAGAGTGCTGTTGATCCGGGCAGGAAGTGGAAAAAAGGTTTTTTTTCGATCGGGTCAATCGCTTCGGATATCGCCCGACCGTACACCAGCAAATAAAGTTTGTCGTCGTGGTTTTCACGAACGCCGCAGATGCCCCGCTTGGACGGCAAAATAACGCAGTGGTGGTTGCACACTTGGCACTGTACTCTGTGGTCAGCCAACTTTTCGTAGAGTAGAGCTTCTCTCATGTA
>JAZDEZ010000023.1:0-6572 GCA_043808365.1 Patescibacteria group bacterium
CAACTAACCTCATCTCCTGCTCGACAATGGGCAGAACCCATCGAAGCCTGTCCTCTTTAATTGTTTTTGCCATAGTAGTACACATATACCCAAGACTCTACCTGGTCCTGGGAAAACCGCCATATGTGCTTGCACATTACCGCGTTACCTTGGTAATTTTTTTAAAAAATGTTATAATATCGGCATATCATATGCCAATCATCAGAATAGTGGAGGCAGGTAAATACGTCGGCCAAACGGTTACCGTCAACGGATGGACGTCAAATTTACGTTCAAGCGGTAAGATCATTTTTTGGCAGGTACGTGACGGTTCAGCTGGCTTATGCCAATGCGTAATAATCCCCCAGAATATTCCGTCTGGTGAATTTGATCTGGCAAAAACCGTCACGATAGAGTCATCCGTCACAGTCACTGGTACGGTCAAAGCAGAACCACGTTCGCCGGGGGGGTATGAGCTGGAAGTTTCAGGTTTTTCTATAATCCAAAAAGCAGAAGAATATCCAATCGGGAAGAAAGAACACGGCCCGGATTTTCTTCTTGATAATCGCCATCTCTGGTTGCGCTCTTCTCGCCAGGCGGCTATTTTACGCGTCCGCGACACTATCATCTGGGCGTTTCGTGAATTTTTCCGCAATGAAGGGTTTGTCATGACCGATACGCCGATCCTCACGCCGACCTCATGCGAGGGGACGACCACGCTGTTTAAAACCGACTATTTCGGCGAGCCGGCGTATTTGTCCCAGTCTGGCCAGTTATATCTAGAAGCGCTATGCATGTCCCTGGGCAAGGTGTATGATTTCGGACCGACTTTCCGCGCGGAAAAATCCAAGACGCGGAGGCACCTGACGGAATTCTGGATGCTGGACGCGGAAATGGCCTTTTTGGACCTTGACCAAAGCATGGCAGTACAGGAGAGGATGGTCGTGTATGTCGTAAAGAAAGTACTGACAGAACGAAAAGCTGAATTAGCCCTTATCCAACGGGAAATTGCGCCGTTGGAAAAGGTTGCCAGTCCATTCATTCGCATGACTTATGACGAAGCCCTTAAGAAGCTCAAGGAGCTTGGCTCGGACATCGAATGGGGGAGAGATTTTGGCAATGACGATGAAACTATTTTAACTAAGGCGTATGACAAGCCGATATTTATTACCCGTTATCCGGCAGCTATTAAAGCGTTTTACATGAAACCTGATCCGGACAATCCGAAAGTAGCCCTGTGCGCGGATTTATTGGCGCCAGAAGGATACGGGGAAGTGATCGGCGGGTCCCAGCGTATTGATGATATAAAGCTCCTTGAACAAAGGATTGAGGAACATAAACTCAAAAAATCTGACTTTGAATGGTATCTTGATTTGCGCCGGTACGGCTCGGTGCCGCATGCCGGCTTCGGGATCGGACTGGAACGGACAGTGGCCTGGATCTGCGGACTTGACCATGTGCGCGAAACAATTCCATTCCCCCGGCTCATCAATCGCTTACGCCCATAATTATATGCGTTTGGAAATTGACGAACGTGGAGTCGGAATGCAGGCAATCATCCTTTTTGGCACGCTCGCACTGGCCGTCGTCCTGCTCAATGGGATTGCCATAAACGTGAAGCAGAACGAGGCGGTGCAGAGCGGAAAAAGCATTGCGGTCGGGTACTGCGGGCAGACCCATGATAATCTTCCGCCAGGATGCACTATTACGGAAGTCTATAATTGCGATAGTCATTATATATTGAAAAATAATTGCTTAGGGACTGGAGACATTATATTATCCGCTAGTGGCGCGTTCCAGACATGGTGCGGCTATACCTCTCTTGACGGCGCTCCAGTCAATTGCCAGCAGTACTGGTTCGACGCGCAGGGGCATGATTGCCGGTTAACTAAAAATTTATGCAAAAAATGATAGACACAAAAGACCAGCGGGGCATTACGACGTTTTGGGGCATTTCCATCATCCTAATGGTGGTAACTGTTGTTGTGTTCGTTTTTTATATCCTCTACTTTTTCTGGATAGAAAATCCCGTGCCGACATCCGAAATTTTCATTATTCGGGCCGTGAAACACCAGTCCGTTTCAATCCCATCGTCCGTGAATGCAACTGGATGGCAGGCATTTGAGAATGGGTCGTACCGTATTTCGTTCAAATATCCCGGTACTTTGACAGTCCATGAGGATGAAATTACCTATGGGACGACGGCCGGCAATATGCTTAGTCTGCTGCAGGACACGGTTGAAGAGTTTAACCTGCGGATATTTCCGGTAAAAGCCGATGAAACGGTTGCCATTGCTTTTGAAAGGATTACCGGCATCGATCCATCGGCGTACCAGTCTTTTACCGAGAAGCTGGGCGGTGAAGAGGCCGCTGTTTATCGCCAGCAACCCGGGACGTCACAGAATGACCGGATTTATTTTATCCACGCCGGCTACATCTTTGAAGCGCCATATAACGCGTCAACTGTGAATATATTATCCACATTCAAGCTTTTATGAAGCCGCGAGGATTTACCCACATTGTTATTGCAGTATTGATTTCCGTCATGGCCATCGGGCTGGTCGGTGTGGCGTGGTGGTACCAAACGCATAAAGATGACACATTGACCTCGCCGGTTGCCTGCTCAAAACTTTCTACCATTGAGACGTGCAAAGCGCGCGCGGATTGCACGCCAGTTTTACAGGATTATTGTAAGTGTAATGAAGTCGCGATTAAAGAACAGAAATGCGGTAATCCAAACCCCAATTTTTGTTTGTGCGGCGAGGATTTTGCGTCCTGCACAACGTTGTCTTGTCAAGGCGTGAATGTCGGTAATGGAACAAACCAGAACGCGAATACGAATTCAAATGGGAATTCCAACACCAATTCCGCGACGAGTGGGAATACGAATGCGACTGTCGATACCACCGGGTGGAAGACGTATCTGAACCAGCAGTTAGGCTTTACCATGCAATATCCCGGCGGCTGGGTCACTCAGATTGTTGATAAAAATTCCGGAACTGGAAAAGCAGACGGAGAACTAGTAAAGTTTTGGAGCAAGCCTAATTACCAGGATTTATTGCCGAAAGAGACCGAGTGGACGCCTACTAATGAGCTGTATTATTTTATTGTAAATTATAATGATACGGGCCGGGCTGACTTACTGACCGATCAGGAGACAAAGCTCCTGTCCACTTCAGCAATCACAGTTGACGGCATACAGGGCACCAAGGATGTTTTTCGGGGTGTTTACGGTGACTGGACTACCGTCTATCTGCAAAAAAACGGCATTACCTATTCATTGATGTTGCCTGATAGGAATAACGACCAGAAAAATATTGCAGACACGATACTTTTAACATTTAAATTCATTTAGCCAAATGAATTTCATGCAGCGCCTTTTTGTTGGCGCAACTATCAGTCACATCGTAAAAAAGTCCGCCTCAACGGCTGGGCGGAGGATAATTAATAATGTATAATGCAAAATTTATAAAATTATGAAAAGGTTGTTAATAAAAGAAACTGTAAATAACATTAGTTGTAAAGTTCGACTAGATGGTTGGGTTCACGTTACAAGACGTTTAGGGAAAATGGTGTTTGTTGAGTTGCGCGATGTTTCCGGTATCGTCCAAGTTGTTTTTACGCCTGATAAGGTTGAAGTTTTAGAAACCGCGAAAAAATTGCGGCCTGAGTTTGTGGTAGAAATAATTGGCACGGTTGCTAAGCGGCCGGAAAAACTAATAAACAAGGAACAGGCGACAGGTACAGTTGAAATCCAGGCGGAAGAATTGAAGATTCTAGCTGAAGCGAAAACTCCGCCGTTTGAAATCGTTGATACAGCCAAGGAGGATGCCGGGGAGGAGTTGCGGTTCAAATACCGCTACTTGGACCTGCGTCGGGCTAAGAACCAAAGGACCATTATCATACGTTCCAAGCTGGTGAAGTATATGCGCGATTTCCTGCATAAAGAGGGGTTTATTGAGGTAGAGACGCCTATCCTGGCCAAATCTACGCCAGAGGGCGCTAGGGACTACCTGGTGCCTTCACGTGCGTATCCAGGCCGGTTCTACGCCCTGCCGCAGTCCCCGCAGCAGTACAAGCAGATGCTGATGGTGGCCGGCTTTGACCGGTATTTCCAGATCGCCCCATGCTTCCGGGATGAGGATGCGCGGGCCGATCGGGCGCCGGACCAGTTCTTCCAATTGGATCTGGAAATGTCGTTTGTCGAGCAGGAGGAGATTTTGGAGCTGATTGAAAAGTTGTATGTATCCATGATCAAGGAATTATGGCCGGAAAAGAAAATTACCTTTTCGCCATGGCCGAGGATTCCGTACGCCGAGGCAATTGCTAAGTACAAAAGCGACAAACCTGATCTTCGAAAGAATAAAAATGATCCGAACGAACTTGCATTTGCCTTCATCGTTGACTGGCCGTTTTTCGAAGCGGGGAAAAAGGACGGCGCCTATGTCGCTAACCACCATATTTTCACCGCGCCGCATAGTGACGATATTCCGCTCCTGGAAACCGATCCCACTAAGGTGCGCTCCTGGCAGCACGACATCGCCTTGAATGGTTATGAAGTGGCTGGCGGCAGTATCCGTTCGACTGACCCGAAAGTCCTGGAAAAAGTTTTAGAGCTAGTCGGTGTGAGTAAGGAGGAAGCGAAAGTGCAGTTCGGCCACATGATGGAAGCTTTTAAATACGGCGTACCGCCGCACGGCGGCATTGCCTGCGGCATTGATCGCTTATTAACGATTTTAGTAAATGCGCCGAACATCCGTGAAGTGGTGGCCTTCCCGAAGACTGGGGACAATAGGGAGCCGATGACCGGAAGCCCGTCTGAAGTAGATAGTAAACAATTGAGCGATTTAGGTATTTCAGTTCTGAAGAAGAAATTAGGTTGATCGAGGATGGGAATGACCAATATCCAATTACCAATATCCAATAAAACCCCAAGTCATAATTTTCCAATTGGACATTTAATCATTGAGCATTCATTGGATATTGGAATTTGGTAATTGGAAATTATCTATATGAAACTCTCTCACCTGCAAAAATTTATTCTCAAAGCCAGTGCTAATGGGAAGAGTAAGACGAAGCGCGCGGCACTGCTGAAATACTATGACAAGCAGGGGAAGGACGTGAAGCCAGCCGACCGGCCGGGGATTCTGACGAAAAGCGTTGAACGGCTGATAGAAAAAGGACTTATGATCGGTTACGGACGCCGGACGCCGGAAAAATGGTTTATTGATGAAGTCAGCCTAACGTTAAAGGGGGCCAGAGAAGCGAAAAAACTGTTTGGACTGCAGCAGCGTCTGCCTTTACAAGGTATGAAGATAAAGAAAAGTGAGATGCAGAAGCAAGTTCAGCATGACAAAGTGAAAAAGTAATTAATTCGATTAACATAACTAATATGACTATCCCAGCGAAAGTGCGGAACTATCTGCAAAAAAATAAAATCAAATACGAGGTGTTGAAGCATAAAACAGTTTTCACGGCCTATGACATGGCCCAGACCATGAAACGCAAGCTCAGTGAGATCGCCAAAACATTATTGGTCAAAGTCGACAAGAAATACTACATTGTCGTGGTGCCGGCGCATTTCAACCTGGATTTCAAGAAATTGAAGTCGATGCTGAAAGCTAAAAAAGTAGATATTGCCCGCGAATCGGACATGAAAAACAAGTTCAGCACCAAGCCAGGCGCCATGACTCCGTTCGGTTCGCTCCATAAGATTGAGGTCATCGCCGATAAGGCGCTTCTGAAGGCAAAGGACGCCATTTTTTCCGCCGGCAGTTTCACTGAAAGCTTGCGGATGAAAGTGAAGGATTACCTGAAATCCGAAAACGCCCAGACGGGGAATATTGGAAAGAAGAAATAATGTCTTTAAAAAGTTACATTTATTAATAATTATATAAACGTATGGATCAAGAGGGTGGGCAGGTTTTAGATAAAGCACCTCTAGAAAAAACTGGGATGTTTTATAAGAGACGATGGTTAATCGTAATTATTTCTATTGCAATATTACTCATTGGTTCGTATTTTGGTGTAAAGAATTATAGCGGGATATTCGGTTTTTATTGTAAAATAAAAGGGCAAGAATACCCGGGCGGTATGCTGTTAAAGTGTGCAAAACTGGCCACTGATGCCGGAAAGCAATGCATACAGAATTCCAATTGTTTATCCGATATTTGTGAGCCGGGGTTTACCTGGACTTATTCAAACAATGTGACTATAAATAAGGAGCCGTCAATTACCAAAGAAGGCTATGTGCTCGGCCATTGCCATCGTTATATTGATGGTCAAGAAAGTTTCAG
Organism: Patescibacteria group bacterium; assembly: GCA_043808365.1. Classification (GTDB taxonomy): domain Bacteria; phylum Patescibacteriota; class Patescibacteriia; order UBA10025; family JAHIVO01; genus JBAYGJ01. The sequence goes on from JAZDEZ010000023.1 coordinate 6,276, forward strand.
CTGCATAAAAAGCCCGGTGTTACGTAAAGATTTAAAAAAAGCTATTCAGGACAGAATAATAGAGCAATTCATTGCCTTTTAAAAAAATATTCCTAAATAACATAAATACAAAAGAAATATGGGAGGTGGCAATTGTTTTTTTCGAAATTTTATTGTAATTCAACCACTGCCGACTGGAAGTCGGCAGACTGCCTAAGATAAGAAATAAGACTGAAGTCTAGGGGCTCTCCACCCGAAAGGCGTCCTCGCCCTCCTGGCCTTCGAAATGGTGCTCAATATACTCCTGGACCATCTTGG
>JAZDEZ010000024.1:0-50115 GCA_043808365.1 Patescibacteria group bacterium
GGCAGCCTCGAAAGCCCATATCCCGCCCTCTAATCATCCCTGGCGCCAAGCTGCTCGTGCAGCCGTCCTGGCTAAACAAAACGCCCAGGTATGACATTTTAACTTCCCTGAAAAGGGGACATTTTAACTTCCCGTTGACAGTTTTTTCGTTTCCCTTGACAGCCAGAATGCGCATTGTTACTATTAAATAAATTGACGGTTAAATGAGCAAAGTGCGTAGTTCTTTTTTCGTTTTTTGACAATAAAAACTAATTGTTCTGCCGCCCTATTCATGGATGTCGGGATGCCATGCTTTTCAAAAATGAAGAACCACCGGAGGCCGCTGGAGGAGGCTGCCGGTATGCGCCAGGGTGATTCAGCGTGGCACAGCAGAAATTCTGCAGTTGTATATGTTCACTCACCAAACTTGGAGGCAACATGTTCAGGAAATGGTTGTCAGTCATTTTGGTGGCATTTGTGATGGTAGTCGTATTCGGGCCAGTCGGAAATTCTTGCCCGAATCAGTTTATGAGCAACTCGCCGCCCTCCTGCGCAAATGAGTCGTTCGTTACTGCTGCCATTGTTGCCGACCAGAATTATTCGCCGCCCGCACTGTTAAATAATGTGTTGGCAGTGAATTCCGTAACCGATGTGAAGTTCGTTTCAGCGTCGCCGCTAACTCTCATTACAGACGAGAGTGTGTCAGCGTACGCGATGGTAACCCAAAACCTGCGGCCAAGTGAATCGCCGCCTACCGCCTTATCGACCTTTGCCGGGATAATGGTGCCGGGAAAAGCCTGGATCGAATTAACGGAGTATGTCTATATTGGAGACAAATATAGCTTTACGAAGCAGGTCGAGAAAAAAGATATTTTCGGCGGATCGGATTATTCGTCAGGTTAACCAAGACGGTTATCACGAGTGATCGATAGATGTCGGCAATGACGCATTTGCGTTATGCCGCATTTCCAAAACTCCGGGTTGGTTCTGACTCCCACCCGGAGTCTTTTTATAAGAATTTAACAAATAAAAAACCCACCCCGTTGATAAGCGAGATGGGCATGTTTTTTTATACCTGATCCAGGGCGATGCCCAGCCATTTTTTAGCCACGAACTCACGGTTGAAAAACCAGAGCAGGGCGCCGAACACGGCGGCGGCCACGGAAAAAGCCGGGCCAGCGCCAAGCAGGTAAGCTCCGCCCACGGCCAGAGAAGCGTCAACCAGGCACATCGTGCGGTTTTTGGAATGGACAAAGATAAAGAGGAATTTGAAAAATCGTCCCGCAGCGAAAAGCGTGTTTTTACCGACGCCTGGACATGTGACGATCAGCCAGCGCATGGCCAGATATGACCCGAACGGCAGTAAGTAGAGAATAGAGAATGGATTTATGTATTTAATTAAACCCATGCAACTTTTCCTGTTTTCTTCTAAATCTCTGTTACATTCTGTTACGCTAGCGATTAAACACGGTATGATGATAATGAAAAATAGTGAATAACCGGTAAAAAACACGTAAGCCATTCTTTGATAATCAGCTTGACCAGTGGTGTCGCGCGTGCCCAATATTAATAATCCAAAACAGAAAGCAAAAAAGGTAGGTACGGCTATTAAAGAGGCAAAAAAGGCAAAGCGAGCCGCTTTGAACTTGAGTACGGTTTTTTCACTTAGGCGCCAACCGACTGCCGCAGACCAGGCTCTGGGGATGGACATGAGGAACTCTTTGAGATCAAAGAGAATATAAGCCGAGATGCCCGCTGCGGGCATGCCGATTATCAGGCCGCCCAGCCACCAGGCCAGGCCGATTTTGGCCGCTATGACGGAGCCGATAAAAGCGCCGGCCGCGGTAGCCAGCATTCCTTGGGTTACATCTTTCATGTAAACCTCCTTATTATTGGTTGTTGGTAAGGTACTGTTTGATTTAAGCATTGTACCCAAGGACATGGTTAGACGTCAAGTCAAATTTACTGATTTTGGTTTTTATTGTTTTTCCCGAGGTTAGGTTTTCCTAGGTTTTTTAAAAATTGGCGTGCCAAAAGCCGACCCCTTATTGATGACGCAGTGGCTGAGCCTGGTTATATTGGTATCCGCGGTTTTTATTTGCTGAAACAATATAAAAGGTGAGTTAATTAAAAAACCCACCCCGTTGATAAGCGAGATGGGTATGTTTTTTTACAATGAGCTGGTTTGCACTTTGGCGCCGTTGGGAATAATTTTCAGCCAGCGGATGGCAATTATTTCTCTGGAAAAAATCCAGAAAATGGCTCCGGCCAGCCCGCCGATCAACAAGTTGCCCCTGAACAGGAAGTGCGTTATGGCAATGGCCAGAACAGTGTCAACCAGGCACAGCCACCTGGCCCGGCAGTGGACGATGATGAAGAATGTTTTGACAAAGCGGAAAGCAAAGATCCAGAATGTATAGAAAGCGAATTTGGAAAGTTTCGGCGCCAGCCAGATTAAGCCGCGGATCGGCCAGTAGACATAGACAGCCAGGGGATTTCCGTAGCGTATGAGTAGTTTAGCTTGGTTAACGCGGTCTTGATTCCATTCATTGCTTGCATTGTTGAGATAAGTGAATAGTATGAAACTAAAGACTACACAGCCTGCCATATAAACAAACATCATTTGAAATATTTGATCGATATCGGTTAGTGAATGTGACTCATTTAATAAATAAAGAACAATTAAAAATACATGTAATGATGTCGATAGCGCGAAAGCGCTGAGAGTCATATAAAATGATGTTTTCAAACGCTGCTTGTCCGGCAGCCAATCGCGGATTTTTTGGCAGGATTGGGATACGGCTCGCCAGACTTTTTTAGGATCCCAACTGAAGTACGCCAGGGTTCCGCCGATAACCATGCCCAGCCAAATCGGCCAGTGAAACTGGTGTGAGACGGCCAAGCCGACAACAGTGCCCAGCAGGCAGGCTATGGCTCCCTGCCACCAGGGATTTTCGTGTTTTTCCATGCTTTCTCCTTTGTTTATGCTTATTTACTTTTCAAGGTTCGTATTTTGTCAGTTTAGTGCATGGAACTGTTTTGTCAATATTTAACGGTAATGACTGTTTGTGTCGCCTGGTTATGATGTAACAGTAAAAAGGCTTTTTTTATTGCGTAAAAATTGGTAGAATTAACGCATGGCACTATCCGTTTCTCTCAATGAAGCGCACCCCGCCATGCGACGGGGTAACTCAGTAAAGTAAATAGCACAGATAACATTCCTAGTACGCTATGAATATTTCAGATACTTTAAATGTACAACAGAAGCAAGCGGTCACGTTCGGCGACGGGCCGTTGTTGATCGTGGCCGGCGCCGGCACCGGAAAGACTACTGTGGTAACCCAACGCATCGCCTGGCTGGTTTTGGAGAAAAAGATTCCGACTGACGACGTGCTGGCTCTGACATTCACCGAGAAAGCGGCGGCGGAAATGGAAGAGCGGATTGACGTGCTCATGCCGTACGGCTACGTTGACCTGTGGGTTTCCACATTCCACGGTTTTTGCGAGAGAGTTTTGAAAGACAACGCCTTGGCCATCGGCCTGCCGCCGGATTTTAAACTGCTAAATACCACGGCGCAGGCTTTGCTGGTGCGGAAGAACTTCGAAAAGTTTGATTTGGATTATTACCGGCCGCTGGGGAACCCGACCAAGTTTGTCCAGGCGCTGATCAAGCATTTTAGCCGGGCAAAAGACGAAAGCGCCCTGCCAGAAGATTATTTGAAGTATGCCGATACATTGAAGCTGGATCGTGATCAACAGGAATTCATAAAAAAAGGGGGGAGTGAGGACAGTGAGGTATCGGAGGCGCAACGTATCACTGAGATCGCCAACGCGTATCACACGTACCAGCAATTGTTGCTGGACAACAGCGCCTTGGATTTCGGCGACTTGATTTTATATACAATCAAGCTTTTCAAAGAAAGACCTCACATTTTAAAGAAATACCAGAGTCAGTTTAAATATATTTTAGTGGACGAATTCCAGGACACAAACTATGCCCAGTATGAGCTAGTAAAGCTTTTAGCCGCGCCAAAAAATAACCTAACCGTAGTCGGCGATGACGACCAGTCCATCTATAAGTTTCGCGGCGCGGCCATTTCTAACATTCTGGAGTTCAAGAAGGACTTCCCAGAATCGCAGGAGGTGGTGCTGACGGAAAATTATCGGACCAAGCAGAATATCCTAGATTTGTCGTATAAATTCATAAAACAGAACGACCCCAACCGTCTAGAATACCAGTTATCCAAAGGCAAAGTGGACAAAAAAGGCGCGCCGTTGAAAACAAAAGTGTCCAAGCAGTTGAAAAGCACCCGCGGTGCGGACGGCGCTATTGAGAACCTTAAGTTCAATTCATATCTGGAGGAAGCGTCTGGTGTGGTCAAAAAGGTCCTAGAGTTAAAGAAAGAAAATAAAAAGTTAGCCTGGAGCGATTTTGCCATCCTGATCCGGGCGAACAGTTATGCGCAGGACTTCATCGCCGCCCTGTCACGATATGACATTCCACATCAATTTTTAGCGTCAGCCGGGCTGTATTCCATGCCGGAGATCATGGACGTCATTGCGTACATGAAATTACTGGATAATTACCACGAAAGTTCGGCCATGTGGCGGGTCCTGAATTTTCCGCATTGGCAGCTGCCGGTCAAGGATTTGATGACGCTGTCGCGTTACGCCAATCAAAAGAGCTTGTCTTTGTACGACGCGTTGCAGCGATTACAGACTATTTCCGGATTGTCTGAGGATATCCATAAGCATGTCGACCCGATTTTAGGTTACGTCACCCAGCACACGCAGATCGCCCGGGACCGGGGCGTACTGCCGGCGGCTTTGCATTTCATGCGCGATACCGGCTACCTAAAAAACCTGACCGAGCATGAGAACGCTGACAACTTGGAAAAAATTATCCACCTGAACCAGTTTTTCCGTGAGATCGAGGCGTTCGAAGGATCGCATGAGGACAAGTCCGTGCAGAATTTTTTATCGGAGCTGGAGCAAGCGCAGGAAGCGGGGGACGAAGGCTCGCTGGCCAAGCCGTGGGAAGAAGGCCCGGAAGCGGTGAAAATCATGACCGTCCATGGCGCCAAAGGATTGGAATTCCCTTATGTTTTTATCGTCAATTTGGTCGATAAGCGTTTCCCGTCCATCGAACGCAAAGAAGCGATTGAACTGCCTGATGCCTTGGTTAAAGAAATAATTCCCGAGGGCGATATTCATCTGCAGGAGGAACGGCGCTTGTTTTATGTCGCCATGACTCGGGCACGTGACGGCCTGTTTTTTACTTCGGCCGAGGACTATGGCGGCACCCGGCGGAAAAAGGCATCACGGTTCCTGGTTGAGCTTGGTTTCGTGGACAAGCAGGAAAAGCCAGAACTGGACCTGGTCGAGCACCTGCAGCCGGCCCAGGTTTCTCCAAAAGAGATCAATGATTTAACTTTTTTACGGCAGGCCATACCGGAGCAGGCCAGCTATACCCAGCTGAAGGCGTTTGCCACCTGCCCCAAGCAATTTAAATATGCCCACATCTTGAAATTACCAGTTGAAGGCCGGCACACGTTCAGTTTCGGAAAGTCGATTCATAATACGCTCTTCAAGTGGTTTAAGATGCTGAAAGAAGGGGCAGGGAAGGAGCAGGGTAGTTTGTTTAGCAACAAGCCAGGCCCTGAAACAAGTCCAGGGCACTCAGCTTTGTCTCTGAATAATTTGATTGATTTGTACAAAGCTGAGTGGTTAGACGACTGGTATTTGTCCAAACAGCATCGCGAGGAGTATTTCCAAAAAGGCAAGGAGCTTTTAACTAAGTTTTTCGAACTCCACACTGGCGCGTGGCCGATTCCGTTGTATTTAGAACAGCAGTTCCACCTGAAACTTGGTGAATATACCTTCAAAGGCGTGATTGACCGGATCGATAGCATGTCGCGCGTAGCGAATGGCATGTTGTCCGGCGCCACGAGCCACGCGCCACAAGCTGCTGGCCAAGAAGTTGAGTTGATTGATTATAAAACTGGACAGATTCCAAAAGGGGGAAAACTTGGGCCGGGCGAAAAGGAACAGCTGATGATTTACGATTTAGCCTGCCGCGAGGTGATGAAACTAAAGCCAGTCCAGCTGTCGTATTATTATCTTGAAGCAGGAAAAAAATTGTCATTTTCCGCTGACGAGCCAGAACTGCGAAAAGTCAAGGAAAGTTTGATCAGCCAGATTAAAGATATCAGGGCCAGCGATTTCAGGCCGACGCCAGGCTTCTGGTGTAATAGCTGTGATTTTCGTGATATTTGTGAGGACAGGTGGCGTGGTTAAACTTGACAGAGTTTTTATTAATGTGTAATTAATATGACGTGAGGTTTAGATGTGGGATGCGGGTCGGGATGTGAGAAGTTGGATGTGGGGGATATATCGTACATCTCGCATCCCATCTCTCGACTCACTTCCCATCTCCGGAACTTACTTCCTTCTGCAATGATTTTAAGGACATCTGTGAGGATCGGCGGAGAGGATATAATAAAAGGCGCATCCGAAGTTATTCGTTTGCGCCATTCTTATTCCGCTTAACGCGTTTGTAGCTGCCCGGGCCTTTTTTAGGCTTAATGACCTTGTTCGGTCTTTTTGACACCGGTATCCGGCCCGGAGGCACAATCCCGCGCTTACGGAGTTTTTTTGTTTGGCTCACTTTGTCCTCCTGGTAGTTTGATGAGCAAGGAATGGTAACTTAGTTGGATGGAAATGTCAATATCCACATATTGCATTTTCCGTTGAAATGAGGGAAAATAAAGACGTAATATAAATAATATTCCATAAAACTATGCGCACTCTCATTGGAATCGTCATCGTCCTTGTCGGCCTGCAATTGCTCCTATCGTCCCTGAACGTGGCCAATGTCCCTAGCTTGGGGGACTGGTGGCCGGTCATCCTGATCGCCATCGGACTGATCAGCTGGAAATCCAACCCGCGCATGTTTTTCTGGCCGATCATCATGGTCGGGTTAGGCGTCATTTTCTTATTGGAAAATTTAAATGTCCTTCCCGGCAATGCCTGGAATTATGTCTGGCCGGGAATCATTATCCTGGTGGGTTTTTCCGTCATGTCCGGGCGGAAATGGGAAAAATGGGGCAAGCATCAGGGTTCTGGCGATCATGTGGCTTCTGTTTTTTCCGGCCGTGAAGAGCGGGTGGTCGGCGACTTCAGTAAAGGTTCCGTATCTGCGACATTCGGCGGGACAAAATATGATTTGCGCGGAGCGACAATCGCGGATAACGCAGATGTTGAAGCGTTCGCTTCATTCGGCGGCATAGAAATTGTCGTGCCAAAGGATGTCACAGTTCGCTTGAAGGTAACGCCGATTTTCGGCGGATCGGAGAATAAGACAAATCCAGACCCTAACGTGAAAAAAACTTTAACGATTTCCGGTACCGCACTTTTCGGCGGGATTGAAGTGAAGAACTAAATTAATCCAGTAACAATGAGGATATTAATATCGGGCATACCGGGAACGGGCAAGACATTCATGGGAGACTATTTCCGTGACAAATTGGGTTATGATCATATTGATATGGAATCGGGTAATGTTTTTGAAGAATTAAAGCGAGCACCGTCAGATGCGTTGACTCGATTTATTTCTAGTAGCAGTGATCTGATAGTTACTGGCGGTTTCATGGTGACCGATTGGGCGTTTCAGATGTTGCGCCAATTTATTGATGCGGGTTTTTCCTTTGTTTGGTTTGACGGCGACCGCCAGTCTGCACGGCGAGAATTCGCTAAGCGCGGCACTGTCCCTCTTGAAGCATTTGATGCAAAAATTATTGAGTTAGAAGGGCATTATGACGCTATCATGGCCTTAAATCCGAAAGTTATTAATCCTTTTAATCAGGGCGGTGCTTTTAAAACGCTGGTTCAAATTGCTGGGGAGATTCTGCATTAATAAAAACTCTCAAATATGCCCCAACTTTCCCAACTCTAATCAGAATTCCGGGCGCTCGGTTCGCCAGCCAAAGCGAAAATTTTACAGCGTTTTTTCAAAACCGGACCGGGGAGTACGGCGAAGGGGATGTGTTTATCGGAGTGACGGTACCCATCTCACGGCGGTTGGCTATCAAGTACCATGATCTGTCCTGGACGGACCTGTCGAAACTGATCTCGTCAAAATACCATGAAGCGCCGGAAATATTTGGCGTTGGGCAGATAATCGGTTATTATATAAACTAGCGGAAATTATTTATCAATTCATTAATAATCAGTGACTAATGCCGTATCAGTCAAAAACCTGTCGAAGGACTATAAGCACGTTCATGCCTTGCAGGGCATTAGTTTGGAAATCCCGACTGGCCGGATAACCGGTTTGGTGGGTCCGAACGGAGCAGGGAAGTCGACTTTTATCAAAGCCTTGGTTGGCGCGCTGCAGCCGACAGGCGGCTCAGTAAATGTCCTGGGTTTGGATCCCATTAAGCAGCGCTGGGAATTGCGAAAAAAAATCGGATACATGCCCCAAGAGCCAGCGCTCTACACCGACCTGTCAGCCAGGGAAAATGTGGTGTTTTATGCGCGAGTCCACCGATCTGCAGATGCGCGCGGCCGGGCTGATACGTTACTCAGTGAATTGGACCTTGGTGACCGTCTCGACAGCCCTGTCCATACGCTGTCTGGCGGCATGCAAAAGCGCGTGTCATTGGCTTGCGCGTTGGCCCATGATCCCGAGCTTCTTGTGCTCGACGAGCCCACGGCGGCGCTTGATCCGCTGCTGAAGCGGCACTTATGGTCGCGATTCAAGCGATTGACCCAAACCGGGAAAACATTGCTTATCAGTACGCACCTCATTGATGAGGCGATGCTTTGCGACACGGTCATTCTGCTCCGGCACGGACAGGTCGTCGCTATGGATGCGCCGCGTTCACTCGTTGCTTCCGGCACTTCGACAATACGCTACCGGACCGGGAAAAAAGAGTGGCTGGAGAAAACCTCGTCGGACGGAACAGCTCTGGCTAAAGCTCTCAAGACGTATGGATTATTGGAAGAAATAACCAGTATTGAAGTGGAGTCCGAAAACCTTGAGGACGTCATGGTTGCCAAGCTTGAGAAACAAGGAAAGGAAAAACCATGAACATATTAATCGTCGCCAATCGAGTACTCCAGCAGCTCCGGCATGACCGGCGCTTTGTCGGCTTTATGATCGTGGTGCCGTTGATTATCGCGTACTTCCTGAAATTATTTTTCGATACAATACCCGGCAGTGTTTCGGGCCAAGCGTTCGTCGCGCCGTTTGTGACGTATATCGTTTACTTCCTGACATTTTTGTTAAGCGCTTTATTGCTTGTCCAGGAAAGGACCAGCGGCACGCTGAACCGCATGCTGGTAAATGGCTTGCATAAAACGGATATTATCGTCGGCTATGTGATCGGCTATCTGGGGCTGGCGCTTCTGCAAGCAGCGCTCATTTTATTGGAGGTGCTGTGGATTTTTAATCTGAATTATGACTGGCCGGTGGTCATGGCGCTGTATGGAACGCTTTTTGTCCTGGCTGTAGTTTCAGTACTGCTTGGGATTTTCATTTCCACGTTCGCTAAGCGCGAAGCTCATGTCATACCATTCATCCCCGTTGTTATCGTCTTACCCACTTTTTTATCCGGTTTGCTGACAGACACATCCCTGCTGCCGCGCTGGGCAGAACTTGTCGGCCAAATTTTTCCCATCCGGTATGGACTCAATGCGGCTCAGGCCGCTATCACTGCGGGATTCGACGGAATTTCATACTGGCAGAACATCGCCTATTTGGGAATATTCGCACTGGTGCTGACTGTCATAGGTTCGTTTACCTTCCGGGAGAGGGAGTAGTGGTATAATTAATTCTCAGTTAGACATTAATCTTTAAACATAAACAGCATGAAAAAAATCATCTTCCTGCTCGGCCTGGTGATGCTCCTGGCGGTGCCAATCGCCGCACATGGACAGGCAAATCCTGCCGAAACAAAGGTGTTCGATTCGACGGACAACTATATCGGCGCGTGCAGCCTAACTGCTACATCCACTTGGACTTTATCTCAGGACTTGAATGTCAGTACGTTCCAAATGTGGTACCGTTGGCAGGCCGGCGAAACGGAACTGCCTATCACCGTGACCAAGGACGGTGCGCCGTTCGCCTCATTTACGGCAACCCGTTCTGCCTGTGACCCGTACCAAACCAGCTGGTGCAACGCGGATTACGCCATCAATAAGTCGTTCCCGGCCGGGACGTATTCGACGGCTATTACCAACGCTTACCAGTGTTTGAAGCCGGGCAGCACTGGCACTGTCCGGTTGTATTCATTGGGGACTGCCGCGGCTAATACCAATTCCGATCCGAGTTTGGTGGCCACCGCTGAAATGAATATTAATGCTGTCGTCAATACAAATACAACAGTTGCGAACAATGCCAATACCAATATTGCCGTTGATACCAACATAGCCAATATAAATACAAATGCTGCGTCAGACATTGAGGATGAGAATGAGAGTTCAGGCACACTGACGTATGTCCTGATCGGAATTATAATCATTCTTGTGGTCGTAATTGTCGTGATGTATATGCAGTGCTGCAAGAAGTCAGCTGATCAATAAAAATTCCTGATTCAATTCGAAAACCCCATTGCCATTGAGTAGCGGGGTTTTTGATTTATGCCGGTTATGGGTGTATATTTAGCGTGGCGTACAGCCGATGAACCGTATATTTTTATGGAGGGCCCAGAAAAAGTAATCAAGAAAAAGAATCACCAGATTCGAGTGATCGGAGAATGGTTTTTGCATTATTTTATGCGGGCGGTTATCGCCCTCTGTATCGTTTTTGTCCTCTATGCCTCGCTGGATAATTTCCGATTGATGTGGAAGCCGGGTGATCTGGTGGAAGAAGTCGTTTTTTTGGCTAGTGTCAAGCCAGAAAAAATTCCACAGTCTTTCCCGGTTCAGACGGAGGCGGTGCGGGATTTGGTTGATGCGCCGATTCTCCCGGCTTTTTCCCTGCTCCAGCAGGATTCTTGGTTCGGGTACCTGGCCCAAATGGCGATCGATCGTCGGATACAGTTCAGGATCAGTGCCGACTGGTGCGCGGCGGGAAACCGGGCCTGTTACGTCAACTCCATCGTCAATTGTACGGTGTCGGGTCGGATATATATCGTCCCTGGATTTCTCGAAGCGCGGATCCAGGCTATAACTGAGGCGCTGGTGCATGAGCTGACCCACGCGCAAAATCGTCTGGAGAGGCCGGCCTACTACTGTGCTGGCACTGCATACCTATCGGATGAATTGGCAGCTTTCTCCAATAGCATGCTATTCCACCGAAAATATACACGATGGGTCTTGTTCGATTACTTCGATAACCGGGGGGTGATGCACGATTATTGCTTGTACCGCAACATCCAGAAGGATTATGCCGGTTTAGCCGACGATGTACAGTATCCGCGACCATCTAATATGTTCGAACGGGATTATTGCGGCATGTATTCATATGCCGTTGAGTGAGTGTACGCGAATGAATGAAAAAATAATGATCACGAGCGTAAAAATTGTTTACCTCCTGAGCGTCGTAGCCGGGGCATTGTTCCTGAGCGGGTGCACGCGTCAGGCTGGTATTGCCGTATTGCCGGAGAATGGTGCGGTGATCAATCAGTCGGTGAATGCCAATGCGAATACGAACGTGCCGGTGGTTAAGGATTTCATTGCCCCAATCAGCGATGCGCTTAGCCATATCGCGAAAAAACCATTCGGTATTTTTATCACGCCGAAAAACTCTCCAGTTCAGCCAGAACGTTTTACCGGCTACCATACAGGCGTTGATTTTGAGACGATGCCAAGCGAGGCGAACACCGAAGTGGGCATTTCAGCCGCGTGCGCCGGTGTGATCAGGGTGCGGCAGTGGGTGAGCGGTTATGGCGGCGTATTAGTTCAAGATTGCGTTATCAACGGCCAGACGGTAACTGTTTTATACGGTCATATGAATATCGATAGCGTCACTACTGCCGCTGGTCAAACGCTCAAGCAGGGCGATTTTATTGGCAACTTAGGGCAGGGAAATACACAGCAGACCGATGGCGAGCGTAAGCATTTACATATTGCTATCCATGTGGGGGAATTGATTAATTATAAGGGATATGTTAGTTCCCAGGACCAGCTGAAAAGCTGGTTAGACCCGCAAAAATATCTCTAATATTAGCATTTTACTTTTTAACGTTTTCGGTATAGAGTAAAGCTATGGCCATCCCACTCAAAGACTTATTAAAACATACGGTGAACAAGGCCGGCATCGGCGAACAGGTCGGTGCGGCTGTAGTCTGTACGGAATTCGACAAGATTATCGTAGAAGTATTGGGTGAAGCGGTGAAAGATAAGGTCAAGGCGCAATATGTAAAGAATGGCACGCTGACCGTGGCCGTGATGAGCTCAGCTATCGGCCAAGAGATAAAATTACATGAGCAGGAGATACTGGAAAAGCTCGCAAAAAAAGCAGACGGCCAGGGGGTTAATCGACTAAGATTTTTAGTTTGATTATTTGGCTAATATTAGCAACGGAACTCAGTCAATTTTCTTCTTGCACTAAGGCATAAAAACTGTTAAAATAAGGGCAGGTTTTGACCCTTATTTTTTAGTTAAAAACGCGTTAAATGTCCCTGAAAAAGTACCTTATTTTAATGACTTCTGTGACGCTTTTTTGCTGGCTGGCCTGGCTGGTTGTGTTGTTTTACATGAATCCAAGTGAAGCGGGCTTTGCCGGTTTTGCCATGTTTTATGTCAGCCTGTTTTTGGCATTGATTGGGACGTTTTCTTTGCTCGGATTTTTCATTAGGGTCTGGTTCTCGAAAGAAACGTTCATTTTCAGGCATCTCGGCATAGCTACTCGCCAGTCATTGTGGTTTTCAATCCTCCTGGTTGTGGCCTTGATGCTCCAGGGGGGCGGCATGTTGAAATGGTGGAGTTCGTTATTGCTAGTTCTCTTTTTGGTTTTGTTGGAATTTTTCTTCATTTCACGGAAAACCGTCAGATAATACCATGAAAGAACTGATTCAAAAATTAAAACAGAAAGCTCAGGCAGAATTGCAAAAAGTCGCCTCCATTGACGGGTTGCGTGATCTTGCCATCAAGTTTTTGGGCCGAAAGGGCGAGCTGGCTGATATTATGTCTAAACTAAAGGATCTTCCCGTCGAAGAAAAGCGGGTCATGGGGCAGTTAGCGAATTCACTCAAGCAAGAGTTAGGGGAAATGTTTTCTTTGGCGCGCCAGAAATTTTTATCAGGCAATTCTGGGAAAAAATCCCGCCTTGACATCACCTGGCCCGGTGCCATGCCGCGGCGAGGGCATTTGCATCCTTTGACGCAGTTTATGCGGAGGGTGGAGGATATTTTCCTGTCCATGGGGTATGAAGTGCTTGATGGGCAGGAAGTGGAGACGCCTGAATACAATTTTGACTTATTGAACATCCCAAAAGAGCACCCGGCCCGTGACATGTGGGACACATATTACTTAGAAAACAATTTATTGCTTCGCACCCACACGTCTCCGATGCAATTACGCGCCATGGAAATTAGGAAACCGCCGGTCCGGTTATTGATCCCGGGGCGGACATTCCGCCGTGAAGCCACTGACGCCAGCCATGAATCTGTTTTTTACCAGTATGAAGGTTTGGTGATTGACAAATGCATAACTGCCGCAAATCTCATGGCCACCCTCAAGGATTTTTTCCAGGCCCTATATGGCCGTGATGTAAAGGTGCAGGCTCGCAATTCATTTTTTCCGTTTACGGAGCCGTCATTGGAAATCGCCATGACATGCCTGATCTGCATGGGCAAAGGATGTTCGGTCTGCAAGAAAACCGGCTGGCTGGAAATGCTCGGTGCCGGCATGGTGCATCCGCAGGTGCTGAAGAATATGAAGGTTGATCCGGAGGAATATTCCGGCTTTGCCTTTGGCGGCGGGTTGGAGCGGCTAATGATGTTATATTATGGCATCAACGAAATACGCTTGTTATACGGAGGGGATTTGAGATTTTTGGAACAATTTTAATAGCGCTTGTCATCCTGAACTTGATTCAGGATCTCAATTATCAACGGAGATTCCGGGTCAAGCCCGGAATGACAAAGTAAAGAAGTATGAAACTCTCACTCAATTGGCTACGAGAATACGTCAAAATTAAAAAAACGCCGGCCCAATTGGCGGATCTGTTGACGTCGGCCGGATTCGAGGTGGAGCGCGTGAATGTATTTGGGCAGGGATTTGAGCATGTCATAGTTGGCCAGATCAAGACGATCGTTAATCATGCCGAAGCGGATAAGTTAAGCGTCTGCAAAGTGGATATCGGTCAGGCTGAATACCTCAATATCGTTTGCGGCGCGAAGAATATCAAACCGGACCAGAAAGTGCCGGTGGCCATGATCGGCGCCAAACTACCGAGCGGCCTGGTGATCGAGCGCCGGAAAATCCGCGGCATAGAATCCGAGGGCATGCTGTGCGCGCCGGACGAATTGGGGCTGGGGCAGGATCATTCCGGTATCATGATTTTGGATAAGGACCTGCCGGTCGGCAAACTGTTCGGTTTGGCGACGGGATTAGAGGATACGGTATTGGACATTAATATAACTCCGAACCGCGCTGATTGTTATTCAGTACTGGGTTTGGCGCGTGAAGCCTCTGCCGTGACCGGCCAGCCGTTTACCCTGCCGAAAGTCAGCGTCAAAGAGAGCAAAAAATTTAATATCAAGAAATTTTTAACAGTTTCGGTGAAAGAAAAAGACCTCTGCCCGAAATACACGGCGCGAGTCGTTAAAAACGTAAAAGTTCGTCCGTCACCGCAATGGCTGCAATCCCGTTTGATTGCCAGCGGATTGTCGCCGATTAACAATGTCGTTGATATCACGAATTACGTTATGCTCGAATACGGCCAGCCGCTTCATGCATTTGACCTGAGCCTGGTGGAGGGCAGGAAGATTGTCGTCCAACGGGCTGGACGTGATGCGCCATTTGAGACCTTGGACGGGGAAAAACGGTCCGTGCCGGCTGACGCGCTGATGATTTGCGATGCGAAAGACCCGATGGCCGTGGCCGGGGTCATGGGCGGCCGGAATACAGAGATTACCAAGCAAACAAAGGACATAGTTATTGAGTCGGCGATTTTTAAGCCGATTAGCATCCGCCGGACCAGGCAAAAGCTTGGCCTGATGACTGAAGCGTCTTTCCGTTTTGAAAAAGGCATCTGGTGGGGCTTGCCGGAACAAGCCTGCGATCGGGCGGCGCAATTACTGTCTGAAATTGCCGGCGGCGAGGTGGCTACCGGCATGATTGTTATAGCCGATGAAAGAGCGTTAAAGGAAAAAAAAGTAAAATTCAACTTAACCAGGATAAATAGCCTTATTGGCCATACTTTTCTTCCGGCACAAGTAAAGCAATACCTGGAACGCTTGGGTTTCAAGGTCAATAAAGTCAGCCAGGACGAGTACGTGGCCCTGGTGCCGGCGTGGCGACAGGATATGGCCATTCCGGCTGATATTGCCGAAGAAGTAGGTCGTTTGTATGGATGGAGCAGGATTGCCCCCCAGCCGGTGTATGCGGTGTTAGTACCGCAACGATTATCACTCGAAAAAAAACTAGATCGGATGGCCAAGGATTCGATGGCGGCATCGGGATTTACAGAGGCGCTTAGTTATTCTTTTTATGGTCGGACGCTTTTGGAACGTTTCGGCCTGAGGGTGAAAGACCATTACCACGTGCTGAATCCGTTGAATCCGGAACAGGAATATATGCGCACCAGCCTGTTGCCCCGGCTCCATGAGGTGATTTTAAAGAATTACCAGAGCCATAAGCCAGTAAAAATTTTTGAGGTCGGCCGTGTGTTTGGCAAGCGGTCAAAAGGCCTGCCTGAAGAAAAGGTGTTATTATCGGCCATAGTCTACCAAAAACAGGATGCGGCCAGCGTGGTGAGGGGATTACTTGATAGTTTATCCCGTGATTTAAATTTGCCAGAACTAATCGCCATAGTTCCCGTCGATGACATGTGGCGTACAGCGGATTTGAAATGCGGCCGTGCGCATATCGGGGAAGTCGGCGAGATCGCTGTCAATGCTGACAAGCTGGGCCAGGCGCCAGCGTATATAACCCTAGATTTAAGCGCTCTGTCAGGCTTATTTTCGGAAAGGCGCGTATTCAAGTCCCTGCCGCAGTTTCCGTCCGTGGAACGCGACATGACGTTCATGGCCAAACCGGATTTGGATTATTATCAAATAATTGAAGCGGTAAAAAAAATTGATACTCTGATTAGTAACGTACTGGGAACCAAGTTTTACCGTGATTCGGATTCGAAGCGCAGCGTCACATTGCACGTGGTATTTCAGGCCCCGGACCATACGCTGGAATCAGGCGAAGTGGATGCCATTCAGCAGCGAATCGTTATAGAATTAAAAAGCAAGTTTGGAATGGAAATTAAGAAATAATTATAAATTATTAATATTAAATTATACATTTAATAACATTATGTCGAAAAAAAGCAAAACAAAGGAGGACATGAACAAGCCCGCAAAAGAAGGGGAATATACAGCCAAACAGATTACCGTACTGGAAGGGTTAGCGCCGGTTCGGAAGCGGCCGGGCATGTATATCGGCAATACCGCGTCCGAAGGCCTGCACCACATGATTTGGGAAGTGGTGGACAACTCCATTGATGAGGCCATGTCCGGATACTGCAAGAATATCACCGTTGAACTTAAGCCAGACCATTTAGTAAGTGTTATTGATGATGGGCGCGGCATTCCGGTGGAAAAGCACAAACAGACCAAGAAATCGGCGCTGGAAACCGTATTGACCATCCTGCACGCCGGCGGCAAATTCGGCGAGGGCGGCTATAAAGTATCCGGCGGTCTGCACGGAGTCGGCGTGTCCGTAGTCAATGCATTGTCAACATACTTGAAAGCTGAAGTTAAACGAGACGGCAAATTGTGGGCGCAGGAGTATTCGCAGGGGAAGGCAAAAAGCGCGGTCAAGCCCGCTGGCAAGGCCAAAGGCACTGGCACGACCATCACCTTCCGGCCCGATCCGGAAATATTTAGCGTTTTGGATTATAATCTGCAGACAATCCTGGACCATCTGCGGCAGCAGGCGTACCTGACGAAAGGCACGAGGATCACCGTCGTAGACCGGCGCACGTCTAAGCGCGGCGAAGTGCCGTATGCGTACGTTTTTTATTTTGAAGGAGGCATCGCTTCATACGTTCAACACCTCAATTACCATAAAGCGGCCAAGCACCAATCCACGTTTTACGCGGAAAAGGAGTCGAACGGCATGAAGGTCGAGGTCGCGCTGCGGTATACGGAAGAATACAAGGAAACGCTATTCAGTTTTGCCAATAATATTTTCACGACAGAAGGCGGCATGCACATGACCGGTTTCCGGACGGCGCTGACCCGCACCCTGAATAATTACGCCCGCAAGCAGGGGTACCTGAAGGAAAAGGACGAAAACCTCACGTCAGATGACGTGAAGGAAGGCTTGACCGCCGTCATATCGGTGAAGCTGAAGGATCCGCAGTTTGAAGGCCAGACAAAAGCCAAACTCGGCAACGTAGAGGCTAAGTCTGCCGTGGATACTGTCACTTCGGACGGCTTGCAGATATTTTTAGAGGAACATCCGAAAGACGCGGAGGCTATTTTAGGCAAATGTTTATTGGCTTCCCGCGCCCGGTTAGCGGCCCGTACCGCCCGCGAGTCGGTATTGCGCAAGGGCGCGCTGGAGGGCATGACCCTGCCGGGCAAGCTCGCGGACTGTTCGTCGCGCAACGCCGCTGACAGCGAGCTGTATATCGTTGAGGGAGATTCGGCCGGCGGCAGCGCCAAGCAGGGCCGTGACCGGAATTTCCAGGCCATCCTGCCGCTGCGGGGAAAAATCCTGAACGTAGAAAAAGCACGGCTGGACAAGATGCTGGCCAACAATGAAATAAAGTCACTGATCATCGCCATGGGCACGAACATCGGGGAGCAGTTTGACATAGAGGGGCTGCGGTACGGCCGAATCATTATCATGACTGATGCCGATGTCGATGGCGCGCACATCCGGACGCTTCTCCTGACGCTTTTTTACCGATATTTTCCGGAAATCATCAAGGGCGGACATTTATTCATCGCCCAGCCGCCGTTATACCGGATCAATGCCGGCAAGGATTTTAGGTATGTCTATAATGAGGCCGTGCTGGAAAAGATGAAGGACGAACTCATGAAACAAAAATCATCAGCCAAAACCAAGAAAGAAAAAAAGGTTGAAGACGCCAATGGCGTTGAAAGCGTTCAAAACTCTGGCGATGCGGAAAATATTGAGGCGGCCAGCAGTGGCATTAATATTCAGCGGTACAAAGGCTTAGGCGAGATGAACCCCGCCCAGCTGTGGGAAACGACCATGGATCCGGCCCGCCGAGTGATGAAGCGGGTGGATATCAATGACGCGGAAAAAGCGGACGAGGTATTCGACATCCTGATGGGCGATGACGTGAGCCCGCGCAAGCATTTCATCCACACCCACGCGAAGAGCGTGAAAAACCTGGATATATAAACAGATAAACTGTAATTCATAATATGTAATTCTGGATGGAAGGAAACCGAATATTTGACATAAAAAACGGGGTATTGTAGTATTATGGCAGTCCCCCTCGAGAGGGGATTTTAAAGACCGGAAAATAGAAGGTTCGAGAAGGATATAGAAGGCCGCCATCTGGACATTTTTAGCCTTCTTTCGCCTGATAGAATTCTATGGCTAACAAGATCATCAATTATTTCCGCGAATCACGCGATGAGCTCAAGAAGGCCGTCTGGCCGAGCCGCAAGGAAGCCACGAAATTGACGCTTCTGGTCATCGGCATCAGCCTCGGTACGGCCGCTTTTTTAGGCGCCCTCGATTTCGGGCTGACTTTCGTATTGCAAAAAGTCATTAAGTAGAATCACGAATTCATCATCACGAATCGCACGAAGGCATTTTCACCAGCGTAATTAGGAAAGAATTAGTAAATGAAGGATTAGTGGTTAGTTAACAGAATTATTATGCCAAAACAAACCTTACAGCAGGGGCGAAAATGGTACGTGCTGCATACGTATTCCGGGTATGAGGAGAACGTTTCCCGCAACCTGCGGCAGCGCATCGAATCCATGGACATGCAGGACAAGATTTTCAGCGTCCTGATCCCGACCGAGAACAAGATCAAGATCAAGAACGGCAAGCGCCGCGTGGTGACCGAAAAGATTTTTCCCGGCTATGTGCTGGTGGAAATGATCGTAACTGATGATTCGTGGTACGTGGTCCGCAATACGCCGAACGTGACCGGGTTCGTCGGCTCCGGCACGACTCCGACCCCGATCTCGGAGGATGAGGTCAAGGCTATCCAGAAACGCATGGGCGTCGAAGAGCCGAAATACAAGATTGACGTCACGGCCGGCACGGCCGTCCGCATCACTGACGGCCCGTTCAAGGAATACGAAGGCAAGGTATCCGAGGTGGATGAAGCCCGCGGCAAGGTCAAGGTGCTCGTGGCCATGTTCGGACGGGAAACTCCGATCGAGCTGGATTTCCTCCAGATCAAGAAGCTTTAATTAATTTCAGCAGCCAGTTTTCAGCAATAAGTTATAAGCTTACGTGCTGAAACGCTGACGGCTTATAGCTAAAAAAATGGCAGCTAAAAAAGTCAAAACGATAGTCAAGCTCCAGTTGCAGGGCGGCAAAGCCACGCCGGCACCGCCAGTCGGTCCGGCGCTGGGGCAGCACGGCTTGAACCTGCAGGATTTCTGCACAAAATTCAACGCGCAAACCAAGGACAAGATTGGCGACGTTATTCCCGTAGAAATCAAGGTTTTTGAGGACCGGACATACTCTTTCATCCTGAAAACTCCGCCGGCAGCCGAGCTCCTCAAGAAGGCGGCGGGCATCCAAAAAGGTTCAGGGCAGTCATTGAAGCAGAAAGTCGGCCAGGTCACGAAAAAGCAGGTTGAGGAAATCGCCAAGATCAAGATGCCGGATTTGAATGCCAAAGACCTGCCAGGCGCGATGAGGATCATCGAAGGCACGGCCCGCAATATGGGCATTACCGTCGAGGGTTAATAGTTTAACTTTATAATACTATAAAATGTTGACTGGGTTGGCAATGCCTTTTTGTACCTTGGTAATAATAATTTTTATAGTAGCCATCATCATGGAGATTAAAACGACGGAAAAGAAAGGTTCGATACTGCGCAGCGTCTACTTCTACCTTGCCTCGCTTGTGACCCTCGGTATCGTAGTGGGATCAATGATTTTTTTAGGCAACCTCGGGCTAAAAACCTGGGTATTTACCGATGCTGATCCGCTTTCGTACCGGCTCGGCCAGCCGCCAGTACTCTACTTTGACCAGGCGTCTACTGAGGGCGTGACCAGTAAACCGGTTATCGTCGGAACGGGTGCGCTTACATGCACAGACGGCTGTACCTTATCTGAATCGCAGAAGGACAGCATTGCCGCTTGGAAAACGAGTTACCAGACGTGGCTCAAGAGCAAGGATAACCCCAATGCCGGCAGGTTGCGGGACTTAATCAATGGATTTTCCTTTTTCATCGTGGCGCTCCCGATATTCATTATCCACTACCGGATCGTACAGCGTGAATCGAAGCGGAGTTCCCCTGATCAGCGCAATCCAATCCGGCCAGCCTATTATTATTTTGTTTCCTTGGCAGCTCTCGTAATGGTAATTGTAGCCGGCGGGATTCTCCTGAATCTGACGCTTAAGACCTGGGTATTCCCGAGCGTTGCGGAAACTGAAAAGAATGCCAGCGCGATAGGGGCTGCCCTTGATGTCTACAGCACGTCCGCGGTACAGAGCCTGGTTGACTGCGGCAGTGCCTGCCGGCTCGATGCTGAAACTGTGACGCTGGCTAAGCAGTGGGCCGTTGATTATAATTCCTGGAACACCTTCATGAGCCAAACCTACAACAACAGCGAGCGCCAAGCAGCCAGCACTATCCCTTTCATCCTGTTTGGGGTTCCGCTTTTCTGGTACCATTGGTCCGTCGCCCGCAGAGAGTCAAAGGAAAAAAGGGAAGAACAGAGCAAGCCTGTTATTGGTGAGAGTAAGCCTTGATGTAAAAAATAAATTTATTTAATAATTTTGTGGGACCCTGAGCGAACCTGAGAGAAATCGAAGGTGAGTCGAAGGGGTTTGTACCACGAAAGGGCAAATATATGGAAAACAGATCCAAGCGGTTTAAGCAGGAGCAAGGCCTGGTTGACGCTGCTAAGACCTACTCGCCAGAGGAGGCTATTGGCCTTGCGAAAAAAACGTCTGCCGTGAAATTTGACGCCGGCGTCGAGGTGCACGTCCGGCTGGGCATCGACGTGGCTAAAGCTGACCAGATCGTCCGCGGCACGGTTGCTTTGCCGCACGGCACGGGCAAAACCAAGCGCGTCGCGGTTTTTTGCGAAGGCAAAGACCAGGAAGCGGCCACGAAAGCCGGCGCGGCCTTAGTCGGAGCGGATGAACTGATCAAGCAGATCCAGACGACCGGCAAATGCGATTTTGACATCGCGCTCGCCACCCCGGCCATGATGAAAAAGCTCAGCCCCGTCGCGAAGATCCTAGGTCCAAAAGGCCTGATGCCGAACCCGCGCAATGAAACCATTACCAAAGACGTAGCCGCAGGCTTAAATGCTTTGGCCGCCGGCAAGGTAACGTTCCGCAACGATGATTCCGGAAATATCCACCAGCTGGTCGGCCGGGTGTCTTTTGACCAAGCTAAACTGCTGGAAAATTTTAAAGCTTTTATGGAAGCGCTCAAGCGGGTCAAGCCGCAAGGGGCAAAGGGCATTTATATCAGGAACGTCGTGATATCGACAACCATGGGCCCGGGCATCAAAGTTCAAATTTAAAATATCTCCGCCAAAGGCCGATCAGTTTCTGGCTGAAAAAATCAAAATTAGAAGATGAAAAATTCTAGTTTTTAATGGGTGTTTTTTAACCTTTGATCTATTATGGCTAAACGTTCGAAACGAACCGACTACATCTCCTGGGACGAATGTTTCATGCGCATGGCCCATGTGATTGCGGACCGGTCCAAAGACCCGAGCACTCAGGCCGGTGCGGTTATCGTGAGCGACAACAAAATTGTCGTTGGTTTGGGGTATAACGGTTTTCCGCGGGGCATCAAGGATGAGCAATTGCCCTGGGAGCGCGAGGGCAAGCTGTACGACACGAAATACGCCTATGTCGTCCATGCCGAGGAAAATGCCATCTATAATGCCAATGCCAAGACTGAAGGCTGTACGATCTATACGACGCTGTTCCCATGCAACGAGTGCGCTAAGACTATTATCCAGAACGGCATCAGGAAGATCGTTTACGAGAACGACAAATACCACGATGAGGACGTATGGAAAGCGTCCAGGCGCATGCTCGATTTGGCCGGCATCGAGTACTTGCAGTTCCGCTCGACCTGGGCTAAAGAGTAAAATATTTTTACGATTTGATGAATTTCGAAAGAGAACAATTTGAACACGATGGTTTGAAATTAGATAAAAATAGAGTTTTGACATATTCTCAATTAAGTTGTCCTTTTAATTGTAGATATTGTTTTGTTGAGGATATGAATTATAATCAGAAACGAAAGGTTTCATATCTTTCAGAAAAACAGTTTGAATTAATTGAACATTTACCAGAAGAAATTAACTTAATTATGCTTGGGTGTGACACTGAGTTTTTTCAATCTAGAGCAAATTCTCTTACCATCCTTGAAAGACTAGCTTCAGTTGAAAAGGATCTTTCAGTAATTACTAAACTACCCTTAGCACCGGAATTTATTGACAATTTGAAAAAAGTAGACGAAAAATTAAGAGCTCATAAGAATTTCTTAACTTTTTCTGTCTCAATTCCTTGTCTTGATTCAGCAAAAGTTTGGGAACCACGGGTGCCAGATCCCCAAAAGAGAATTCAAACTTTGAAATATGCACATGACTCAGGGATTAAGACCTTATTGGCTCTTAGGCCGTTATTACCAACATTACCTGATTCAGAAATTGAAGGGATTGTAAAGCTTACAAGGGGTCATGTTGATGGATACTATTCTGGCCCACTTTACCTTAAAGAATTAGACGAGGAGTTAGTGCCTACTGATTTGAGAAAAGATTTAAAAATTGAAAAATTACAACCTCATTGGATGCCTGAAGGAAATGTTTTTTATAAAATTGAAAAAGAAGGTCAAATGGATCATTTACGCGAAGTGTTGCATGGCAGTAATGACCATTTATTTGATGGTGCTGCTGAAGCCATTGACTTTTTAAAAAAGCATGAAGAATATTGAATTAAAAGTAAAACTTAATAATTTTAAACTTCTTAAGCTTTTATTACGGCAATATAAGGCAAGATATATTGGCGATTTAACTCAGATTGATACTTATTATGATTGTAAAAATGGACGAATAAAAATGAGGGAAATTAATAGTCGTCAGTTTGAATTAATATTTTATAAAAGAGCAAATTCATTTAATTCAAAAATTTCAGTTTATCAAATATTAAGGGTTGAAAAAAATAACTACAAATTATTTAAACAAATATTTCAAGGTGCATTTGGCATAAAAAGAATAATACGAAAAAATCGGCAGTTGTGGTTATTAAAGAATACAAGAATACATTTAGATAACGTAGCTGGGCTTGGAAGCTTCGTTGAACTAGAAACAGTATGTAATAAGGTTAAGTATACATTTGCTAAAAGGGAACATCAAAATATATTAAATACTCTTAAGTTAAAAGAATATCAAAAAATTAGTAAATCTTATAGTGACTTATAGATTGATATATGCGTCAATATTTTAATCTCTTTCAGCAAATTCTTGGTGCGGGAGTGGACAAAGCCGACCGGACCGGTACCGGCACGCGGAGTATTTTTGGCTACCAAATGCGTTTTAATCTGGCAAACGGTTTTCCGCTCATGACCACCAAGAAAATACATTTGAAATCAATCATTTATGAATTACTCTGGTTTCTCAAAGGGGATACTAATGTGAAATGGTTAAATAATCATGGGGTAACCATTTGGGACGAGTGCGCTAAGACTATTATTCAGAACGGCATCAGGAAGATCGTGTACGAGAACGACAAATACCACGATGAGGACGTATGGAAAGCGTCCAGGCGCATGCTCGATTTGGCCGGCATCGAGTACTTGCAGTTCCGCTCCACTTGGGCAAAGGAGTAGTCAGAAAAAGGTCAAATATCATAAGTAAAATATAAAATATATTGAGATTTGATTTTTTTAATTTGTAAATTTATCTTTCATTAAGTAGTCTTTAGTCTTCTGTCAAGTTTTTCATTTTTTTTAGGAAATGATTAATCAGAAAAAGAATGGCAAACATTTTCATCTACGACGAATTCAATCCTGAAGACGTCTCCATGATGCAGGCGCTGTATTCGCGCAGCCCGAAAAGCGTCACCGAGCACGCGGCCAAGGTGAAAAAAACCGGCTCGGGAAAATTCATGGAAACTTTTTATGTCGGCTATGGCCACGCCAGCATCGCTGATTGCGGCAGCACCACGGTTTTTATCGAAAAAATTAGCATCTTGGGCGATAAGGCTATCCAGGACTGGCAATTGTACAGCGGGCAGGAGACCAGCACCCGCTACATCGACATGTCAAAACAGCCTATCATTGATCCGCTAGGTTCTATAGCGTCAAAAGATATTCAGGCTGGATGGATGGAATTTTATATCAGCAACCAGGAAAAGATTCAGCAGTATTTGCAAAAGAAATACCCTCGCAAAGAAGGGGAGGCCGAGGGGGTTTACGACAAGGCGATTAAGGCGCGTTGTTTTGACACGATGCGCGGTTTTTTACCGGCCGGAGTCGCGACCCAATTAAGCTGGCACACTAATCTGCGCCAAGCTTGGGATCATTTGGCGCTATTGCGTTATCATCCCCTGGAAGAGGTGCGGGAAACTGCGAAGAGTATTTTAATTAAGCTAAAAGAAAAATATTCCCATAGTTTTTCCCACGAGTTGCTACCAGAGCAGGAAAAATATCGTCAGTCGATTGTTAGAGAATATACTTATTTTCAAAACAGCCCGGTTGATTTTTCCATGAGTTCGAATATAAACGCGGAGGAGCTGGAAAAATACCGGACAATACTCGACAGCCGGCCAGCCAAGACGGGTTTGCCGAATTTTTTAGGCGATCTCGGCACCATTACGTTCGATTTTGTTCTGGATTTCGGTTCTTTCCGCGACATCCAGCGCCATCGCAACGGTATTTGCCGGATGCCATTATTAACCTCTTCATTAGGCTTCAATCCCTGGTATTTGGAGCAATTACCCGAGGACATGCGCACCCAAGCCGACAAGCTTATTACCGAACAAAAAATAGCGATCGATGCTTTATCATGTCCGCCGGAAATAAAGCAGTATTACCTGGCCATCGGCTTTAATGTCGCCTGTCATTTTACCTTCCCTTTGCCGGCTGCCGTTTATGTGATCGAGCTGCGCTCCAACCGCACGGTGCATCCGACGTTAAGAGCGGTGGCGCACAAGATGCACCAGGCCATGACCCGCAGTTTCCCCAATCTCAAACTGCATTCCGACTTGAATCCTGATGATTGGGACGTGCGCCGCGGCTTGGCGGATATCGTGGAAAAATAGCGTCAGGCGCATTATTTGTAATAAAGCCAATCATATTAAACATGAACAAAGGCAAGTTAGTCATCATCGACGGGATCGACGGATCGGGCAAAGGGACGCTGGTGAATGCCCTGGCCGATTGGGCTAAACGGAAACAGCTGAAAGTTTTTGACTTGCGCGAATACGGTCGCATGCACCACAGCCTGCCTGAACCGGAAGAAATAAAAAAATACGACGTATTGCTTTCCGCTGAACCGACTTTTTCGCTGGTCGGGCAAGCGATCCGCGAGGAAATCGTCCGCCATAACGGACGGGATTATTCTGCCACGGAAACTGCCCAAGCCTATGCATTGGACCGTTTGATTTTATACCGCCGGGTCATCATACCGGCTCTGAAGATGGGTAAAATCATTTTTCAGGAACGCGGTTTGACCACGTCGGTTTGCTACCAGCCGATTCAAGCAGATCGCATCACTGTCCGTCAGATACTCCAGCTGAGTGGAAACAAGTTGGCGATGCGTTATCGACCCGATCTTTTAATTATTGTAAAAGTGAAGCCTGAGGTGGCGATCAAACGGCTGGCCCAACGCCTGGAGAAAAAGGATTCAGCGATTTTTGAACGCCGCATTTTCCTGGAAAAAGCGCAACAGCGGTTCGCGGCCAAGTGGTACAAAATGATTTTTACACGGCACGGCAGCCGTGTCGTTTACGTCTCCACTGACGTACCGGTTGCCGAAAGCGGCAGTGCGGTCATAGCCGAGTGGAAACGGCTGCTTAACCGGGCGTGACAAATTCCATTGGGGCATTTTTCCTGCTACAATAGGTACATATGAACAAATACGAACCCGTAATTGGATTAGAAATACATGTCCCCCGTATACCGCCTCTCACTGCGTTCGAAGCGGTACGGGGCAAGCAGCTCAAAACCACCTATGAATAAATATGAACCCGTAATTGGATTAGAAATACATGTCCAGCTGAAGACAAAGAGCAAAATGTTTTGCCGTTGCGACAATGCGGGCGAGAATCAGACTCCGAATACGACCATCTGCCCGATCTGTACCGGCCATCCCGGCGTCCTGCCGTACCCGAATGGACAGGCCATCGAGTGGGCAGTGGTGGCGGCGCTGGCATTGGGATGCAAGGTAAATATCCGGTCGCATTTTGACCGGAAAAGTTATTTCTATCCTGATCTGCCGAAAGGCTACCAGATATCCCAGTTCACCGCGCCATTCGGGCATGACGGGCACCTGATTTTTAACACGGAAAGAGGCAAACGGCGGGTCCGGATCGAGCGGGTGCATCTGGAAGAGGATACCGGCAAGCTGTTGCATGAGGCGGATAAGAGCGCCAGCTATGTCGATTATAATCGCTCCGGCACGCCGCTGATGGAAATCGTTACCCGTCCGGACCTGGCCTACCCGTCCGAAGCGAAGACATTCCTGCAGGAACTGCGTTTGATCATGAGGTATCTGGGCATTTCCGACGCGGACATGGAGAAAGGCCATTTGCGCTGTGACGCGAATATTTCCTTGCGGCCGAATCCGGAATATTTCCAATCCCAGGCCGGCGCCACGGCGGGTATCGGACTGGATCCACAAAAACTTTATCCAAAGACGGAGATAAAGAATTTAAACTCATTTAAGGCTGTTGAAAAATCCCTAGGATATGAAATCCTCCGCCAGGCGAAACTGTGGGACGAGGGCAAGCCGCCGCAGCAGCAATCGACCCGCGGTTGGGATGACGCTAAAAGCCAAACCGTGTTGCAGCGGGTCAAAGAAGAGCAGCATGACTATCGGTATTTTCCTGAACCTGACCTGCCGGCGATAAACCTGTCTGCCGAATTTTTGAAGCAGGCAAAATTGAACATGGTTGAGCTGCCGTCCGACAAGCGCGAGCGGTTTGTCAGCGAGTGGGGACTGACTGCGTACGACGCGTCAATTTTAATTTCCGACAAATCATTGGCGAAATATTTCGAAGCGGTCATATCAGAATTAAGCAGCTGGATTATTTCTCTCGGCACGGAGGAGGGGACGGAGGAGGAGATTTGGGAGCGGTACAAAACTAAGCTCGTTAAGCAAACGGCTAATTGGATCATCAGCCGGCTGCTGCAGCTCGTGAACGACAGCGGACGGGGATTCGGCCGATTGAAAATCACGGCGGAGAATTTTGCCGAATTGATGACGCTTATTTTCCAGCGGCGCCTGAACAACCAGACGGCATTAGCCGTGTTGAAAAAAATGTTCGCCACAGGCGGCGACCCATCTGACATCATGGAATCGGAGGATTTTGGCAAAAACCACGAAGCTGATGGATTAGGCGCGGTTATCGACGCGATTATCAACAACAATCCGGCAATCGTAGAACAGTTCAAAACCGGCAAAACGGCGGTGTTGCAGTTCCTGATCGGCCAGGTGATGAAACAGACAAAAGGCCAGGCGGACGCGCAGAAGGTAAAAGATATATTATTATTAAAATTGCGTTAATATGCCAGAACAAGGATTACCCACACCAGAAGAGGCACGTAAGGAGCTAGCTCGACACCTTGCAGAAGAGGGAAAAAAAGATCCGGATTTTTTCAAGAAGCATGACGCGAGGATTGCAAAAGAAAATCCGGTTATCGAGGAAGAGCCAAAGCGATAATAGTCACGCTCGCGTCATTCATTGAGAATATTAGAAAATTGGCCAGTAAATTGGCTGAAGTATTTTGCTTGTGGATAACTTTTTAAAAACCTTCAGCGCCAATAAAACCAAGCCATTTGACAGAGCAGAGGAATAGGAGTATCTTCAGTAGCAGAATATGCAAAGCAAAATGCCACATCATAAACTGAAGCCATGGCGAATCGGACACTGCCCGGGTAATCCCGGGATTTTTTTTATCCATGCACCACTCGGCTGTCCGCCCCCAATGCAGGACTTTGAGCCTGACGGCACTTCTTCACCCCGTTCACATGAACGGGGTATTTTTTTACATAGTACCTTGATAATCTAACTGGTTCTCTCATGGAGGATCAAAAACAACATTAAACCCATAGGAGGCTCATGATGAGCTTGTACACACCAAACCTCAACATTACGCGGTTTGTCGACTTGATGGCGGCAACCGGCGAGCAGCACCTTCGCGGCAGGAAATTCATCAGAATTACGCCGCCCCGGATCGTTCCGGCGAGCGGCGCCTGCGAGAACGTCGACACGCTGTTCGAAATCACGGTCGGCGGCGATCCGCGCTGGTTCCACGGCGGACATAAGCGGGCGTATTTCGCCCAGACTGCCCAGCTCTACCTAGAGTCGCTGCTCGGCGAGGGCGGACTGGAACGCGTCTACTGCATCGGCCCGTCAGCGCGGGCTGAAGCGACGATCGACCACCGTCATCTCACCGAATTCGAAATGATTGAGATCGAGTTCCGCGGCAATTTCGATGAGCTGCTGCAGGAGATAGAGCTCTTCATCGGCAGCCTTGTGACGCAGGCGATAACGGTTCCGGAAGAGGAACGGATCAAGTTCGGCCTGCCGGCTGACCTGTCGCATCTGGATAAACATCCGCAGACGTTCCCCAAGATTAAGTACGCAGATGCGATTGCCGAATTGGGCCTGCCCTGGGGCAGCGATATTTCCTCGGCGCATGAAAAGGAGCTGATCGCGAACTACGGTAACGGGCCGATCCTAATAACGCGCTACCCGAACCCGATGAGCGAAAGAATGAACATTCTCTTGGCGCACAAGGTTTCGGGTCTGGCGATCAAGTTTTTTAACATGGTACCTGACCCGGAAGATCCCGAATACGTGCTGAGCTGCGACTGCATCGTCCCGGATGGCGGCGAATGCGTCGGATCGGCAGCTCGCGTCTGGAGGCACGAGGAGTTCGCGGAGCGGCTCTACGCCTCCCCGATGTTCGCCCGGCTCCTGGAAAAGGACAGTTTTGCCAAGGAGGGATTCGGCTGGTACCTCGCCATGCTTAAAGAGTGGCCCTCGGTGCCGCACGCCGGCTGCGGCTTCGGCATGTCGCGCATCTTCCAATATATTTTGGCGGAACGGGATATTACCAAAGTGGTGACGTTCCCGTCCAATCGGGCCAGACTGTACTAGCATTCGTTCTTTCAACTGCGCTAAATCAGGGTACCCACGTGGTGCCCTGAGTTTTATTACATTTTAATGAAATTCGCCACCAGAGATAGGGGAGATTGACAAACTCTAAAAAAGGACTACTGTGAGAAGTAGAGGGAGTAAAAAATCAACAAAAATAGGCCATTAACATTCTTATTATAAGCATGTAAAGGGGATTTTGTGGTAAATTTTGAAATAACATAATAGGAGAAGCTGGAATGGGATTCGAAAAAAAACCACTGTCATTTCGTCAGTTGCCCGGTTACCAGAGAGATTTGTCAATTGAGAGGGTAAGGTCGGATTTTAATGACCGGCATGCTGTCCCAGATTTAAGATTAAGCATGATGGAGAGGCAGTTAAGAAGAATTTGTCCTGAATGTGGTCGAAGAAAAGAAGGTTTTCTGGAAATATGCCATTTTTGCAAACGAGCTGAGTATTTATTAAATAATATACGGACGAGGAGAGAGCAGAAATAAAGGTTATGTATTTGCAGTAAATGAGGTTTTGAATTACCCAAGAGTGTTGAAAAGATGGAGGAATAAACCCCATTTACCCAGAGAAAATCAGGAAAGGAGGCATAGAATGAAAAAACTCACTCAAGACATGCACCCCGATAGTATGTTTTTTAAAGACGTGAAATGGAAATGCCCCTGCTGTGGAGAGGAATTTATTGGCCGGTTCCTGTTTGGCAACCCCTTCGGTATTTGCGATGAATGCGACAGAAAAATTGTAAATTCCGATCCCGAAATAAAGGCAGCTCGCATGTCCACAAAAGCAAAAATTGCCGCATCACACGGTTTTAGTAACGATCTATTAAATCGGGTGCATAGCTATCAAGGTAGACCTGGCTGGTGGAAAAGCTCATTGCCCAAGAGGTAGATTGGGCCAGATTGGATCAGACAGTCTAAAAAAGCGATACAGTTATCTATCTAACTTATAAAGTATAAAGGAGGTGATGTTATGGAGAATATGGATTTTCTGAAGTCAATTAATCCTGGACGGACTATTGATATTGGCAGCTCAGATCATCTGACGCAAATTCAGCACAAAGGGGATCGAGTTGAAATTGTCGATCATTTTGATAAGGGCACGAAGCCGGTTGATTTTCATATCATTACGACCGTTGATCGTAATGGCAATGTTTCTACGGAATGGTAAGATTAATTGCTCGTTTTTTATTAAAGCCCGACGGGTATCGCCGGGCTTTTTTTATAAGCGAAAACTCCCCGCCTCCCCGGCCCTGCTCCGCAGTGCGGGGGGTCGTATGGGCATCATCAGCCATACGGCTTAGGATTGCTTATTTATTACGCCGTTGCAAAGTTTGCCGTTTATCCTTGAATTTTTTCACCTGTTGTATCAGTTTTGGAACGGTTAAATCAATGGCCGCCTCGATGGTGGTGCCTTTTTCTCCGGCTTTGATGGCCTTACCGCCAAGCATGACGGACGCCTCCGCGCGGAACACAAATCCGGTGCGCTGGTTGTGGTCATGGTCAAGTTCGATTTTTGCTTCTATATCATCGGGTAGGAGCCGCTCAAGCTTGCTCATTTTTTTTGCAGAATAGTCCTTCAGCCACTGGCTGAGCTTGAAATCTTTGGCGCTGATAATGAGTTTCATGTGCGTAAATATTTTTTAATTATTTTTTCAGCTTGTTTTCGCGATGTAACCCAGACAATCCGTTTGTCCGGCCGGAACCAGGTCAGTTGGCGCTTAGCATAGTGGTGGATGGCATTTTTCAGCTGCGCCACCATTTCCTGCTTGGTTATTGTACCACGGAGATACAGGCTGACAAAGCGGTATTCCAGTCCGAGGTCGTACATCCGCTGCCATCCAATGCCTTTTTTATGTAAATCTTTCACTTCTTTTATCAACCCTTGTTTGATCCCTTGGTCCAGCCTTTTGTCGATGAGGCGGTAGAGCTTCGGCAGAGGATGCCTGACGCCTATCAGTAGTACGTTATATGGAGAGGATTTCTTTAAGGGTGATATTTTTTTACCGGTAGCTTTAATTATTTCAATGGCTCGGATGAGCCGGTAGGGGTTATGCCGGTCAATGGTTTTGGCCCGATGCGGGTCAAGTTTTTTGAGGATCTTAAAAAGCTCGCTCGTTGATTTTCTTCCAAGCTGGCGCCTGAGGTTTTTATTTGGTTTGACGGCCGGTAAGTCCAGATCGTCAATTATTGATCGGACCCAGAATCCCGTCCCGCCGACCAGGAAGGGGAGCTTCCCCTTGGCCAGGATTTTTTTGATGGTTGGCGCGGCCCGTTTTTTGAAATGGGAGACGTTAAACTCGCGGCGCGGGTCGGCCACGTCAATAAGATGGTGTTTGACGGCGCGCAGTTCTTTACGCGTGGCTTTGCCCGTGCCGATGTCCAGGCCGCGGTATACTTGCCTGGAATCAGCGGAAACAATCTCTCCTTTGAATTTTTTTGCGAGAGCGATGGACAGGGAGGTTTTCCCGGAGGCATTTGGGCCAACGATAGCGATAAGCGGCGGTTTTTTCATTGACAAAAGTTCAGGTTAAGCGTAAGTTTGTATATTAGCATTGTACATCAAAAATCCATAGGAAAGGAGGGGCTCGTCATGGCCTCAGTGTTAGTATTTGAACAGGGAAATCCTGGGCCAATCGCAATGGCACTGGCTCCATTGTTCGATAAAGATCTCAAAGCTGATGAATGCCAAACGCCCATAACCGGTGATATGCGCTCCTGTGCATTAACAGAAGATGCGCTCAAGTGGGTGGTATCGCATTGTAAAATTGGCTCAAAAGAGCTGCTGGTGGTAATCGACATCGGCGGAGGCATAGGCAGTAGGTTGAATTTTATCAGTCAGCTGAAACGCATGCCCGTGTCGATCCCCATTGTGCTGGTGGCTGACCATGAAGCACGCCTGGATGACCGTTTGCGATCATTGGGTTTTGATATCATTCTGACCCGATCAGAGATGGAGCCGGTGTGCCGCATGAAGCTTAGCCATCCGGCCAGTGTGGACTTGTGCCGCTACGCCTTTCTCTGGCCAAAGATGGATGATGGCATCACCTTAGATGGCATCACCCTGAAAGACATAATCTGGGACATTATTGAGTGCCAATGCATCGGTCCTCGCCGAATGGTTTCTTAGAGGATTTTTCCCCAAAATCGCCAGATACCCGAAACTGGCGATTTTTTTATTATATTGCCTCCTTTTGGAAGGGATTGACATTTTGCTGCTTATGGGGTATTGTGAACAGCTAGTCTTTGTTTGATTTTCATAACCTGTTGCAAAAGGAGGACCGGTTGTTTGGTGAAGTTCTTTATAAAAATGTAAAGCAATTCTCCCAAAAGCACCCATTTGTATTCCTGATCTGCATGCTGTCCGGCCTCGGATTGGCATATTATGCTCTTAAGCAGTTCGCTTGGGGCGTGGTTATCGCCAATTTCGTTGCTACAATGGTTTCTACTGAAGCCGGAGTTGGACTGTGGTTTTCCGACGGGTATCTGACCACTACCATTGTGGTGATAGCAGCCGCGGCCAATATCCTGAACCTTGGGATTGATTTACTGGTAGTCCGGCAGATGCTCTATATGGAGAAGGTGGTGGCAATCATCGACCTCATCAATAACAGTGTCGCTGCACTATGGTGGGCCATTGTCGGCATACTCGGATTCCAAAAAAAGGAAAACCGAACCGACTACACCGACCAGGTAAAGCACGCTGTCCATGGGTTGGCTCACTGGAAATTGTTGATTGTCATCTTCGCCTGCGGGGCAGCTCCCCGTCTCATGACAGTGGTGATCGGGGGGACCGTCATTGGCGTCTTTCTGATCAACTATAAGAGATTAGGTTGGCTTGGATGGCTGGCCTTATCTGTCGGTATCGGGTTTAGAATTGCTTATGTGATCGCCTTTTGGCGACGCATGTACCCTTAAGGCCTTTATATCCTACGCGGATGTGATGGCCTTATTTTTTTATTCACCGGTCAGTCCCCAGGCGTCGGCCTTTTTTACGGTCACATCAATGAATTCGCCGGTCAGGTTAGGGCCGGGGAAGTGGATAGTCTTGAAAGCGCCCGTCTTGCCAGAGTCGATTTTATTCTTTTCATCGTACCGGTCGACCAGTGCTTTAACCGTTTGACCGACATATTTTTTATTGTTCCGCAGCGCTGTTTTTGTGAGGATGGCATTGAGATATTCTTTCCGTCTGGTTTTTTCTTTTTTCGGTACATCGTCCCTGAAAAACCTAGCGGAGGCCGTTCCTGGACGCGGGGAGTATTCTGCCAAATACGCCATGTCGTATTGTGCCACGCGCATAAGGCTGGCCGTCTGGAGAAACTGCTTTCTGGTCTCTCCCGGAAAGCCAACGATGATATCGGTGGTGATGGCTGCAGCCGGCCAGGCATGCCGGATTTTTTTAATAAGATCCAGGTAGTAGGCGCGGGTATGCCGGCGGTTCATGCGGTGGAGGATTTCATCATCGCCGGCCTGGATGGGCAGATGGAAATACGGCGTCATTTTTTTCAGCTTTGGCAGGGTGGAGATCAGCTCAGGAGAGACGTCCTGCGGGTTTGAAGTCAAGAAACGAATCCAAAAGTCGCCGGGTATCTCATCGATTTTCTTCAATAATTCGGTAAAGTCTTTCGGCACCTTGGTCGTAGCAGTCCGCCATTGGATGGGCTCGTCCGGATGGAAGGCCCAAAAATCCCGTGACCGTATTTTCCGGATAGCGGCAGTATGATATTTTTCCGGATTGATATAGGCGTTCACGTTTTGCCCAAGAAGCGTAATTTCCTTAAACCCGGCATTAACCAAAGCGGTAACTTCTTTGACGATATCGGTCATAGGCCGTGACGCTTCCTCACCGCGAGTGTAGGGGACAGCGCAGAACGTGCAGTAATTATTGCATCCGGTCATGATCGGGACAAATGCCTGAAATGAATTGGCCGGTGAATGCGGCATGGCCAGATAATCGGCATTGGTAATGGCCCATTTTTTCTTTTTGGCCAGGCCGAGCTGGGCCGGCAGCGAGGCCAGGTCTTTGATCGGCAGGATCAGGTCAAAACGCGATAATAGTTTTTTGCGGTCATAAGGCAGAACGCATCCGGTTAAAATCATTTTCACCCCCCTTTTTTTCCTCCAGGCTTGCCATCTGTTCAGACGGCCATAAATCCGGTCCATGGCCTTTTGCCGGACGGAACAGGCGACGATGAAAATAACGTCTGCCTCGGACTCGATCGCTGTTTTTTGGCAGCCACGGGATTCCATCAGCGCCATAAGCCGGTCAGCGTCGGAATAATTCATCTGGCAGCCGATGATGATGACATGGAATTTTTTCGGCATAGTGGGTATATTGTACGGGCTTCCAGCTTTATTTTCAAGGGGAAATCTGGTAGACTGAAGGCAGATAATTAGCTAGAAAACAGGCTATGGCCAATGAAAATATGCCAGGAGAGGGAATAGAGCCGGAAAAAAAGCTCAGTGACGTGGAGGTGGAAACGAAATTATCCCTCGGAACAAAAGTAACCCTAACGGCCATTGTGGTCGGGACGGTGGCCGCCGGAGTGTATCTTGCTTTGACTTTAAGCCGTTAAAATCCCCAGGATTGGCTTCAGGCGGGCGTCCGAGGAGTTGTCCACATCATTACCCTTGACGTTTTTTTTGGCTGTGCTATACTTCCTTTTCAATCCGTCCTTTAATTTATTTAATGCGTGGGGGTAGGTATATACAATACAGCACGGCATATTTATTCTTGGTCTGACGCATCTTGCCGCTGTCCCGGCGCCGGTACATCGCTGCCTAGAGTACGCAACTTGCGCTCTTGATGCCAGTGAAATATCCTGGCCTCATATTAGTCATCTATTGATTTGATTGGCTAGCCATACCTATCCCCGCCAACCACGACCGTCGCCCATAAAGCACGGTCTTTTTATTTTATAAGTGCGCAATGTCTTTTAATTGAAATTTTTTATAGAAAAAGGTATTATTCTCATTAGGAAAAGAATAATAATAAATTGAAATGCCATGCGACTTCGCCTGCCCTATTACCACCAAATAAATGATTATTCCTGCGGCCCGGCAGTGGTGCAGATGATTTTGAAATATTACGGCCTGACCAAGAGCCAGCGGTCCCTGATCAGGCTGGTCGGGACCAACGAGCGCGTGGGCACCACCAGAAAAAAATTAATCTTGGGTTTCAAGAAATTCAGCCTGGAAACAAAGGTTGTTTTTTCCGCGGATTTTACCGCGGTTAAAGAATTTTTAAAAAATAAGATCCCGGTCATTGTCAGCTACTGCGAGCTGGACAGCGACCAGGAGCACTACGCTATAGTCACGGGTTTGACCAAGAAGGACGTCATTTTTCAGGATCCGTGGCTCGGCAGCCAGTACCGGCTGGACAGGAGAAATTTCATGCTGCGCTGGCATAATCAGAAAAAGAACGGAAAATTCAATGGCTGGCTGCTGGCTGCTGGCCGTTGGCCTGCCGAGAAAACCCAGTGTCCTCGATAGAATTTCCCTCTGGCTGAGATTTTTTAAAAATAAAAAAATTAAAAAATAAGCGTAGTTGGCGCCCATGGGTCTGTTAGCGCTTTTTTATAATAATTAGAATGGCACAAACTAGCCTAGCCGGCAATCATGAGAAAGCCAGTCATTTTTTATTTCTTCTCAGTGATTTCTTTCTGGATTTGCTTGATGAATTTTTTAAGTGATATTTTTTTTATCAGTTTATCGCCACGAAGCCTGACGGCCAGTGATTTTCCTTTCATTTCCTTGTCGCCGATGACCAGCATGTACGGTACTTTCTGTTTTTCGGCCTGTCTGATTTTGTACCCGACGGTGTCATTGTTGTCATCGAGATACGAACGAATACCCGATTTCAAAAGTTCTTCGTGGAGTTTCTTGCCGAACCGCTGATGCGCTTTGCCGACGGTGAGGATTTGCACCTGGACAGGGGATAACCAGACCGGGAATGCGCCGGCGTAGTGTTCGATCAATACGCCAATGAACCGTTCAACTGATCCCAACAGTGCGCGATGGACCATATACGGCACATGTTGGGCACCGTCCGATCCCTGGTATTCCATATTAAATCGTGAGGGTAAGTTAAAATCAAATTGGATCGTCGATAGCTGCCAGGGCCGATCAAGTGCATCATTAACTTTTATGTCAATTTTTGGACCATAAAAGACGGCCCCGCCCTCATCGATGACGAATGGTAATTTCATTTCATTCAGTACCTTTTTTAATGTTTCCTCTGCCCAGTTCCACCGCTTTTCCTCACCGATAAATTTTTCTTTATGTTTAGGGTCTCGGACACTTAGGTTAACCTCGAATTTTTTAAACCCAAATATTTTTAGAATATATTGGGATAATTTTACTGCGGCCGCTATTTCCGAATGCAGTTGTTCGGGTGTGCAGATTATATGCGCATCGTCCTGAGTGAAGCCGCGGACCCGGGTCAATCCATGTAGGGTACCAGATTTTTCATACCGATATACCGTGCCCATCTCGGCCCAACGAACCGGAAGGTCGCGGTAACTCCATTTTTTTCTGTTATACATTTGTACATGCATCGGGCAGTTCATTGGTTTGAGCATGTATTCTTCCTCATCAATACCAAAAGGTTCATAGAGACTATCCTTGTAAAAGTCCACATGTCCGGAGTGCCCCCAAAGCTTCATTGATGAGATGTGAGGTGTACTTACCGGCTCATAACCACGTTCAAGGTATGTGTTAAAGGTGAAATCCATTATAATTTTACGGAGCAGAGCCCCCTTGGGCAACCAGAGCGGAAGTCCTTGGCCAACTTCCTCATTGAACATGAATAAATCCAACTCTTTGCCGATCGTACGGTGGTCGCGTTTTTCCGCTTCCTTAAGTTTAAATAAGTACTCATCTAATTCTTTTTTTGAGCCAAAGGCGACGCCGTAAATGCGCTGGAGCATCTTGTTCTTTTCATCGCCGCGCCAGTAGGCGCCGGCAATTGACGTTAGCTTGAAACTATCGGCGTTTAATTCCTTGCTGGAGGCCACGTGAGGCCCGGCACAGAGGTCAGTAAATTTTCCGCTCTGGTAATAGCTGATGGGTTGGTTATTTTTTTCCAGATCAGCGATCAGCTCCAGCTTGTATGGTTGGCCGACCGATAGCTGTTTGGCTTCGACGAAGCTTCTAGCTAGCCGGACGAATGGGATGTTCTGCCCGATCATTTTTTTCATGCGTTTTTCAATCTGAGGCAAATCTTGTGGAGTTAAAGCGCGCGGCAGATCAAAATCGTAATAAAAGCCATTGTCGATCACCGGACCGATAGCCAGTTTCGCGTCTGGGATGATGTCCAGTACCGCCATGGCCAGGAGGTGGGAGAGGGAGTGGCGGATTTTTTCGAGTTGGTTGTTGGTCATATGGTTTAAATCAAAAGTTAAATATAAAAGATAAAAAATATTGTAAAAAAAATCCCAAAAAGTTATGGCAATTTTGGGGTCCTTTGATGGACGGTTCCACCCAAGTTGGTCGACAGTCTACGGACTACTGACTACGGCGCAGGTAAACTGTTAACCCACTTATTTAATTGGCTTTTTGGTTAGACTGCTTATGGGCAGTTGCTGTTACCGGCAAGGCGTATGGTATGACGCCTCAATCGCAAAAAGCACTATAATCATACTGGATGGCCTAGCTTTCGTCAATAAAAGGCCAGTATCTATTTCGTCAGTTTAATTTCTATGTGGTCTTTCAATTGCGGCGCTTTGGTCACCCAAGTTAGACGACTGTCTACGGACTACTGACTACGGCGTGATCTATCTATTAGCGTGTAAGTTTAATTTCGATATGATCTTTTAATTGAGGCGCTTTTGTTACCCAAAAAGGGGAAAATTTTATCTGAACGTCCTTGACCTGGTCGAAATGGGAAAAATACGACTTGATTTCCTGGGCGTCGTGGCCGACTACCTGGTCGCGGTTGAACATCGGGTTGGATAGCCGGGGGACGATGTCTGCCGTATAAGAAACTGCCAGCATGGCCGACTCGGTTTTCAGGTCATACGATTCGACTGAATAGGCGAGTGCCGGGGTCGAGTCAGTGTCAATTTGCTCATCAATCGGGAGATTGTCCGCCATGCCATTGTCCGCCAAGCTGGTGAGCGCACTGACGTCAAAGAGCACTACGATAAATTTAACTCGCAAATCAATGGATACCGCGGCCGCCTCTTCCCCGTCTTTGGCTGACTCTTGCTGGCTGAGGATGACCGGGTACAGCATTGACGGTTCGGCGGTGACGGCAGTACGGTTTTCGTCGGATACGGCCAAGTCAGCCACAGCCTGTGCAGTGAGATCTTTAAGTAAGGTTTTGGCAGACTCATTAATGAACGCCTGGGTGATTGATTTGCCGGAACGCAGGCCGCCGGTCATGGCTGTGCTGCTTTCCGCATATATCTTGTCCTGCAGCCCTAGCCACAAACCCGGGATGGTGAATTTTACCGGCCCGATGTTGCCGGTCTTGCCGGGCTGGTCCGCGTATACTTCCACGTCCTCGACTTTCCCGCCGGCCGGTACGTCAGTGCGGTTTTTTATCCGGAACAGGAGGCCGTCTGGGGTCAGCAGCCGGGTGGTGGCGGCCAGGGGCTGGTCTTTTGAATAATTATTGAATATGGTCACTGTTCCGGTGGCTTGGGCCGGTACCTCGTCACCCGAGGAGACGTTGTCGAATGTTTTTGATCCTTTGACTTCGAT
Source organism: Patescibacteria group bacterium (assembly GCA_043808365.1). Classification (GTDB taxonomy): domain Bacteria; phylum Patescibacteriota; class Patescibacteriia; order UBA10025; family JAHIVO01; genus JBAYGJ01. The sequence goes on from JAZDEZ010000024.1 coordinate 39,382, forward strand.
GCTTGTCAATATCCCGCTGATGGCAGTGACCGTATTCGATTCCTGTTCTGCGGCATTTTTTCTGACCAGGACGGATAGGGTTGATGTCTTGGCTGTTGGCCGTAGGGTGACGGTGATGGTTGTTTTTGACATGGAATAATAGACAATCAGGCCAGCCATAATGACCGCCACAATCGAAAATCCGATCAGTATTTTTTTGTACAAACCGGTGGTCTGGATACGCGATATTTTGACGGGTTTTGTTGCCATTATTTTTTTTGGACTGCTAGGTTGCCTCGGCCGATAAGCGATTCAATCTGGGTGAAACTGTCCTCGCCGATATGGAATTTCGTGGAAATGATTTTTGTCGTATCGGGAGAGCTGATTTTCAGGTGGACTTGGTACGGTCCGCTCGACTGGGACAGGATGCTTTTTAGTTTGGCAAAGGTAGACTGGCCTACTTTTTGGGGGATGGACAGGTATATACTGCCAGTATCTGCAGTCGGATTTTTCGTGCCATTGGCCAGGTCGATCTCCCGGGCTTCATTGCAGAGCAGTTTTACCACCCCGTCCTTGTCGGATAGTTTACCTTTGGCCAGGACGATGCGCCCCTCTTGCCAGAGTAGAGGCTGGCTAGAGAAGAGCTTCGGGAAGACCAGCACCTCGATCCGGCCGGACATATCCTCTATTTTAGCAAAAACCATGGCTTGGTTCGAGCGGGTGATGACTTTCTGGATCTGGGTGATGATGCCGCCGATTTTGACGTCGCCGTGCATCATGACCGGCGTCGTCAGGTCCGAAATGGGCGAAGCGATCTGGGACAGGTAATGGCGGTATTCTTCCAGCGGGTGTTCGGAAATGTACAAGCCGAGCAGTTCTTTTTCCCAGGCCAGTTTTTGCGATTTACCGGCCGGGGCGGTCGGACGGAGCTTTAGCCGCGGCGCGTGCTGGACCGGCGAGGTGCTGAATATATTCGTTTGCCCGTTGAGCGCCTCTTTTTCTGCCGCTTTAGCGTACTGTAATAACGAGTCCATGTTATCGAGAAGTACCTGGCGCTCGGAAAACTGGTCCATGGCCCCGGATTTGGTCAGGCTTTCCAGCGATTTTTTGTTCAGGTCCTTGGTCTGCACCCGGCGCAGGAAATCTTCCAGGCTGTGGTACGGCCCGTTCGCCTTCCGTTCCTTGATGATGGTCCTGACGATGTTGGCGCCGACGTTCTTGATGGCCATCAGCCCGAAGCGGATTTTTTTCTCCGGCTGCCTGGTCTCGGGGTTGAAGACGGCCGTGAACGTCGAATAGCTCTCGTTGATATCGGGCGGCAGGACGCGGATGCCCATGCGTTCGCATTCCTCTACTTCTATAGCGATCCGGTCAATATCCCCGTAGTCTGACGTCAATAATGACGCCATGAATTCATCCGGATAGTTTGCCTTGAAGAATGCCGTTTGGTAGGCAATGAGGGCGTAACAGGCGGCGTGGGCCCGGACAAACCCATAGCGGGCGAACGGTTCGACGATTTTCCAGATTTTTTCCGCGACGCTTTTGGTGATTTTATTTTTGACCATGCCATCCACTAGTTTTTCATGCTGTTCGTCGAGAAGTTTTTTTATCTTCTTGCCGACGGCTTTGCGCAGTATGTCCGCCTCAGGCATGGTGAAGCCGGCCAGGTTGCGGGCGATTTGCATGAGCTGTTCCTGGTATACGGCCACGCCATGCGTTTTTTCCAGGATGGGCTGAAGTTTTGGATGGAGGTAGACCGTTTGTTTCCGGCCGTGTTTTCCGGCAATGAAGTCGGGGATGAATTCCATCGGGCCGGGCCGATAAAGGGCGACCATGGCGATAATGTCCTCCAGCTCGGTCGGCTTGAGCTGTTTGAGATAGCGTTTCATGCCGGAAGATTCCAGCTGGAATACGCCGGTGGTCAGGCCGTCCTGGAGCAGTTTGAATGTTTTTTTGTCGTCCAGATCCAGGTCGTCGGTATTTGTCTCCACATGGCGTGCCTTGCGGATGATGTCAATAGTGTTTTCCAGGATGGTGAGGTTTTTGAGCCCCAGGAAATCCATTTTCAGCAGGCCTAAATCTTCAATCGGGTGGAGGGAGTATTGGGAAATGATGATATTTTCGCCCTGTGTCGCGTACTGTACCGGAACATAGTTGTCGAGTGGCTCCTTGGTAATGACCACGCCGCAGGCATGGGTCGAGGCATGGCGGGCGACGCCCTCGAGCTTCCTGGCGGCATTGATGAGGGTGGTCGCCTCAGGGGAGTGTTCATATTCTTCCTTCAGTTCGGGATTGAGCCCGAGCGCCTGGTTAATCGTCAGCGACATGGGGATCATTTTGGCCAGCTTGTCGCAATAGGTATAGGCTAAATTTAGGACGCGTCCAGCGTCCCGTATCGCCGCGCGGGCCGCCATCGTCCCAAAGGTAATGATCTGCGCGACGTGATTTTTGCCGTATTTTTGTTCCACGTACTCCAGCACTTCATTCCGCCTAGTATCGGCAAAATCAAGGTCAATATCAGGCATGGAGACGCGTTCTGGATTCAAGAACCGTTCAAAAATGAGCTCGTATTTCAGCGGATCAACATTGGTTATATTCGTTAAATAGGAGACGATACTGCCGGCAGCAGAGCCGCGGCCCGGGCCGACGACTATCTTATTATTCTTTGCCCAGTTGACGAAATCCTGCACAATCAAGAAATATGGGGCAAAGCCAGTCTTGGTAATGACCGTGAGTTCATATTCCAGCCGTTCGATGATTTTTTTATCCTTGGCGTGTTCCGGAAATCTTTTTGGGAGCCCTAGATAGCACAGTTCCCGCAAATATTCATCAGCCATTTTGCCGTCAGGTACGTCAAAATGAGGCAATGTTATTTTACCTAGTTCAAGTTCGACTGAGCAGCGCTCGGCAACTTTTAGAGTATTGGCCAGGACTTCCGGATGGTCCATAAATGCCTCTGCCATGCGATCGGGGCTTTTGAGGGAAAAATCCTCGCCTAGGTATGACATGCGGTCTTTGTCCTCTTTTTTCCGCTTGGTCTGCAGGCAGATGAGAATGTCGTGGGTCTGGTCGTCTTCCGTGTTGAGGTAGTGGACGTCATTGGTGGCGACGACCGGCAAGTTCAATTTTTTTCCGAGTGCGAGAATTTTTTTGTTGATATCCGCCTGGTGCTCGAGGCCGGGGTGGTCCTGGATTTCCAGGTAAAAGTTTTCCGGCCCAAAAATGGCCGACAATTCCAGTGCGGTCTGCTCGGCGTGCTTGGCGTCGTGGTTCAAGAGCGATTGGGCTACGGCGCCCTGCAGGCAGGCGCTCAGCCCGATGATGCCGTCCGCGTGTTTCCGCAACAGCTCCAGGTCGATCCGCGGTTTGTAATAAAAACCCTGCAGGTGCGCCTGGCTGGTCAGTTTGATTAAGTTGCGGTAGCCGTCGATATTCCGGGCTAATAGCACCAGGTGGAATGGACGTTCGTCGATCCGGGCCCGCTTGTTAAGCATGCCGTTCCTGGCCACATACGCCTCCACGCCGATAATAGGCTTGATCCCGGCTTTGGTCGCTTTTTGGAAAAACTCAACAGCCCCGTACATGACACCATGGTCAGTCAGGGCGAGCGCCGGCATGCCTAGTTCTTTCGCTTTGGCGACGAGGTCGTCAATCTTTGCCAGGCCGTCTAAAAGACTATAATGACTATGGACATGTAAGTGAACAAAGTCCAACATAGGTACGGAATTTCGTAACTGCTCTTTTTAGCCTTATTTATTTCCGTTTGTTTTTGACCGCTTGGCTTTGTCCGCATTACGGCGCCTGAAGAAGTCCACCAGGTCCGTCACGCCTTTGAGCACCAGCGGGAGGTAGCCGGCGGTATTTTTTAGTTTGTCCTCCACGGCATCGAATAAAGTGCCCAGCCGCTCGATTTTTTCTTTCACCAGGCGGATGACACCGCTCACCTCGTCAGTCACTTCGCGGGCCCGCTTCAGCATCATCACGATATAATAGAGCGCCCAGCTGATGAAAAACGTCAAAAGAGCCGCGCTGAGGGCTAGGACAATGAGTAGGATTTCCTTGCTTGATTCTAACATACGATAGTATCAATGGATTTATTTATCCTACTTGGGAGTATACCATATGAGGAGAGGTATTCCAAATGACCCCCACATCATATTATAGTGTGGGGGGATAATTCCCAAATGGTGAGGCTTGTGCTAAAATATAAATGTGACATAAAGTCAAGACACTATGTTTGATCTGGACACGACATGGATAAAGCTTAATTATTTCATCTTAACAAACCGCCAAGATCTGAAGAAATGGTGGGTTTTGACATTAATTGCCATTGCTATATTCAGTCTGGTGTTTGTCATTACTAATATTGCGTTGTATATCATCAGTCTGCCGAAGCAGGATGCCATGATCAATTCGATTGCCGCCAGCCCGCTTGATTTTTCCGCTATCCGGGCTCAGAAAAAACCGCAAATGCTGTCTATTTCCGATACTGCAGTATTGCCGGGCAGTGCCGGAAAGTATGATCTGGCGGCAAAAGTAGTGAATCCGAACAAGAATTGGGCCGCCACTGATGTCATATATATTTTTTCGCTCGGGGGACAGGCAGTTGGAGAGCAAACCGAATCGGTCATGCCGTCGGCAGAGCAGTATTTGACCGCTTATAATATCCGTGGCCCTGAGTCAGGAAGCGGAGTCACCGGATCACTTGAAATAAAAAACATCAATTGGGTCAGGGTACCAGACCCGACGATCCTCCCAAAAGCGGACTTTACTTATCAGGATCTGAAATTTGATACTTCGACATTGAAAACCGGACAGACGGTCTACCGCGCGACCGGCGAGATAACAAATGATTCGTATTCAGGTTTCTGGAAAGTGAAGCTGCAGATCGTCCTGCTGAATAATGATTCTATTGTCGGCATCAATTCTATATTCCTGGAAAAATTTCAATCCGGTGAAAAGCGATCGCTTTATTCCCAATGGGATGCGGTGGCGGGTCCGGTGGGGAGCATTTCGGTCGCGCCATCCCTGAACCTGCTTGATGCCGCAAATTTTATTCGTTAAAGGGGGCGTCTTCGACATGTGGCATTCTATTGTCATGTATTTTAGGAAAACCGACTGGGCCCTCAGTTTCTCCGTCTTTTTTTTGTCGGCCTTCGGGATGATGGCTATCTATAGCATCGAGTCGACGGCCGCGACCCCGACTTTTTTAGATTTCAAGAAACAACTATTATTCGTCGTGGTCGGCTTGGTCCTGATGATTATTATCGGCAGTATTGATTACCGTTTTGCGCGGTCATATGGCGCCGTTCTGTATGCGGCCGGCCTGCTGGGATTGGCAGCCGTGCTGATTTTTGGGACGACCGTCCGAGGCACGCGCGGCTGGTTTTTTATCGGCGGCCAGGGTTTCCAGCCGGTCGAGCTGATTAAAATTTTTTTAGTAGTGGTGGTGGCGCAATTGTTTCAGAGGTGGCGCTTGGAAATTTCCACAATTCGCCGGTTTGCGTCAATTTCCGCAGTCACCCTGCCAGCCGTCGGTTTTGTGCTGTGGCAGCCGGATTTTGGTTCAGCGTTGATTTTATTGGCGATTTTTTTGGGGATGCTACTGCTGTCAAATATCAAGAAGCAGTATATCCTGACCATTGTCATCGTCCTGCTGGCTGTGTCAGTGGCCAGCTGGTTTTTTGTGCTCAAGGATTACCAAAAAGAACGGATCCAGACATTCATTAACCCGGAGCATGATCCGTATGGCAGCGGGTATAACATCAAGCAGTCGATCATTGCCGTCGGATCGGGCAACTGGTTCGGCCGCGGGTTGTCGCTCGGTTCACAGAGCCGGTTGCATTTCCTGCCAGCCCAAAAGACCGATTTCATATTTGCCGTTATTGCGGAGGAGCTGGGGTTTGTCGGTACGTCGCTCGTTCTGGTGTGCTTTACCGTATTGATCTGGCGGCTCGTGGCTATCGCCAGGCGGGCCCGGGACAGTTTCGGCGCCGTGATTATCGGCGGGCTGGTCGTGTATTTTGCCTGCCAGGCCATCCTGAATATCGGCATGAATATCGGATTATTGCCGATCGCCGGAGTCACGCTCCCGTTTGTCAGCTATGGCGGCAGTTCGTTGCTGGCCAGTTTCATCGCGATCGGCCTGGCCCAAAGCATCCGAATCAGGAGTTTGACGCCACTGACGTAATCCGTTAAGATGCAACGGAGTCATTTTTATCATAGAGCACCATTGACGAAGGTCGTGAATTTGTGCTATAATGATCCAGTACTAAACCAAAATACAATGGAAACAAAAAGAAAAAATGACATTCAACCCCTGGCAGACCTTACGAATCTTGTGGAATATTGCCCGCTCTGTGATGCCACGTTTACGCCTCATGCCATTTCAGTCATTGGTGACATCGGCCAGAGCCAGCTTCTCCATACTTCATGTACCGCCTGCGGCAGTTCAGTTGTCGTGTTGCTGCATATCAGTGAGCTGGGCATCCGGTCCGTTGGACTGATCACTGACTTGACAGATGGGGATGTAAGGCATTTTACGGCGATGCCAGTAATCAGCACTGATGATGTGCTCGGTATTCATCAGGCGTTGGCAGCCTATGTATAATAATTACTGTGAATGGTACGAAGGGTATATTCACGCATTATAATTTATTAAGTCTTTTTCATTCATTTTTATGACTCAGGACATAAACAGAACTGAAGCAATTGTACTGCCAGCTACGCTCCGCAGCCAGGTCGGGAAGCAGAGCGCTTCAGTACGACGAGAAGAAAAACTACCCGCCGTCCTCTATGGGCACGGAATAAAAAACGTCAATCTCACCGTTGATTATCGCATATTCCAAAAGGTCTACCGCCAGGCTGGCGGCAGCCGGCTGGTTGATTTGCAGGTCGGCGGCGCCAAGCCGGTGAAAGTGCTGGTTCAGCATGTGCAGAAGCATCCGGTCAGCGACCTGTTTATGCACGTGGATTTCCACCAGGTCAGGATGACGGAAAAAATAAGCGCTGCTATCGCCCTGAATTTTATCGGCACCTCGAAAGCGGTAAAAGAAACGGGCGGCATTTTGGTAAAAAACTTGACCGAATGCAAGGTGGAATGTCTGCCGCAGGATCTAGTCCAGGCCATTGACGTGCCGATCGATGCCTTGAACACGTTTGACGATAACATCCGAATTCGCGACCTCGTCGTGCCCCCGGGCATTATGGTCAAAGAAAAGGAAGATGAAGTGGTCGTCAGCGTCCAGCCGCCGCGCTCTGAGGAAGAATTGAAATCATTGGAAGAAAAGCCAGAAGAGAAAGTTGACGAAGTAGTGGTCGCCGGCAAAGAAAAGAAAGATGAGGAAGCCGCCACCGCCGATGCTGCTGAACCGGCAGCCGATAAAAGCACAAAAAAAGACAAGAAATAACCTTAAATTTTACTCCTATGCCACAAGACCCGGCTAAAGACTATATATGGGGCAAGCGCAAGAATAAGAAATTGCTTTTTATCGCCATCGGCGCGGCCGTCATTGTGGCCGGTGTTTTGGGGTATGTGATTTTCGGGCTGAAGATTGACAATGGCAACACGAATACGTCTTCGTCTGGCCAGGCGAATAACGGGGCAGCGGCCCTTGTCCGCCGCGTCCTGGACGGCGTATACGTGCCAACCGGCCAGGAGAACATCTACCCAGTCGCTGTGATGATAGAAAACCTCACGTCGTCCCGTCCGCCGTCAGGATTGGCCCAGGCAAATGTAGTGTACGAAGCACTGGCCGAGGGGGGCATCACCCGGTTCATGGCAGTATTTGCCCAGCCGCTCATCGGCGTCCCGGAAATCGGCCCGGTCCGGTCAGCCCGATCGTATTATGTTGATTGGGCACTGGAATACCAGGCACTCTATGTCCATGTCGGCGGCAGTCCTCAGGCATTAGCCCAGATAAAGGCGGATGATGTGCTTGATTTCAGCCAATTTTACCACGCCCCGTTTTTCTGGCGCGACAGCAAGCGGTCTGCGCCGCATAACCTGTACACGTCCGGCGAAAAAATGGGATTAGCCCTGCATGACCAGAAAACGCCGGCCACCGGCCAATACACCGGCTGGAAATTCAAGGATGATGCCAGTTCTTCAGCGTTGCCGACTGGAGAAAAAAGCATATCCATAGATTTTTCGTCGTTCAACTATAAGGTGGAATACAAATATGACCGGACAGCGAATGATTATGTCAGGTATCTGGCCGGACAGCCCCACCAGGATAAGAATGAGGTCACCCTCCGGGCCAAGAATGTCATCGTCCAAAAAGTGAAAACCCAACTCATCGACCAGGAACGCCTGGGCATGGCCACTGTCGCTAGCGGCGAAGCGATTATTTTCCGCGACGGCCAGACCCTGATCGGGACCTGGGACCGGAAGACAAAAACTGACCGCACGCGCTTCTATGACCAGGCTGGCGCCGAGGTTGAATTGAATGCCGGCCAGATCTGGGTTGAGGTGGTGCCGACTGACCGCAACATCGTGTATAACTAACTTTTTCAATTTGTCCGATAGCCGTGCCAAAACAAAAAATAAAACAAAAAAACAATAATCCCGCCAAGAAATTAATTTCTAACGGGACAAAGCCGAAAACACTCCCGCTGCCCAAAAAGGAGCTGATCGCTCCGGCGCGTGTCTGGAACCGGCATATGTGCCTGGCGGTATTCTTGTCGGTGGCTATCGGACTGCTGGCGGTTTTTTCCGTGGCTTTTGCCGAATACGGATGGACGCAGGTGGCCGGAAATGGCCCATCGGCCGTTGCGTCCGCTGGCGAATCATTGCCTGAAGCGAGCACGGCGGAAAACGGATTGGTGCCACGGCGGCTGGACGGCGCCCTGGTCAAGCCGGATCAGGCGAATTTCTGGCCATACGCGGCAATGATCGAAAATTTGCTGTCCACCCGCCCGCAAAGCGGATTGTCGCAGGCGGCGGTCGTCTATGAGACGCTGGCCGAGGGAGGCAGTACCCGGTTCATGGCCGTCTTTGACCCGTCTGAAATCATCCCGGAGATCATGCCAGTGCGTTCAGCCCGGCCGTATTATATCGAGTGGGTGTCCGAATACGCCGCACTCTACGCCCATGCCGGCGGCAGCCCGAAAGCCCTGACTGTGATCTGGGAAAATAAGGATATCAATAATCTCGACGCCCTGTCCCGCAACGGAAAATATTTTTGGCGCGACAAGTCCAAGGGCGCGCCGCACAACCTGGTCACCTCGTCTGACAAGATGAACTTTGCGCTGAGGGATCTATTGCTATTAGACAAGGCGGCCACGTTCCGTTCGTGGCTGTTCAAGGGCGAAGCTTTACCGGTAGAACGGGGGGCTGACGCCAAATCCGTTGAATTCAATTTTTCCACCGGCAAGACGTATTTAGTCCGGTACCAATATGACCAGGCCTCAAATTCGTATTTTCGTTTCAATGCCAACGCGCCTCATTTGGACAAGAACACCAGCCAGCAGATTACCGTTAAAAATGTTGTCGTCCAACTCGTCCGCGAGCCGGGGTATGACAATACCGGCAAAGGCCGGTTGGATATCTATGTCGGCGGCACGGGTACGGCGTGGATTTTCGTTGACGGGCAGGTGACAAAGGGTACCTGGCAGAAAAATTCACGGACTGACCGTACGGTATTCTTTAATGAAAATGGGGCAGAAGTGTCTTTCAATCGAGGGAACACCTGGGTGCACGTGGTGCCGGAGGACCAGGCAGTGACGTACCAATAGGAAGGGTGGCGTTTACGGGTGGCGGTATCGCTGCTCCCGCCAGAGGCGGGCAAGCGCATCGTTTTCGTTTTAGGTAGCGTTTTTTGAATTCCGAATAACTATACCCTTTCACGATACGGGCCCCGTTAAAAAGCTACGCTTTTGTACGGGGCGGGCGGCGCTAACGCAAACGGTACCGTGAGAATAAAAAGAAAGCCGCCTAGTTTACAGTACATGGTGAGTATCGTACTGGCTTTTGGCGGCTGGTTTTGGGTTAGGCCACGCGTGAGGTGGCGGTTGGCATGGCGGCATGTGATCCTCCATGTGCGCTTAATTATCGTTTCGCGTTTTTTCTTCCTTGACGAGGATATTGTTCCGGATGCAGAACCGGTGACTGCCCATGGCGGACGGATGCGACATGAGCCGGTGCAGGTTGCGCAAAGGGAATTTGAGCTCCTGGTATCCATTATTGTTGACATACCCGATGGTGAGCATGGTCGCGACTTGGTTTTCAGAACCGGTTTTTTCTTCTTGGTCCGGAGGAACGGTTCTGGCCGCCCGGAGCAGTCTGATCATGCCCGTGTAATTCGTCGGGCGTGACTGGCCATCATGGTGGATAGTGAACGTGGCCAGCATGAATCCGTCTGGATGATCCTCGGTAAATTCATACTGGGTCTTGCCGGTACACAGCAGTTCGCCGAGCGGGATGGCGTTTACCTGAGTATTAAAAATCTCCACTGAAGCCATGAAACGCTCGAAGTCAGTCAGCTTTTGATCGTCATTTTGATCGACCATCTTAAATCACCTCCTTAAGAGTGTAAAGGACGATTTTTTGGTTTATGTGTCCATGAGCATGTGCGGGACTAGTATAGTGCTTTCAAAAATCCTGTCAAGGAAGCCCTGTACATGATGAGATACATCGTGTGCAGTTTAGGGTATAGGAAAAGGGAGTACACTAAAGCAAAAGCTTTAATTGGTACGCCCCTATGACCATGGTCCTCAAACCGCTTTTCCATACCCATGCCCTGCTTCCTCGGTACA